>JASHOL010000427.1 GCA_030041135.1 Streptosporangiaceae bacterium | reverse complement strand
GGCATCTCATCGCTCGTGTGAGGTAGCACCATCGCGCACGGCAGCCGCACCGCATCGTGCGCGAGTATCGCGAGGACCCCTGGGCGCACGGACGTCTGCAGGTAGATCGCTGATCTGCTCGCCCCGAGCCATCTCGCGGGTCGCGGCGGGCCCGCCAGCACGGACCGAACAGAGGTGCTGGCCGCGGCCGCCACGTTCATGCTCCCTGGCCTCGTGCCGCAGGCGAACAGACTTCCCGGCCACGGTAGTGCTGCATAGATCGCATCCTGCAGCAGAAGAGGATTTCAGTCACGGCTCCGGCAGCGTAGCGTCGCGCTATGGAGGTTCGCGGCCGGACTCGGCCACCAGCAGGGCGGCGCCAGCATGGCTGACCGGGACGGCACGACGCGGTGAAGCCACCGCCCCTGGGTTACTCGCGGCCCGAGTCCGTGACCGACGCGCTGCGAATGCTGGATGAACTGGGCCAAGACGGGAAGGTTCTGGCGGGCGGGCAATCGCTCGTGCCCCTGCTGTCGATGCGGCTGGCCGAGCCCACGCATCTGGTAGACATCAACCGGCTGTCCGAACTCGGCTACGTCACGCGGGCCAACGGACACGTCCTGGTCGGCGCGCTGGCCCGCCATGCCGAGGTGCTCGCCAGCCCCGCGGCCCTGACGGCGCAGCCGCTGCTGGCCAAGGCCCTGCGGTTCGTGGCCCACCCGGCCATCCGCAACCGCGGCACGACCGTGGGCAGCCTCGTGCACGCCGACCCGGCGGGCGAGATGCCGGCCGTGCTCGCCCTACTGGGCGGGACGGTCCGCGTTGCCGCCGCGGGCGGCGAGCGGCTGGTCGAGGCCGGCGACTTCTTCCTCGGCGTGCTCGAGTCGGCCGTGCAGCCGGGCGAGCTAGCGACCGAGGTGCGCTTCCCCGTCCTGCCCCCTGGCGCTGGCACCGGGTTCGCCGAGGTGAGCAGGCGGCGCGGGGACTACGCGGTGTGCGGAGTCGCCGTCCTGGTCACGCTCGGTGACGGCCGAGAGGTCGAGCACGCCAGGGCCGCGTACTTGTCGGTCGGGCCGCGCCCGCGCGTGCTTGACCTGACCGAGGCGGTGGCCGGGATCCCGGCCGATAGCCAGAACCTGCCCGCCGCGATGACGATGGCGCGCGAGCTGATCCACCCGGAGGCCGACATTCACGCGAGCGCCGATTACCGGCGCCATCTCGCGGGCGTGCTCACCGAGCGCGCCCTGCTGGAGGCCCTGGCCGAGGCGAGGGACCGGGCACGGGACGGGATCGCCCCGCAACAGGCGAGCATTGCGCGATGAGCAACCCCGAGCAGACGCATGAAGTGCGGCTGACCGTCAACGGCGCGGCCCGCACCGCGAGTGTGCCCGCGCGCCGGCTGCTTTCCGACTGCATCCGTCACGACCTGCGCCTGACCGGAACCCATGTCGGGTGCGAGCACGGCGTGTGCGGCGCCTGCACAATCCTGCTCGAAGGCGTGCCGGTGCGGTCCTGCCTGCTGCTCGCCGTCAGCGCCGACGGGGCCGACATCACGACCGTCGAGGGCCTGGCCGAGCCAGATGGGACGCTTTCCCCGGTCCAGCAGGCGTTCGCCGAGTGCCACGGGCTGCAGTGCGGCTTCTGCACGCCCGGTTTCCTGACCACGATCACGGCCGGCCTGCGGGCCGTGCCGGAGCCGACCGACGTGCAGGCACGGGACATGGTCGGCGGGAACCTGTGCCGGTGCACGGGCTACCAGAACATCGTCGCGGCGGTGCACAGGGCCGCGGAGCTGCGGCGGGAACGGGCAGAAGGACACGTGGCCGACGCGCCCGCGAGGCGAGCGGGAGAATCAGCATGAGCGAGCCCCGCGGGCGCGGTGGTGCCTGGACTGAGGAGCGAGGTACGAGCGACGAGGGAAGGCGCCGCCTGAAGGCGCCCGCGAGGCGAGCGGGAGAAACATGAGCTCGCTGTTCGGAGCGAGGGTGCAGCGGGTCGAAGACGACCGGCTGCTGCGCGGCAAGGGCGCCTACCTCGATGACCTCGGCGAGGACGCGCTGGTGGCAGCGTTCGTGCGCAGCCCGCACGCGCATGCCCGCATCACCGCGATCGATGTCAGCGCCGCTCTCGACGTCGACGGGCTGGTCGCGATCTACACCTGCGAGGACCTGCCTGAGCGGCTGGCCGAGCCGCTGCCGCTGCTGATACCGCACCCCAGCCTCACCCACGCGAGAACGCCGCATCCGCTGGCCAGCGGCGAGGTCAACCACGTCGGCGAGGCGGTCGTGATGATCGTGGCCAGGGACCGCTACGTGGCCGAGGACGCAGAGGAGGTGATCGACGTCAGTTATGAGCCACTGCCCGCGGTCGTCGGGATCGACAACGCGCGCAGGGCCGAGTACCTCGTGCACGCGGACGTGCCGGGTAACCTGGCCGCCCGCGCGGCCCAGGAGCACGGCAACGCCGCGGCCGCCATCGCGGCCGCGCCGCACGTGCTCGAGCTTGACCTGCACATCGAGCGGTCGGCGTCGACGCCGCTCGAGGGGCGCGGTGTGCTGGCTCGCTGGGACTCGCAGGCGGGCCGGCTGCAGGTGTGGACATCGACCCAGACCTCGACCGGAGTCCGCGCGGCGGTCGCGGCGAAGCTCGGCCTCGACCTCGCCGACGTCGACGTGATCACCCCGGACGTCGGTGGCGGGTTCGGTGTGAAGATCGTGCACCCGTGGCCTGAAGAAGTGCTGGTGCCCTGGGCGGCGCGGGAACTCGGCCGACCAGTCAAGTTCACCGAGGACCGCCGCGAGCACTTCATCGCCAGCGCACACGAGCGCGCGCAGGAGCACCACGTCACCGTCGGCTACGACGGCGACGGCCGGATTCTCGGCCTGGACGTTCGGTTCTGGCACGACAACGGCGCCTACGTACCGTACGGCCTCATCGTGCCGATCGTCACCTCCACCCAGCTGCTCGGCCCGTACAAGCCGGAGGCATACAGGGTCGAGTTCGACTCGCTCTACACCAATACGGTGCTGGTCACGCCCTACCGGGGCGCCGGACGGCCGCACGGCTGCTTCGTGATGGAGCGGACGATCGACGCGATCGCGGCCGAACGGCGGCTTGACCGGACGGTTGTCCGCGAGCGGAATTTCATCCAGCCCGAGGAGATGCCCTACGACCAAGGCCTGATCTTCCAGGACGGACGGCCGCTGGTCTACGATTCCGGCGACTATCCGGCCCTGCTCCGCAAGCTCAAGGACCTCGTCGGCTGGGACGAGTTCGCGGCCACCCAGCGGGCAGCGGCCAAGGAGGGCAGGAGGCTCGGGATCGGGCTTGCGTGCTACGTCGAGGGCACTGGCGTTGGCCCGTACGAGGGCGGCCATGTCGTGGTCGAGACCTCTGGCAAGGTCAAGGTCGCCACCGGCCTGACCAGCCAGGGCCAGGGCCATCAGACCGTGCTTGCGCAACTGGTGGCCGATGAGCTTGGCGTGCCGGTCGCCGATGTCGAGGTCGTCACCGGCGACACCCGCAGGTTCGGTTACGCGGTCGGCACGTTCGCGTCCAGGGCGGCGGTCATGAGCGGCTCGGCGGCCACGCTGGCCGCGCGCAAGGCCAGGGAGAAAGCGCTGCGGATCGCGGCCGAGGCGCTTGAGGTGTCAGCGCACGACCTGGTCATCACCGACGGCGTCGTGCACGTCAAGGGCGACCCCGACAGCGGCATCGGGCTCGGCACGGTCGCGGTGCTGTCCAACCCGCTGCGGTACGCCTTCGACGAGGCGGCGAAGGCGGCCACGCAGTTCGCCGGCGGCACCGACATGAACAGGCCGCCGGTGGCCGAGGGCGACGAGCCCGGCATCGAGGGGCGGGCGTTCTTCTCCCCCGTGCGCTCAACGTTCGCCGCCGGCATGCACGCGGCGATCGTGGAGACCGACCCCGACACGGCAGAGATCACTATCGTGCGCTACTGCGTCGTGCACGACTGCGGCCGGCTGATCAACCCGCAGATCGTCGAGGGCCAGATCCACGGCGGGGTCGCCCAGGGAGTCGGCGGGGCGCTTTACGAGCGGATGGCCTACGACGAGACCGGTCAGCTGGTGAACGCCTCGTTCATGGACTTCCTCATGCCCTACGTCAGCGAGGTGCCGCGGCGCATCGAGATCGACCACCTGGAGACGCCGTCGCCGCTCAACCCGCTCGGGATCAAGGGCGCCGGAGAGGCCGGGGTCATCCCTGGCGCCGCCGTGCTGGCGGCCGCGATCGAGGATGCGGAGGGTATCCCGATCCGCTCCATGCCCATGTCGCCCTCGGACCTGTTCGAGCTCCGGCGCTTGCGCAGTCAGGAGACCGCATGAACAGCCGTGCGTCATGAAAATCAGCGGCGCCGCGACCATGCACGCGCCGGCCAGCCAGGTCTGGGCGGCGCTGAGAGACCCAGACGTGCTCGCCGTGGCCATCCCGGGCTGCGAGCGACTCGAGCCGACCGGACCCGACACCTACCAGTTCGCGCTGTCTGCGGGCGTGGCCTGGATCCTTGGCAGGTACTCCGGCGACATCGAGCTCACCGACCAGCACGAACCCAGCTCGTTCGTCCTGACCGCCCGCGGCGCGGGCGTTCCCGGCACCGCGTCCACCCGCGTGCACATCTGCCTGGCTTCGCGTTCTGACGGTCTCACCGAGCTGACCTACGACGCCGACGGCGAGGTCGGCGGCCTGATCGCGACCGTCGGACCTGGCCTGCTCGGCGTCATCGCGAGGCGGCTCGTCGGCGACTTCTTCACTGCCGTCGATGATGCCCTGGCCGCAGGCACGTGGCCCGCGGCCCGCACGGGCTGCACCGCGCACCGCGCCAACTTCGATGGGTCATGAGCGCGCCGCGCCTGCGCGTCGGCATCGATACCGGCGGGACGTTCACCGACGTCGTGGTCGTCGACGAGATCAGCGGCGGCCTGACGGTCACGAAGACGCCGTCCACGCCGGCCGACCCTGCGGTCGGCTTCATGGCCGGGCTGGCGAAGGTTATCCGGCAGCTCGGGGCGGACCCGGCGGCGATCGCGAGCATCAGCCACGGCACGACGATCGCGACGAATCAGCTGCTCGAAGGTGACGTCGGCGAGCTTGGCTTCATCACGACCGAAGGCTTTGAGTTCATGCTGGAGATCGCCCGCCAGTCCGTCCCTGACGGCTACGGGAACTCCTACTTCTGGGTCAAACCGGACCGGATTGTCCCGCCTGACCGGGTCCGGGCGGTCGGCGGGCGGCTCGACCATACCGGCGCGGAGCTGCGGCCGTTCGACGAGGCTCAGGCGGTGGCGGCGGCACGCTGGTTCCGCGACCGCGGCATCGACACGCTCGGGGTGTGCTTCCTGCACTCCTACGCCAACCCCGCGCACGAGGACCGGATGGCCGCAGTGCTGGCGCGCGAGCACCCCGGGGCCGTGGTGTCGCTGTCCTCCCGCGTGCTGCCCGAATACCGAGAGTACGAGCGGGCCATGACCACCCTTGTCGACGCGGCGGTCAAGCCCAGGGTCTCGCGGTACCTGGCCTCGATCGAGGCCCAGCTCGGCGACCTGCGGCCGGGCGGCGGCATCCCGCTGCACGTCATGACCTCGAGCGGCGGGGTGGCCACGGCCGCAGAGGTAGTCGGGCGGCCGATCGGCACGGTGCTGAGTGGGCCCGCGGCAGGCGCCGTCGGCGCCGCGGTCATCGCGCAGGAGGCGGGCATCTCGCAGGTGCTCACGTGCGACGGCGGCGGCACGTCCACCGACGTCGCGGTCGTCGTCGGCGGTGAGCCCGCGCTGACCACCGAGGGCAGCGTCGGCGCGTACCCGGCGAAGATCCCGATGGTCGACGTCGTCACCGTGGGCGCGGGCGGCGGGTCGGTGGCCTGGGTGTCGCCCGAGGGAGCGCTCAAGGTCGGCCCGCGCTCGGCCGGGGCCGAGCCGGGGCCGCTCTGCTACGGGACGGGAGGCTGCGAGGTCACCGTCACCGACGCGCACCTCGTGCTGGGACGGATCCCGCCGCACCTGCTTGGCGGCGAGATCCCGCTGGACCGCTCCGCCGCGCAGGCCGGGCTGGAGGCGCTGGCCGGGCGGCTGGGCATGACCGTCCAGGACTGCGCGGCGGGAATCCTCGAGATCTCGGCCTGGAACCAGGCCAACGCGGTACGCCAGATAACGGTCAGGCGGGGTCTCGACGTGCGTGACTTCACCCTGGTCACGTTCGGCGGGTCGGGCTCGCTGCTGCTGTGCCCGCTGGTGGAGATCCTCGGGTTGCGCGGGGTGCTGGTGCCGCCCAACCCTGGCAACGTATCGGCGTTCGGGCTGCTGAACGTCGACGTCCGGGCCGACTACGTGCGGACGTACGTGGCGCGGCACGACCAACTAGACCACGCCGCAATCGAAGCGATCTTCACGGCGCTGACGAGCCAGGCTCGGACGGCGCTTACCGCGCAGGGCTTCGGATCCGGCCAGCACCGGCTCATCAGGACCGCGGACCTGCGCTACTACGGGCAGGCGTTCGAGGTCCGCGTGCCGGTCGGCGACGATGCCTTCGGCGCTGCCCTCGCTGACGCGGCCGCCGAGGCGTTTCACCGGCAGCACCGCTCGCTGTACGGCTATGACTTCCGCGGCGATCCTCGCCAGCGGGTCGAGTGGGTGAACCTGCGGGTGACCGGCACCGGGCCGATCCCCCGGCCCCGGCTGGCCCGGCTGGCCGCGGGTGACGGCGACCCGGCCGCGGCTCTGACCGGCCGGCGGAAAGTGGTGTTCGGCCGGTCTGCGGGGGGTTCTGGGGGGTCGTCCCGCCGAGGCAGCACCGCGGCAGCGGCCGAGACGGCGGTGTACTGGCGCGCGCGCCTGCGCGCCGGGGACGTGCTCGCCGGTCCGGCGATCATCGAGGAGTACGGCGCGACCGTGCCCGTCCACCCTGGTTTTACCGCGCGGGTCGATGAGTTCGGCAACCTGCTGGTCCGCGCCGGTGAGGCCGCGGACGCGGCGCCGCTGGCCGCGGATGCGGCGGCACGCCGATGACGGTGCCGACGCTAACCGGCCCGGCCGCCGGCAAGGTGCCCGTCGACCCGGTCCTGCTGGAGATCATCGCGGGGAGCCTGGCCTCGATCGAGAAGGAGGTCGAGACCGCGATCGCCCGGACGTCCCGCTCGCCCATGATCAGGGACGCGCACGACTTCAGGGCCGGGATCCACGACCGCCTGCTGCGCAAGCTGACGGGCCGCTCCTATAGCTCGCTCGTCCATCCCATCGTCAGGGACTTCCCTCTTAGCTCCATGCGCCCAGGCGACGTGTTCTTCCACAACGACGTGTACCTGTCCGAGGGCGGCATCGGCCACCTGCCTGACCTGTGCGTGACCGTGCCGGTCTTCCACGCTCGCACCGATGGCGGCCAGGACGAGGTCGTCGCGTTCGTCCAGGCGTTCGGCCACCACGATGACATCGGCGGCGCCGTGCCCGGCTCCATGCCCAGCCACGCCACCAGCGTCTTCGAGGAGGGCCTGATGGTGCCGCCGATCCGGCTCTGGGACGCCGGGGTGCCGAACCGGGCGGCGCTGGCCATCATGACCCGCAACTCGCGGATGCCCGAGTCGCTGGCCGCCGACCTGGACGCGGAGTGCTCGGCCTGCCTGCTCGGCGCCCAGCGGCTCGCCGGGTTGTTCAGCCGCTACGGCAAGGCCACCGTGGAGGCCTGCTTCGACGAGATCGTGGCCGCGACGACTCGCACGTACCGGCAGGAGATCCTGGCCAAGATCCCGCCCGGCACCTGGACCTGGGAAGACTACGCCGAGCACGACGGCGTGGACGAGCCGCGGCTGCATACCCAGCGCATCACCCTGACCAGGACCGCCGGCGACGATCCGCGGCTGATCCTGGACTTCACCGGGACCGGGCCGCAGGCGAAGGGCCCGATCAACCACTGCGCCAACTACGCCGACGGCAACTTCCTGGCCAAGTGGCTGGCCCCGATCCTGCGCAACCTGGCCGAGACTCCGCAGCGGGCCGCAGAGCTGGACGTGAACGAGGGGATCGTCGACCTGCTCGAACTTCGCTTTCCCCCGCCAGGCACGCTGCTCACGCCGGTGTTCCCCGCGCCGACCAACGCGCGCACGTTCGTGATCCTCCGCCTGCTCGGCGTGTTCGCCGGGGTGCTGGCCAAGGCCGTCGGCGGGCACATGCCCGCCGACCAGGAGACAATCCGCTACACCGGCGTCTACGGCCAGACCGCGACGGGCGAGCCGTACCTGATGCGCGAGGTGCTTGGGGGCGGCTCGGGCGGCCGGCCCTACGGCGACGGCGAGGACACCATCCACGTGGTGCCCGACTCACGTAACCTGCCGGCCGAGTTCACCGAGGCCAGGTTCCCGCTGGTGGTCGAGCGGCTGGGGCTCGCGGTCGACTCGGGCGGTCCCGGCGAGTTCCGCGGCGGTCTCGGGTATGAGAAGGTCCTGCGGATGCGCGAAGACGGTTACTTCATGTCGATCGCGGACCGCTCGATACTCGCCTGCTGGGGGGTGAACGGCGGCCGGGCGGGGCGCCCGTTCCAGGTGACAGTCGATCCGGGCGGACCACATGAGCGGGACGTCGACGCGCTGGCGGACGGTGACTTCGTTCCCGCGGGAATGCTGATCAGAATCCGTACCACCGGCGGTGGCGGCTGGGGCGATCCGCTCGCCCGTCACCCTGCGTTCGTCGCGCGGGACGTCCGCTGGGGCAAGGTGTCGCGGGCGGGCGCCGCGTCCGACTATGGCGTGGTGATCACGGGCCCGGACGACGACCCCGTGCCGGACTCTTCCGCGACCCGCGAGCTGCGGGCCAGGCTGCGCGCGGCCAGGCCGGACGCCCGCCCGTTCTTCGACCGCGGTCCCGGCTACGCCGTCCTGGCCGGCGGCGCGACGTCCGCTGAGGTTGACTGGATCTGATCAAGTGGACAGTCCGTGACTGAGCCTGCAAGCTAGGCACGTGCCCAAGCCGATCGAAGTTCGCAAAGTCCCGCTGCACCACGTATCCGACGCCAGCGAGCTCACCCGGCTGATCGGCGCAGGCGCGCTGGACGCCGACCGCGTCATCGCCGTCATCGGCAAGACCGAGGGAAACGGCGGCGTCAACGACTACACGCGCATCCTCGCCGACCGCGCGTTCCGCGAGGTCCTGGTCGCGGCGGGAACGCGGAGCGCCGCCGAAGTCGCGCAGATCCCCATCGTGTGGTCGGGCGGTACGGACGGAGTGATCAGCCCGCATGCGACCGTGTTCGCCACCGCGGCGCCCTCACCTTCGGACGCGGCCTCACCTTCGGACGCGGCCTCGGTGGCGGACACGACGTCGGTGGCGGACACGACGTCGACGGCGGACACGACGTCGCAGCCGCGGCTGTCGGTCGGGTTCGCGATGAGCGAGCCGCTCCTCCCCGAGGACATCGGCCGGACCGCGATGATCACCAAGGTCGCGGCCGCCGTCAGGCAGGCCATGGCCGAGGCCGGGATCACCGACCCGTCAGATGTCCACTACGTGCAGACCAAGACGCCGCTGCTGACAATCCAGACGATCTCCGACGCCAAGCGCCGCGGTCACACCGTGTGGACCGAGAACACCGGCGAGTCGATGGACGTGTCCAACGGCACCGCGGCGCTGGGGATCGCGGTCGCGCTCGGCGAGATCGAGATGCCGGACGAAGCGGCGATCATGCGCGACCGCACGCTCTGCTCGTCGGTGGCCTCGTGCTCCTCCGGCGTCGAGCTTGACCGGGCGCAGGTGGTGGTGGCCGGGAACGTCCGCGGCATCGGCGGCCGGTACCGGATCGGCCACTCAGTGATGCGAGACGCGCTGGACGCCGACGGGATCTGGGCCGCAATCAGGAACGCCGGCCTGGATCTGCCGTACCGGCCGCATCCGGCCGATCTGGACGGCCGGGTCGTCAACGTGTTCCTCAAGTGCGAGGCCAGCCAGGACGGCATGGTCAGGGGCTGGCGCAACGCGATGCTCGACGACTCGGATGTGCACTGGCATCGCCAGATCAAGGCCTGCGTCGGCGGCGTCGCGGCGGCCGTCACCGGGGACCCGGCCGTGTTCGTGTCGGTGTCGGCGGCGCATCAGGGGCCCGATGGCGGCGGCCCGGTCGCCGCGATCGTCGACCTCGGCCCGCGGCCCTGACATGCATCTCGGCCTGGCCGCGATCGTGGTCGACGACTACGACGAGGCGATCGAGTTCTTCGTCGGCAACCTCGGATTCGAACTGGCCGAGGACTCGCCCGCGGTGACGTCAGCTGGCGGGCGACCGAAGCGGTGGGTCGTGGTCAGGCCACCGGGCGGTCAGACCGGGCTGCTGCTGGCCAGGGCCGACGGGCCGGAGCAGGCTGCCGTTGTCGGCCGGCAGTTCGCCGGGCGGGTCGGGCTCTTCCTGCAGGTCGAGGACTTCGACGATGCCTACCAGCGGATGTCGCAGGCGGGCGTCAGATTCGAGGGACTGCCGCGCAGCGAGCCATACGGCCGCGTCGCCGTCTTCCTCGACGTTGCCGGGAACCGCTGGGACCTTCTCGGCCCCGCCTAGCCCGTGCGCCGCCTTCTTCGCAGTCGGGCTGGTCTCGCTCGCTTCCCGCTGCCGTGCCGCAGCAGTACCTACAGCACATTCATCGAGGCCCGAGTCGGCCGGATGCGTAAGTGTTGAACTGTATGAGGCCATTACATCATGATGGCGGGCATGTTCCCGGTCGGCAGTGAACGCCAACCGCGGCTCCCGGCATGGGCGCTGGCCGGAGGACTGGTTGCGGTGGTCCTGTGGGGCCTTGCCCCCGTGGCCACCCGGGCGGTCGTCGCGCACATCGCCCCGCTGCAGCTGCTCGTGCTGCGGATGGGGCTGGCGAGCCTGGTGCTGCTGCCGTGGGCGCTGCCGGTGTTCCGGCACCTGACCGTTCGGTCGGCCGCGCGGCTGATCGCGGCGGGGGCGCTCGGCATCGTGGGTTACACCCTGCCCGTCACCGTCGGCCTCCAGTGGCTGCATGCGTCGACCGCGGGCTTGCTGCTGGCGAGCGAGCCGATCTGGGTCATGCTGATCGGCCGGGCTTTCCTTTCCGAGCGCCCCCCCGCTCGCGCCTGGGTTGGCAGCGGCGTTGCCCTCGCCGGGGTCGTGCTGCTGGCCGGCCCGACTGCGCTGACGGGCGGCGGGCCGGAGGGCGGCGGGCACCGGGTCCTGGCCGGGGCAGGCCTGGTCCTGGCCGGAACGCTCGCGTTCGGCGCGTACACGATCGTGCTGCGCCCGCTCAGCCAGGTCCACGGGGCCGGGCCGGCCACGGCGGCGTCCACGGTCGTCGGTGCCGTCCCGTTCCTGGCGTTCGCCGGCACGATCACGGCGTCCCGGCTCACGCAGCTGCCGCCATCGGCCTGGGCTGAGCTCGCGTTCCTTGGTCTTGGCAGCTCGGTGGCGGGGATGGTGCTGTGGAACCGCGCCGTCGCCATCGCCGGGAGCTCCAGGGTCAGTCTGCTGCTGTATCTGGAGCCAGTCGTCAGCGTGACCGGAGCGGTCGCGTTGCTCGGCGAGCACGTGACGGTGCCGATGATCGCGGCCGGCTTGCTGATCCTGGCCGGCGTCGCTCTCGCGTCGGCCAGCAAGCCGGCCAGCAAGCCGGCCAGGAACCCGGCCGGGTCCGTGCCGGAGCAAGCGGGCTCGGTCTGACTGTCGTGGCGCGCGGCACCAGCCCTCTCCAGTACCGAGACACGGAGTCGCTGGGCGTGGACCGATTAATCAGCAGCCTGGAACCGGTCTAAACAGGCAGAGCGTCATCCCGATGAGCCCGAGGAGTGTGCGATGGCTTTGCCCGAGATCGTTTCGCGTGAGGAATGGACGCAGGCCAGGATGCGGCTTCTCGCGCTGGAGAAGGAGCAGACCGCCAGGCGCACGGCGCTCAATGCTGAGCGGCGGCGGCTGCCGATGGTCAGGATCGACAAGAAGTACGTCTTCGAGGGGCCGGAGGGGCCGGTCACGCTCGCGGACCTGTTCGGCGAGCGCGGCCAGCTTCTTGTCCAGCACGTGATGTTCGAGCCCGGCTGGGACGCGGCCTGCCCCGGCTGCACAGCGGCCGTCGACGTGATCTCGAGCAGGCTTCTTGACCAGGTCCGCTCCAGGGACACGGAACTCGCCCTGGTGTCACGGGCGCCGCTGGCCAAGCTCGAGACCTACCGGGCTGCCAGGGACTGGGTGGTGCCCTGGTACTCGTCAGCGGACACCGACTTCAACTACGACTTCCAGGTCACGGTCGACAAGTCCAGGGGACAAGTGCATTACAACTACCGCGACGTGTCGGACCAGATCGAAGACGGCGACTCCTGGGACGAGCCCGGGTACAGCTGCTTCGTGCGCGACGGCGGCGAGGTCTTCCACACCTACTCGGTCTACGCCAGGGGCGCCGAGCCGCTCATTCCCGCCTATGCCTTTCTCGACCTGACCGCCTTTGGCCGGTCGGAGGAGTGGGAGGAACCGAAGGGGCGGGCCAGGCACCTGCACGCCGCCGACCCGACCTTTACCGACTGATGCCGTGACCGGCCGCCAGACGAGCACGACGCGGCCGCGTTGGCCGGCTAACGTCGACGGTTCTGGCGTTCATCAGCCACCCCCATGAGCGCCGCTGGGTAACGTTGCCGCTGGAGTCCGCTGCACACCACGATTACAGCGACTCCGCGGCGAAGGAGGCCCGGGCAGACGATGGACGCCAGCGGCCGGGTGCGGTGGGGCGTCATCGGCACCGCCAACATCGCGCGGGGCCAGTTCCTGCCGGCCTTGCGGCAGGCTGACGGCGTGGCGGCTGCGGTCGCCGGACGCGACCCGGCCAGGACGCAGCAGTATGCGCGGGACAACGAGATCGAGCGCGCCGTCACGGGCTACGAGAACCTGATCGCCGACCCGGCCGTCGATGTCTTGTACGTGGCGCTGCCCAACGCGCTGCACGCGGAGTGGACGATCCGCGCCCTGGAGGCAGGCAAGCCCGTTCTGTGCGAGAAGCCCCTGTGCGGTCGGCTGTCCGATACCGAGAGCGTGCTCGCGGTGGCCGAAGAGACCGGGACACTGCTGTGGGAGGCTTTCGTCTTCCCCTTTCAGCCGCAGATGCAGGAGATCAGGAAGCTGCTGGCCGACGGGGCGATCGGCGACCTGATGGAGATCAAGTCCGGCTTCCATTTCCTGCTGAGCAACCCGGCGAACATCCGCCTCTCCACCGAACTGGAGGGCGGCGCGCTGCTGGACGTCGGCTGTTATCCGGTCAGGATCGCGCAGGAACTGTTCGGGACCGACCACGAAGGCGCCTGGGCGCACGCCGTCATCGGCGGTGACGGCGTCGACGTGGACACCTGGGGAGTGCTCGACTACGCGCACGGCCGCCGGCTGATGCTCTCCTGCGGCTTCGGCCGGAGCTACGACACGTTCACGACGCTGGAGGGCCCAGCGGGCCAGATCCGCATCACCAACCCGTTCCACCCAGGTCGGGGGGATTTGTATCAGCTCGTCACGCCGCGGGCAGACGACCTCACGTTCAGCGCCCACGCGGAAGAACGGTCGTTCACGGCCGCGATCCGGCACATCCAAGCGGTGATCAAGGGGAACGAGGCGCCGCGCCAGCTGGCCGTGGAGACGTCGCTGGCGACGGCCAGGGCGCTGACCAACCTAGCCCTGTCGTTCAGCCGGCCCGCGGGACCCGGACCCGGCCGCTCGTGACGGTGAGAGTGTCACCGTAGCCGCGTAGCCCAAGATCCAAACCGGCCCTCGCCGATTTGCCCGCCACAGACGATCAGTTGCTGCGCGGATCGTCTCGGGGGTTGACGTATTCCAGGCTGATCGGCCCGATCGCGGTCACCTGGGTGACGTACTCGCCGGATTTGGCCCAGTGGAAGTGCGGGGTACCGCCCGGCAGGACAATCACGGCACCAGGCGGGTACGCCGCTAGCTTCGTCTCGTCAAACTCGTCGCCCCGGCCGATGTAGAAGACACCGGACATGACCGTGTAGACCCGGTCCTCCTGGTGCACGTGCGGCATCAGCTTCACGCCCGCGGGCACCTTCACCCGGACGGTGTACGGGCCAGGCTCAGACGTATGACCCACCACGACCGCCAGCCGGGCCGCAGGCGGGAACGCCGGAAACTGCTGCCAGTCCACGTCCTCAGGCATGACTGACCTGAAGACGTCCTGATCGGGCTGGTGGATGCGCATTGTTGACCTAATCTCCCCGACGTAGGGACCTTGCGGAGTCACGATGCCACCAACGTACGGTCAGGGCGAGCTCGTGAAGTCCAATACGAAAATGTGCACGTCCACGGCCGGCAACTCGGTGAAGCCGACATGGCCGTAGAATCCCCTGGCTCGCTTGTTGCGGTCGCCGACAAACAGGTGCAGGCCGCGTGAACGTTGCGCGCGAAGGGCGTCAGACAGCGTTTGTATAAGCTGCCGGCCTGTGCCGCGTCCCTGCATTCTGGGCAGCAGGTCGATGTGCATATGCGATGGGTAGCCCTGGACGAGATCCCGATGACTTCGCCATGGATGGTGAATTATGTGCACGGCCTGGCGCTCGGCTCCGGACACGCCGTCGGCGGCCATCTCCGCTGACGGCTCGGGGTAACGAGCGCGCAAGCCCGGCCACCACTCCTGCTCGAGGCGCTGCTCGAACGCGGCGGTGTCGAGAGCCGCGAGGACGTAACCGCCTACGCCCTGGCTGTCTTCTGCCACGAAGGCCAGCGAGGGTTCGAAGAGAGCGTAGGGCGCCGCCCAGATGTGCCCAGGCAGCTTGGGATCGCCGTACAGGCGGGTCGCGTCTTGGCCGGCGTCCGCGGTTAGCAAGCAGATGCGGTACAGGTCGTCCATGTCGCCCGGCTGAACCGGGCGCACGCGTATCGGCTCACTGCTCACGACTCATGTCTACTATCGCGGCGCATGCAAGGTCCACACGGTTCACTCAGAGCCGAGGCCGATCAGCAGCCCGTCATCGGAGACGGCCGGCGAGCTGGTCAGGAAGGTGACCACGCAGTCCGCGGGCGCCGTGATCGTCTCCTGCACCTCGGCCCCGTCCAGGGTGCCGACCGTGCCGATAAGCTGGCCCGCGGTGAGATGCTGTCCGGCGGTGACCGCGGGCTCCCACCAGCCCGCCCGGTCGCAGCGCAGCCACACGAACCGGCTGAGGTAGGTCGGCCGCGATGCCGCGCCCCACTGGCCGTCGGTCATGCCGAGCACCTGCAGCACCCGGTTCAGCCCCGTGACGTGCATCGCCACCGCGTGCTCCTCCACCAGCCCGCAGCCACCGGCCTCGGCGGTGATCGCGGGGATGCCGGCCTCGGCCGCCGCGCCGCTGCTCGACCCGGCCACCACCCGGCCAGGTCCTGACTCCTGCCGGATCACGTAGGGCAGCCCGTAGGCGGTCGCCAGCTCGCGCGCCCGGCCCTCGGCGGGGCCGGCCTCGTAGAGCGCGAACGGCTGCAGCGCTTCGACCATGTCGCCGCAGTGCGCGTCGACGTAGGCGTCCGAGCCCGCGATCAGCTGGTGGAAGACGTCATAGGCCAGTCGCTCGGACAGCGTTCCGTCGGCGGTGCCGGGGAAGCAGCGGTTCAGGTTTTTCCCGTCGTCCGGCACGACGAACGGGGTGCGCGAGCGGAAAGCCGGCAGGTTCAGCACGGGCACCGCCCGGACCCGGCCGCGCAGGTCCCGTTCCGCCAGGTCCCGGCACCAGCGCCGGACGCCGGCCATGGACGCGTATTCGCAGCCGTGCACGCCCGCGATCACGGTGAGCAGCGGGCCGTCGGCCGACCCGGTTAGCTCGACCAGCGGGACCGCCAGGCCGGCCAGCTCGATGGTGCGGCGGTTCACCGTCGGCGCCATGTGCTCACTCCAGATGTGGCGGCGCGTTGCCAAGCCATGCTCGCTCCAGGTATCGAGGTGGCCCCCACCGGGGTCCGGTTCAGCCCGTCGCGCCATCCTTACACTTGCGCGATCGCGCAGCCCATCTGCGAAAGGAGGATCATGAAGGTATTCCTGTCCACCGACATGGAAGGGACGGCCGGAGTTGTCGACTGGGAGCAGTGCGTCGGCGACGGCCCGCAGGCCGCGGCGGGCCGTAGGCTCCTGCTCGGCGAGGTTAACGCCGCGATCGATGGTGCCATCACCGGCGGCGCCACCGAGATCGTGGTCAACGACTCGCACGGCGGCATGCGCAACCTTCCGCCGGCCGAGCTAGCCGGGCAGGCGTCCTATATCTCCGGCAGCCACAAGCCGCTGTACATGATGCAAGGTCTCGACGGCAGCTTCGACGCGGTCTTGTTCATCTCCTATCACGGCTCGGTCGGCGCGCTCGCAGGGCTCTCGCACACCTATAACCCGCGCGCTGTCGTCGAGGCCAGGATTGACGGCGTCGTGACCGGCGAAGCCGGCATCAACTCGCTCGTCGCGGCTCATTACGGGGTGCCGGTCGTCCTGGTCAGCGGCGACCGCTGCGCCTGCGAGGAGACGGCGAGGTTCGTGCCCAGCGTGCACCAGGCCGTGGTGAAGGAACACGTGAGCCGCCTCGCGGCCCACAGCCTGCATCCCGACCGGGCCTGCGCGCTGATCCGCGAGCAGGCCGCCGAGGCCGTCGCGGGCGCCGGAGCAGCCCAGCCGCCGCCATTGGACCCGGCCGTCCTGGAGCTCTCGGTCCGTACCACTGACATCGCCGAGGCGGCCAGCTGGGTCCGCGGCGTTGACCGCACCGGGCTGAGGGAGCTGCGGATCCACGGCTCGGACCGGCTGGCGACCTACCGGGCGTTCTGCGCGGCCATCCTGCTGACCCGCCACGTTGCGGAGACAGTGTGACCGGGGCTGACGAGCGGCGGCTGGCGGTCAGGGAGGGCAATGATGCCTGAGACTTCGTACACGGCCTATGCCTACCTGCCGGACGGGCAGATCCCGAGCTTCGAGCTCGCGCCCGAGTTCGGCCGTGTCCCGGCGCATGACCTCGGCCTGACGCAGGCGCAGGCGGAGCGGGCTGCCGCGCTGCTGCGCGACAGCGTGGTCATCAGCCTGCATGACCACCCGGTCAGGTTCCCCGCGCAGATGGAGCAAACCCCCGAGTACAACCGCACCGGCCGCCAGCACGCCGCGTACGCCGGCCTGGCCGCCTCTGGCCTCACGGTCGTCTTCGACAACATGATGGACGGCACGGCCTGCGTGACCGGGAACGCCCCGTGGCGGTGGGATGACGTCATCACCGACCTCGGCATGCGCCAGGCCGACCTGGCCCACGCACCGGGTTTCATGCCGATCCGCAGCGTCGCCGACATTGACGAGGCGCACCGCTCCGGCCGGGTGGGGCTGGTGTTCGGCCTCGAGGCGGCTACGCCGATCGAGAACGAGATCGACCGCCTCGACGTGCTCTACGGCCTGGGGATCCGGCAGATCGGGATCGCCTACTCCGACGCTAATGCGCTGGGCAGCGGCCTGAGCGAGACAACCGACGGCGGCCTGACCGCGCTCGGCCGCCGGGCTGTCGTCCGGATGAACCAGCTCGGCCTGGCGATCGACCTGTCACACTCCTCGGACCGGACCGCGCTGGACGTCTGCCAGCTCACCGACAAACCAGTGTTTATCACTCACGCCGGGGCTCGCGCGGTATGGAACACGGCCCGCATGAAGCCCGATGACGTCCTGCGGGCCGTGGCGGCGACCGGCGGAGTGATCGGAATGTCCGCCGCTCCCCATACCACGCTTTCAGGCGCGCATCCGCGGCACAGCATCGAGTCTGTGATGGATCACTTGCGCTACTGTGCCGACCTGGTCGGCGTCGGGCACGTCGCGTTCGGCCCGGACACGCTGTACGGCGACCATGTCCAGTTGCACGCGATCTTCGCACGCTTTCTCAGCCTCGCGGCGTCCCGTGGGCCCGGCTTCGAGCCAGTCAGTTACGTCGACGGCCTGGAGAACCCGACGGAGAACTTCGGCAACATCTGCGGGTGGCTGGTCAGGGAGGGCTTCGATGACGACACGATTCGCGCCGTTATCGGCGGGAACGTGTACAGGACGCTGCAGGCCGCCTGGTTGTGCTAACGGAACTTTTGCGCTGGCGCGTACCTGATCTGGGCCGATTACCGGTAGTTAGCGCCGGCATGCGATCTTGTAACCTTGCTCGGATGGAAAACATGCTGTGTCCGGAACTGATCGGGCGCAGCGCCGAACTTGACGCGCTGACCGCTGCGCTGGACGCGGCGGATGAGGGCCACGGCGGCGTTGTGTTCATCACCGGTGACGACGGAGTCGGAAAATCCAGGCTGGCGAAATACCTCTCCTCGCAGGCTGCTGACCGCGGGTTCGAGGTCTTGAGGGGCCGGAGCACGTGCTCGGCTGTGCCCGCCCCCTACCGTCCGGTCGCGGAAGCACTGCTGGGCGCCGCGCGCTCCGGCGTCATCCGCGCTATGCCGGATATGCCGGTCATGTCAAACTATCGCGCAGCGCTGGGATCGCTCGTGCCGGAGTGGAGAAGGCCCGGCGACGACACCGGGCACGCGACGCCGATGGTCGTCGGCGAGGCGCTGCTGCGGATTCTGGGTCGGCCGGGCGGGCCGGGCGGGCTGGTCGTGCTCGACGACCTGCATTGTGCCGATCCCGAGACGCTCCGCATCGTTGACTATCTCGCTGACAACATCGCGAGCACCAGGGTGCTCTGCGTTGGCGCCTTGCGCACGAGCGAGCCCTCGGCTGGCCTCGACCTGGTGCAGGCCGTAACCGCCAGGCGAGGCGGTACCCGGATCGACGTGCCCAGGCTGGCACCGGACGAGGTCGGCGCGATGGCTGCGGCCTGCCTTTCGGCCGAGGCGGCACCGCCCGCCGTCGACAGGCTGCTGGCCGACTGCGACGGACTGCCGTACGCGGTCGAGGAGATCCTCGTGGCCGCCGCGTCGTCAGGAAAGCTAGTCAGGGACGAATCGGGCTGGCGGGTCAACACGGATGTTTCGACGCGCGTTCCTGACTCGATCGCGGGATCGGTGCGCAGCCGCCTCGGCGCGCTGGGATCACCCGCGCGCAAGGTGATCGTGACCGCGGCCGTTCTCGGTCGGAAGTTCGACTGGGGGCTGCTGCCGTGCGTCGCCGGGGTCACCGAGCCTGAGGCGCTGGACGCACTGCAGCGGGCGTGCCAGGTCCAGCTGATCGAGCCGTCCTGCACCGATGCGAGGGCATTCAGGTTCCGGCACAGCCTGACCAGGGAGGCAATCCTGTCCGACCTGATGCCACCGGAGCTGGCCAGCACGGCCGCAGCCGCAGCTGACTGCATCCAGGCGGCGCACCCCGGCCTGCCGGCACCCTGGTGTGAGCTGGCCGCCGAGCTCAGGGCACTGGCACGCCAGCCAGCCGAGGCGGCTCGGCTTCTGGTTACCGCTGCTCGCCGAGCCCTCGGCCAGGGCGCGGTAATCAGCGCGGTCGCGGCGTTGCAGAACGCGAGGAAGCTGATCGCCGAACCCTCGGTGGACGACCCGATGCTCGGCATCGAGGCCGACGAGGTTCTGCTTGAGGCCTTCGCGCAGTCGGGCGACGCCAGGCAACTGATTCCGCTGGCCAGGGATCTGCTGGCCAGGTTGTCGGCGGCCGATGCCGACCCGCGAAGGTCCGCGGTCGTGCGACTGCGCGCGGCGAGCGCGCGGCCGGAGAACAATCCGGCGGCGGCGGCCGCGAATCTGGCCGCGGCGGCCGATATTGCCGTCCGGCTGCGCGATCCCCAGCTCGCCGCCGGAATTGACGCGGTAGCCGCGCAGAACGCCCTAGCCGCCGGGGACATTGACCTCGCGGTCGGCCTGGCGCAGCGCTCGCTCGACACCGCCCAGGCCGCCGGCCTGGTCGGCTGGGCGGCGGAAGTCGCCCTGAAGTCGCTCGAGGTAGCCGGGCGCGCGCACCGCGTCCGCGATGTGAGCGCGGCCCGCGCCGCGTTCGAACGATCCCGCCAGATCGCTGACGACCACGAAGACCTGGGCATCTGGCGCATCAGGGCGAGGCACGAGCTGGCGACGCTCGACATGCTCTCCGACGGGTCTGAGGCCGGGTTGCGCGAGGTGCTGAGGCTCGCGCAGGATGCCGGCGCGAGCGATATCGGCACCATCATCGAGCTTCAGCTGGCCAACCTCTGGAGCCTGGGCGCGGACCTGCAGCAGGCACTCGACGCCGCCCGGCAGGGCGAGCGGTCCGCCGCGCAGATCAAGGCGCCTGGGATGCAAGCCCTTGGGCTGTGCCTGCAGGCGAACATCGCTGGCGTGCGCGGGGACCGGCAGCAGGTCGAGGCGGTGGCGCAGCGGGCCGAGCGCCTGATACCCGGTGAACCCGAGATCCTGGCCGCGACCTGGGGCCAGGCCCGCGTGCTGGCGGCGCTATTCCGCGACGACCGGGCGCGGGTCTTGCAGGCGGATGCCGCCGCGGCGCAGCACGTCTCAGCCGCGCTTGCCGCCCGGCGCGGGTATTCGCCGCCGCAGGGTTACGCGGCCCTGCAGGTACCGCTGCTGTCGCCGCGCCGGGTGCTAGGACTCCACGCGCTTGTCCAGGCGGTCTCTGGCGGCGACGGCGCTGGGGCGATCGAGCAGGCCAGGGCCGCAGGAGCGGACGTCAGCTGGAATGCCGGCTGCCTCGCCTATGCCGATGCGGTGCTGGCCGGGCGGGCCGGCGACGCCGGCCGGGCCAGCCTGCTGGCCGAGCAGGGCGCCGAGCACTTCGCCTCGTTCGCGCCGTGGTGGAATCATCTCGCCCGGCGGCTCGTGGCCACCGCCGCCTTCCGCAACGGCTGGGGACATCCGTCCGCATGGATGCGCGACGCAGCTGGCGCGTTCGAGGCGAGCTCATACGATCAGCTCGCGTCGGCCTGCCGTGGTGTGCTGCGCCGGGCCGGCGAGCGAGTGCCCCGGCGGGGCCGCGGCAGCGCACCCGTCCCCGCCCAGATGCGCAGTCTCGGAATCACAAGCCGGGAGATGGATGTCTTGCTGCTAGTCGCCGGTGGGCACTCCAATGCCGAAATCGGCCAAAAGCTCCGCATATCCCCGAAAACCGTCGAGACGCACGTGGCGAGCCTCATCGGCAAGACGGGCAAGTCGGGCCGACGTGAGCTGGTCGCTCACGCCGCGCGGCTCGCGCCAGCCTGAGGCCGTCAGGCCTAGTCATCTGCCTGCCGCCCCGCCAGCAGTCGGGCAAGGGATCGGGTCTCATGAGCTTCGGGCGGCTTCGTCCGCTACGCGACGGTCGAGCTTGCGCAGCCCGCCGGGAAGGCTGGCGATCGTCGACAGCGTGACGACCCATCCGCCGAATATCAGCGCGGCAGTTCGCGGGCCGAAATTGCCAAGCAGCACCCCGGAAGCCGTCGCGCCCACCGGGACCGCACCCCAGGTCAGCAGGCTGAAGGCCGTTCCGACCCGGCCGCGGAGTTGATCGGGGGTGACGGCCAGCCGGTAACTGAGCGAGGCAACGCCAAAGACCGGCATGGTCAGAGCGAACACGATGATGACGGCTGCGATCGCGAGCAGGTTCGTCGCTTGTGCGAGCAGCAGCCATAGCGCCGCCTCCATCCACATAACCGCCAGCAGCATCGTGCCCGTGCTCAGCCGGCCCTTGAGCCGCGGTGCGATGAGCGTGCCGAGGACGCCGCCTACGCCGACGGCCGAGAACAGGGCGCCGATCACCGGCGATGAGGCGCCGGCGTGGCGGGCGGACACGATGATGATGAGGCTGGCACCCGAGATGGCCATTTGCAGGCCGCAGGCGGTGAGCCCGATGAGTCGGATGGCCGAGTGCCGCCACAGCCAGCGCAGGCCCTCGCCGATGTCTGACCACAGGCGCCTCCCCGGGCCCCCTGGCGGCGGCTGGCCGCCGAATTGAGTTCGCACGGCTGACATGCAGATCGCCGAGGCCAGGAACGAAAGCCCGTCGGCGATGAACGGCAGTCCGCTGAACACCGTGAGCAGGCTGCCTCCGAGAGACGGGGCAGCCACGGTCCCGGCCGAGGATGACATCTGCTGAGCCGACACCGCGCCGGTGAGCTGCTCCGGTGGCACGACGTTGGGCAGGCACGTCTGATCGGCGGCGTCGAAGAAGACAAAGCACGCTCCGCCGATGAACGCGGTGGCAATGAGCTGAGCGGCGGTCAGCCGGCCCAGCCAGAGGGCTACCGGGATGGTCGCCATGTTGACCGCACGGCAGCCGTCGCAGACGATCATCACCTTCTTCCGGTTCCACCGGTCCGCCAGAGCGCCAGCAGGCAGCCCGAACAGGAGATAAGGGAACGCCCTGGCCGCCGAGACCAGGCCGGCGATCACGGGTGACCGGGTCAGCGCCAGCACGAGAAGGGGGTAAGCAACCTGGGTGATGCCTGACCCGAAATCTGACGTCGTGGCCCCGAGCCAGACGAGCCGGAAGTCACGATTCCGCCACATCGAGGCGGTGGCGGGCTTGCTCGTGGTCTCGGCCGTCCCGTCGGCCACCGGGCCTCCCGTTACTGATCTGTCAGGCGAGTCCTGACAACACGAGCGATGATAGGCTGTCAGGGTCAGCCTGACAACTGCGATCGAGACCGACGGCCCTGGGCCCCCTAACCGATCCGGCTGCTGGCAGCGCCGGTCACTTCACGCGGCGCCGACGCACGACACGCTCCGCAACGGGGTATTGGGGAATGGTCAGGCCGGAACCGCCGATCAGCGGGCGGTGCGAAGGCCGGCTTGCCGCGATGCAAACAGCAAACGGGAGAGTCCGCCCGGTCCCCGGCGGCCCGGTGACGGTGCGGGCCGACGACGGCTCGGTGATCGAAGCTGATGAGATCATGGTTGCTACCGGCCGGCGGCCGAATGTCAGCGACATCGGCCTTGAGACGGTCGGCCTGCCCGCGAACGACGGTCCGATACCGGTGGACGCGAGCATGCGGGCGACAGGCGTCCCCGGAGGCTGGCT
>JASHOL010000426.1 GCA_030041135.1 Streptosporangiaceae bacterium | reverse complement strand
CTGACGGTGACCGGGGCGGGTGGCGCCGGGAAGACGCGGCTGGCTGGCGAGGTGGCCAGAGGGGTGGCCGACCGGTTCGCGGACGGGGTGTGGCTGGCGGAGATGGCGGCGGTCCGGGATCCGGGCCAGGTGGCGGCCGCGGTGGCGGCGGCGCTGGGCATTCGTGACTTGCCCGCGGTGGCGGCGGCCGACGCGCTGGCCGGTGCGCTGGCCGGTGCGCTGGCCAGACGGCAGCTGGTGCTGGACAATTGCGAGCAGGTGATCGGAGCGGCCGCGGAGCTGTGCGGCAGGCTGCTGCTTGGTGCCGAGGACGTGCGGGTGCTGGCTACGAGCCGGGAGCCGCGTGGCGCAGCTGCTGGAGGGGATCGATGAGCGGTTCGAGCTGCTGACCGACGGTGACCGGCTGGCCGGGCAGCGGCAGCGGTAGCTGACGGCCACGGTGGAGTGGAGTTATCAGCTGCTAGGGGACTTCGAGCGGCGGGTGTTCCGCGCGGTGTCGGTGTTCCCCGGGGCGGTTCACCCTTGAGGGAGCCGAGGCGGTGGCGGGAGCCGGCACCGGGCCAGCCGTACTGCGACTGACGGACTGCTCGCTGCTGGTCCTGCCGCGGGTTGATCCGGACGGCCGGACCCGGTATGCGATGCTGGAGACTCTGCGCGCATACGCGGCCGGGCTGCTCTGCCAGGCCGGCGAAGACGAGGCGGCGGAGGCCGCGCTGGCCGGGTACGCGGCGAAGCTGGCGGCGGAGGCCGCCGTCCGGCTGCAGGCCGGTATCACGGAGGTGACCAGCCTGCGGCAGCTTGACGCCGAGGATGCGACCGTGAGCCGCGCCTGGCCTGGGCCATGGACCACGACCCGGTACTGTGCCAGGGCTCGCGCTCGCCCTGGAGCACTGGTGGCAGGTCCGGGGCCGGCTGGCCGGTAATGCGGGGCTGCCGGCCGCAGCCGTCGGGTACGCCGCGCCCGGCAGCATCGAATGGTGCGGCGCGCGCATGCTGCTTGGCCAGGCCGCCTTGCACGCTGGCGACTCGGCTGCGGCGCTGGGGCATTTCACCGCCGTCCGCGACGCGTTCGAAGATGCCGGGTCCCCCGCGTCGCCGTGGCAGCCGGTGGTCCTGTCGCTGTGCCTGGATGGCAGATCGGGGACGTTGTCAGCGATGGGCCGATCGCCGGGGCAGTTGATGACGGGCGCCGGGCGCTGGACCTGGCCCGGCAGAGCGGTCACCCTGGGCTGGAGGCGCTGGCGTTAGGCTGCCTCAGCGTCGCCACCTGGCACGGCGGCGACCGGGACGGCGCGTTCCGCCTCGCGCGCCAGGCGCATCAATTCCCGGGAGACGTCGCCGGCGCACTGCAGCGGGGACTCAGCCAGCTCATCACGATGGTCCTGGCCGACGCCGGCGATATGGGCGCTGCCGAGCAGGCTGCGCCATGGGGCTGGCCCGGTGCCGGGAGGCGGGTGATCTGACGACCCTGGCCGCCCAGTTGTGGAACAGGGTGATGCTGGACCTGCATGCACACCGTACCGGCGACGCGGCAGCGCACCTGCGTGACCAACTCGAGATCGCCACGCAGACCGGGGTGCGTGCTGCGCTGCTTGCCGACCTGGATTGCTGCGGTCACCTGTGCGCCGCTACCGGCCGCCAGGCTGCTGCGGTTACGGTGTGGGCGGCGATGTCCGCGCTCGGCGGGCCCGGGCCGCTGCCGCTCCCGCCGTTGAACGCGGGCCGCTGGGACAAGCTGCTGCGCAAAGCCCGCGAGCTGCTCGGGCAGGCGGGGACACGGGCGGCCGAGCGGCGCGGCGCGCCGATGAGCCCGGCCACCGCGACCGAGTACGCGCTGCTGCTCGCCGCGGCGCGGGGACCAAGCCGAATCACCCCTGGGCCTACCCGCGCTTGCGCGCCCTCGCGGTCGTGCGCCTCAGCGTCGGCACCTTCCTGATCATCCTCGGCACCGTGATGCTTGCCAACGGCCTGGGCGGATGGGCAGCGGTCCCGCTGGCCGGCGCGGCGCTGAATCTCTCGATTGCCTACCTCGACGGCGCTGCTGCCCGCTCGGCAGCTCACCGGGCATGAGGCACGCCAGCCACGTCAGCCCGCCGCATCACCAGACGATATGAGGCCGATTCCGCCTGCGGAATCGGCCTCGAGCATGACCCAGTTGCCGGGCCCGCGCCGAGCAACGTCACGGTGAACGGCACCCCTGCGGGCACCGTGCAGCCCTTCACCTGGACCGCGCTGCGACGGCAGTCCTGATTCCTGGCCTGCGGCCACGCCGCGGATGTTGCCTGAGAGTCCCGCAGGCGAGAAAGTCGGTTAGTGCACAAGACCGATCAGAACTCGCGGCGTGATGGCGTCCGAGCCGACAGTGCTTTCGATGTAGTCGTGGACGGCTACGACGCGGTCTACGCTGCGGCCGAATCGAGTCCGGCCTTCGCGAGGCTGTGGGCTGACCACGCCTACGCTGGCCCGTTTCCCCCTGAGTTCGCCCATATCAGCTTCCTGACACTCGACGAGCTTCAGGTTATGGCGCACTACCTGGCGCTTGGCGAAGGGTCAGTGCTCGCTGATCTGGCGTGCGGTGCCGGAGGACCGGGCCTGTGGATCGCAACACAATGCGGGGCATCGGTTATCGGCGTCGACCCGTCATCCGCAGGCCTGGCGCAAGCTCGCAAGCGCGCCGAGCAGGTTGGCCTGACGGACAGTTCGCTCTATCTGCAAGGCACATTTGCGAGCACTGGCCTTGGCCATGGTGCCGCCGACGGGGCACTGAGCGTCGACGCCATCCAGTACGCCCGGGACAAAGCCCAGGTCTTCCAAGAGGCTTGCCGCATCCTGCGCCCAGGCGGGCGGCTGGCGTTCTCCGCATTCGAGGTGGACCCTGAGCATGTCGCAGGGATACCTGTTCTCGGCGTCGACCCTGTGCCCGATTACGCCCCGCTGCTTGTGACGGCGGGCTTTGCAATCGACTCGTACCAAGAATCTGCCGGCTGGGCAGATCGAGTGCCGGCGGCCTTCGGCGCCGTCATGGAGGCGATGCCGGCGCTCACTGAGGAGATGGGCGAGGCCGCGGCGGCGTCCTTGCAGATGGAAGCGGCGCTGACCCTTCAGTTTCAGCCTTACCGGCGCCGGGTCATCGTCCACGCACGCCGCCCCGAAAGCTGACTACCCTCGACCGTGCGGACGAGCACGGAGTCGTGCCGGGTCATCGCTTTCCCGCGCACAAATCCGTGCGGGCGATTCCGCCACGCTTGTGGTGCTGGTTGGTGCTGAAAAGCAGCGTTCTATCAGGGCATCTAGCTGCGGAAACTGCTCGTACCTCCACGAGCTTCACGATATTTGAAGGAACGAGCGAGATTCAGCGCATGATCATCGGCAGGGCCGTCACCGGGCTTGACGTGCGGTAATAGCCGCAGGTCGTGGCGCTGGTGCGGACCTTGGAAGGGCCGATGAGCTCGGGCTTCTGGGGGGTTGGCCGTTTGCCCGTTATTCCTGGTTGGTTCCCGTCAGTTCCCGATAGCGTGCTGAGTTGGCGCTGACCCCAGCCGCTAGGGTGGTGCCGCTGGTCGGCCGAGAGGCCTCGAGAGTGACTCACGCCGCACCGGCCCCGCCGCGAGCTAGCTGAGTCGTCGGCGCAAGCGAGATGCTGCTCAGAGCCGTGTCGTCAATCACCCGGTGTTCGTGTCTGCGCTCCGTCTTACCTATCGGCGGCAGCCAGGAAGACTAGTTGCGTTCCGTGATCGCCGTTCCATCCAACACCGCTCGCGTGAACCGAAGCGATGGATGCAACTTCAACGAAAGAGCCGGTTCATACAGCTTGTGCGGTGACTAGCCAGGCCGCGCCGGGCATGGTCACGCCATCTGGCGATGCGTACGCCGCCAGGCGATCCCGGACTAGTCTGGTCAGGTCGCCGGCTTGCGCTGGACTGAGCCCGGTCAAGACCTCAGTGGTGGTCGGGGAGGTGCGCTGGTACTCGAGCACCTCGTCGACGTCGCAACCGATGAGCATCGGCTCATCCGCCTTGACGAACTCGATGTCGCCGAACCCCGCACCGGTCAGTAGCGCGCCTGTCCGGTCGGTACTGGCGAGGGAAAAGGCAGCACCCGGCCCAGGCATCTCGCGCAGGCCGAGTACCGCCGCGGCCGCGGCGAACCCGGTGGTAAAGGCTGGGTTATCGGCGCGGCTGCGCCAGCACGAGAACGCCAGCCTGCCGCCGCGCCGCAGCGCGATCCGCAGGTTGCCGAACGCCGCCGCCAGGTCATCGAAGTACATCACGCCGAAGCTACTTATCACCACGTCGAAGACCCCAGCGCCGAACGGGTGCACCTGGGCGTCGGCGATCTCGAACCTGGCACTAGCGACGCCAGCAGCGGCGCCAAGCCGACGCGCCTCGGCCACTTGGATCCGGGAAAAGTCCGCGCCGAGGACATGCCCGCTGCCGGAGGCGCGCGCCGCCAGGATAGTCGTCGCACCGCAGCCGCACCCGATGCCGAGAACGTACTCCCCGTCCTGGATTGCCGCGGCGGCCAGCAACCGCGCCCACAGCCGACCCAGCATCCGCTCGTGCCGCTCACGCTGCTCGATGAAGTCCCGCCCCCAGGCGCCATTCCACTCCTCGGCCTGCTCCGCGTTCACCGCACGAGTGGCCACGCTACACCGCCCCACAAGCGCTATCCGGTACGTTCGCTCCGCGAATCGCGACGGTCAGCGGCGGAGCGCGAGGTGCAAGTGAGTGGCGTAACGCGACTCGATCACCTTGGTCCGCACGAGCACCATCCTCCGGCCGCCGAGATGGTCGAACAAACCGCTTGCCCGCGCCACGCACGACCGGCGCTAGGTGTAGCCGCAGCTCGCCAAGGGGATGACCGGCCTGCTACGGCCCGACGTCCTGCAGCTGCGCCGACTCGTGATCGCCGAGGCCGACCGGTTTCCTGAGGTCGCACGGGCGTGGTACGAGCGGGGATTCGGCCCTGCCCTGTCGACCCTGGGCCAGGCGCTGCGGCGGCTCGCCGACCGCGGGCACCTCCGCGACCTCGACGACCCGGCGCTGGCCGCCTACCAGTTCGCTGGGCTCGTCATGTACCAGCCAATGAACCAGGCTATGTTCGCAGGAACAACACAGGTACCAGCCGAGGGGGAGCTCAGCCGCATCGCCCACGCGGCAGTAACGGTGTTCCTGGCCGCCTACGGGGCGCAGCCGCCGCACAAACCGTGAACCCAGGGCAGACCGGCGCGCTCATCAGTTCAAGCACACGGACCACGCAGCGGCTGGGCATGAGCAGCCGCAGTTGGCGCCGTTGCTGGCGGCTCGCTGTGCGACAACAAGAGCTGTCGCAGAACGTGGTGGAAGTCACGTCTGAGCCGAGCTCCCCGGGATCGATCAGATCGTGCCGCCCAGGGCGGCGCGCTAGTAGCGGGCGTGTCCCGCCATTTCCGGCTCCGTCCGCCCTGCCCGACGGACGGCGGTGATAGCCTCGCCCGTGTCGCCGATGGGCGCTGCTACAGCATGCAAGGCGTGGGTCCTGCTGGAGAGGAAAATGCCAGATGAAGACGCCGCCGATCGTCTCGCCGGGGGAGTGGAACGCAGCACGTGAGAGGCTGCTGGCCAAGGAGAAGGAACTCACCCGGACGCGCGACGTGCTTGCCGCCGAGCGCAGACGGATGCCGTGGATGGCGGTCGAGAAGGAGTACTCGTTCGAAGGGCCGAACGGACCGGCGAGCCTCGCCGACCTGTTCGAGGGCCGCCGCCAGCTTATCGTCTACCGGGCCTTCTTCGAACCGACGGTCACTACGTACGCGGAGGGCGGCTCCTATCCGGAGCGTGCGTGTGTGGGTTGCTCCTTTGGCGCCGACCAAGTCGCGAACCCGGCCCACCTTAACGCGCGGGACACGACGCTCGTCTACGCCTCGCGCGCGCCGCAGGCCGAGATCCGGCGGTTGAAGGAACGCCACGGGTGGACGCGCATCCCGTGGTATACGATCAAGGACGACTTCGACAAGGACTTCGGCGTCGATGAGTGGCACGGGCACAACGCCTTCATCCGCGAAGGCGACCGGATCTTTCGCACCTACTTCATCAACAGCCGCGGCGCCGAGAACATGGGCACCACGTGGAGCTACCTCGACATGACGGCCCTCGGTCGCCAGGAGGAGTGGGAGGACTCGCCTGAGGGATACCCGCAGACACCTCCGTACCAATGGTGGAACTACAACGATGCGTACGGTAGCTGACCGGACAGCGCGGCCCGTAGCACGCTGTGCAAGCCGTCGGCCAGAGCGATGGCGTACACCGCGGACACGGTCGAGGTGAACTGCGCCGAGGAGGACACGGCCGGGATGTAGCCATCCTGCTCGTAGCCGTGGACAACCGCGCCGAGGTCCGGGACTTCCTGACCACCCGCAGTGCCCGGATCGCCCCTCGAGGTGGCAGGCCTGCCGACTTACGCAGAGCAGCGCAGGGTGCCCGGCCTGCCGCGGACGGAGGTCGCTCAGTTCGCCAGCATGAGCGGCGAGTAGTACACGAACCTGGAGCGCGGGAACCTGGCTGGCGTCTCCGAGCCGTCCTCGACTCCCTGGCCAGGGCGCTGAACCTCGACAACGCCGAGCGGGAGCTCCTATTTGACCTCGCCCGAGCGGCGAGCACCTCGGCGCGAACCTCCCGCCGCGTCGCAGGCCGCTCAGTACGGCCGAGTGTTTACTGGATCGGAGGTCCAGGCGGTCAGGGTGACGTCGGCGGGTCTCGCTGGTCGGTGGGACAGTCGGCTCCATCCTCGGCGCCGCCGCCACCGCCGCTACGCCCGTGCCCACAGCGAGGCCATCGTCATCCCAGCCGACCTTGGGCCGCAGGACTGGCTGCCGCGCTGCTCATCGGCGCCCTGGCCGGGGCTGCTGCCAGCCATCCGTGCCGCCCGCCTGCCACCGACGCGCTGTGGAACGTCTGACCACACATCCAACGCGCCCCAGGGCGCTGGCCGCGCTGCGCGATCACGACGTCGCGGCGCCGAAGGTCCTCAAACCCTGTGATTCTCTGATGTCGCGGCCGTCGCATCTTTGATGCTAACCTTGACTCATGCGCACCACCATCCGACTTGACGACGACGTCGCAGCCGCCGCGCAGCGCCTCAGCCGCGAGGCACACATTGGCCTGGGCGAAGCCGTCAACAGGCTCGTTCGCGCCGGGCTGCGACCGGGCCGGTCAAGGCGGCGAACCTTCCAGCAGCGCACCGCCGAGCTGGGGCTGCGCGTCGACGTGTCAAATGTGGCGGATGCGCTCGACCTGCTTGACGGCACAGAGCATCCGTAGATGATCGTCGATGCGAACGTGCTGCTGTACGCGGTGGACGCCAGCAGCCCTTTCCACCAGTCCGCTAAGGACTGGCTGGAGAGTTCTCTCAACGAGCCGGCCCGTGTCGGGCTGCCGTGGGCATCGTTGCTGGCGTTCCAGCGCATCTCGACCCACCCGCGTGCGTCGATCAGCCCGCTCAGCCCGAGCCAGGCCTGGTCCTTCGTGGCCGACTGGCTCGACGCCGATGCGACTTGGGTCCCGGTTCCTGGCGAAGGGCATGCGGAGATCCTTCGTAACCTGGTTGTCGCGGGTGACCTTCGAGGCAACCTGGTGACTGATGCTCACTTGGCGGCGCTTGCGATCGAGCACGGAGTAGGGGTCTGCTCAGCGGACTCTGACTTCGCGAGATTCCCGCAGATCAATTGGCTGAACCCGCTGCATTAGCGGATGACCAGGTAGCCGGATGCAAGCGACCCGCGGCCGACTCCGGTGCTGAGTTGGTGCTGACAAGCGATCTGTGATCAGCCCGTCTACCTGCGGAGACGCACTCACCTCTACGAGTTTCACGATCTTCGAGGGCACGTCGGGGATCCAGCGCGTGATTATCCGGCAGGGCCGTCACCGGGCTGGATGTGCGCTAATAACCGCAGGTCGTGGCGCTGGTGCGGATCTTGGAAGGGCCCGTTGATTCGGGTTTCTGGCGGTCGGCCGTTTACCCGTTATTCCCGGTTGGTTCCCGCCAGTTCCCGATAGCGTGCTGAGTTGGTGCTGACCCCCTAGCCGTTAGGGTGGCGTCTCCGATCGGCCGAGAGGCCTGGGGATGGGCGGGGATCCACTGCCGGTAGTACTGGCTCCGGCGACGGCCCGCTCGTGACCTGCCGGCGCCG
>JASHOL010000425.1 GCA_030041135.1 Streptosporangiaceae bacterium | reverse complement strand
GGAACGGCTCAAACAGCCCGGGGACTTCGTCCGGATGGATCACCGGCCCGGTGTTGGTGACCGACAGTACGGCCTCGCCTGACGACGTGGTGGTGCGGACCGCGACGCTGCCGCCCGCGTGATTGTGCCGGATCGCATTGTCGAGCAGGTTCGTGATCAGGCGCTCGGCCAGCCGGGCATCGCCGGGGAACTCGGCCTGGCCTGCGGTGACCGCGAGCTTGATGTCGCGCTGGTGTGCGTCGGACGACCGGGACAGCACGGTGTCCTGAGTCAGTGCGGCGAGGTCCACCGGCTCGAACTGGTCAAGCCCGCGCTGACTTCTGGCCAGCGTCAGCAGCGCCTCGATGAGCCGTTCCTGCTGCGCACCGGCAGCGAGCACGCGCCGGCAGGCAACCTCCAGCGATTCGACCGTGCGGTCCGGGTCGGCCAGCGCCACCTCCACCAGTGTCCGCTGCCTGGCCAGTGGCGTGCGCAACTCGTGCGATGCGTTCGCGACGAACTGGCGCTGGGCCGCGAACGAGCTCTCCAGGCGGGCCAGCAGCCCGTCCACGGTGTCGCCGAGTTCCTTCATCTCGTCGTCCGGGCCGCCGAGCGCCAGCCGCTCGTGCAGGTTGCTCGCGGAGATGTTCCTGGCCGTCCGCGTGATCGTGCGCAGCGGGCTGAGCACCCGGCCCGACACCAGCCAGCCCAGCCCGAGCGCGGCGAGCGTCATCGCCGCGAGCGCGATCCCCGAGCCGATCAGCAGCGAATTCAGGTAGTCGCCGCGCTGCGCCGCCAGGTTAGCCTCGAGTGCTACCGCCTGCTTGTGCAGGTCATTGACGCACTGGGTGGAGTTGACGGGAATCGAAATCGGGCTGGCGCTGGTGCTGGCGCCGCTGACGCTGCAGAACACCGGGCCCCCAGGACCGACATGGCCGGCCAGTGCCGGGGCGAAGAGGCGCTGCCCCGCGCCGCCGCCCGCGCCGACAGATACCCGCACGACTGTCCCCGCCTTGGACACCTGCGCCGGCGCGGTGTGGTCCTTGACGAGCACGTACGTGATCGCCAGCAACCCAGCCCCCGATGCCAGGAACAGGATCGCGTAGACAGCGGTGAGGCGCAGCCGGATCGTGCGCCGCGGCAGCCGCGACGCGTGGATCCGCGTCCTGACCCGCGCCAGGCGGGCCTTCACACCGGGACCCGGTAGCCGGCGTGCGCGACGGTCTGGATGACCGGCGGATCGCCGAGCTTGCGCCGCAGCCGGCTCATCGTGACCTTCACCGCGGAGCTGAACGGGTCGGCCATCTCATCCCACACGCGCTCGAGCAGTTCTTCGGCCGATACCACCCGGCCCTGGGAGGACAGCAGCAGTTCCAGCACACCAAACTCCTTCGGCCCGAGGTCTAGCATCTGGGCGCCGCGGCTCGCGCACCGCCTGGCCGGGTCCACGGACACGTCGCCGCTGGTCAGCACCGGCGGCACGGCCGGCTGGGCCCGGCGCAGCAGGGCCCGGATGCGCGCCACCAGTTCGGCGAACGCGAACGGCTTGGGCAGGTAGTCGTCCGCGCCCAGGCTCAGCCCGTCCACCCGGTCCTCGATGGTGGCCGCTGCGGTCAGCATCAGCACCCGGCTGCGGCAGCCGGACGCCGTCAGTTCGGCGCAGACCTCGTCGCCGTGCCGGCCGGGAAGATCGCGGTCCAGCACGATCACGTCGTATTCGGTGAAAAGCGCTCGCTCCAGTCCGGTGATCCCGTCGAGCGCGACGTCTACCGCCAGCTGCTCCCGGCGGAGGCCGACGGCGATGGCCTCGGCCAGCTCAGCGTCGTCCTCGACCAGCAGGACCCGCACCGGCGCTCTCCTCGCGTTCCCGGCCTCGCGGGCAGTATTGCCGCTCGTTTCCACGCCGGTCACCTCCATGGGTAGCACCTCAGCCCGAATGTCTGCTCAAGAAAGGCTGGCCGGATCCTGCAAGGTGGCAACCTTCGCGACGCCATTCTCGACGATGATCACCGCTGCTACGTCGTCACCGACCCTGACCCCGGACAGCGAATGGACCGAGCCGGTGAACCTGGTCGCGCTGGTCACCTCGGCCCTGACCGCCTGCACCTGACCGCCGCCGATGGTGATGGTGTCCGACCCGACCGCCGTCACGGCAGCCTCTATGTCCATCTCCTGAACGATGCCCGGCCCGGCCGGGCCCCCGCTCCGGCCGGGCTGCGGAGCCCCCGCGCTCGGCGAGGCGGCGGCGGCCGGCGCCGACCCCGCTTGGGCATGCCGGTACACCACCACCGCTCCAGCGCCGAGCCCGACGGCGACGACCGCGGTCATCGCGAGCGTCGCGATCCTGCGTGCGCGGCCGCCGGCTTCTAGCGGATAGGAAGGGACCGGCGGCACTGGCCATTGGAAGGGAACGAGGGGTTCCCCCGGTATCTCGGCTCCGGTGCCGTCAGGTTGTCCGGGGCGACGAGCGTCCGCCGATCGGTCGTCGTCCTGTTCGTCATCGTCGTCGGGCCAGAGAAAGTCCGGGTATTCGTCGTCCGGCTGTCCTGCCCAGGGGTCCTGGTCAGTGCCCCACGTCATCTCGGTGCCTCCCACTCCGGCGGCCTGCGTCACACCGACGATGCCGCGGTGGCGGTTGCGCCGCGGTAACGCGACATGCAACCGCAGTGCAACCGGCCACCCGCTAGACGTTGTGCTCAGCCGATCTGAACAGGAGCACTCACATGTCTGCTGATACGCAGGTCCAGGCGGCGCCGGCCGGCGGACGGCCGCCGCACGCCGGGGGCCGGTCGTTCTTCATGAGATACCTAGGGCGCGAACTGGGGCGACGCGCCCGGCAGGCCACCGTCATCGCCCTCGGGCTGGCGCTGGGCATCGGCCTGGTGATCACCGTGTCCGCTGCCGCCGCCGGGGTGAAGAACGCCCAGGCCAGCGTGCTGCACTCGCTCTACGGGGTGGGTACCGACATCACCGTCACCGAGACTCCCAAGGCAGGCTCGGGACTCGGGACGCAGCGCATCAGCCTCGGGTTGCAGGGCGGCGGCGCTCCCGGCCAGAAG
>JASHOL010000424.1 GCA_030041135.1 Streptosporangiaceae bacterium | reverse complement strand
CCGACCTTGGGGTGGGCGAAGGCCGAGGCCGGCGGGAAGTACACCTTCTGCGCGGCCAGCTGGCTGGTGACGTTGCTGTGGATGTAAGCCGACCCCCACAGGACCAGCCCGCCCACGGCGAGCATAAGCACGCCTGCGGCGGCCAGAAGCACGTTAACTGTGTTGCGGCGCATTGCCTTGTCTCCTGTCTTGACGCCTGCCCTTGCCGGGCCGGCAACTCGTTTAACTGACAATGCGAGTCTTTCTCCGGGCCCTCAGGAACGTCATTGCCGAATGACCTCGAAGGCACAGGACGTAAGGCCCTATCTCTGCGCCATTGCCTGGAGGCCCCGCTGGCTGGCCAGGGACCGGTCGGCAATGGTCGCCACGAGGAGCCCGAGCGCGGCGATGGTCAGCAGCAGGGCCATCCGGTGCAGCCCGGCGTCGGTTGCCTGGCGCCCGTAACACAGGCTGATCAGGCTCGCCGAGGCAATCGCTCCGACGTACATGAACGTCCGCAGCAGGCCCGCCGCCGCACCCGTCGCGCTCGCCGGCGCCTGGGCGTACATCGCGGCCTGGTTAGTGACCACAGTCAGTCCGAACTGGAGGCCGAACACCACGCTGACCGCCAGCAGCATCCACAGCGACTCGTTCGCGTGCAGCACCACCAGCAGCCCGGTGACCACGGTCAGGCCGGCCGCGCCCGCCACCGGCGGCGGCCAGAGTCGGCGCGCCCGCGCGCCCAGAGCGGACACCACGGTCGCGACCGCGAACGCGGGCGCAGCCGCTGGGACTGCCGCCGCACCATCGCGATCGCCGCCGGGTAGGCCGCCGACGTCCCGAACCCGGTCACGACCCGCGCGATCACCAGGGTCGGCAGGCTGTTTGCCGGGTAGCCGATGAGGCCGCCGAGGCCGACAAGTAGTGTCCCGGCCAGATACACCTTCCGCGGCCCGATCAGGTCGGCGAGCCGTCCCATTGTCGGCTGCCCAATAGCGGTGGCCAGGTACAACGCCGACACCAGCCACGCCCGTCGAATTCGCGCCGATCCCGAACGCCTTCCCGATCGAGACCAGCGCCACCGCGATACTCGACGAGTTCACCGGGTTGAGCACGGACCCGAACGACGCTGCCACCACGAACTGACCGTCTACCAGGCCGAGCCTGGCACGCGCGACCACGACGCAATGACGCTGCTGTCCATGGTCGCCGACGCGCGGGTCAGCGCACGATCAGCGAAGGGCCGGCCTGCGAGATGAGCTCGCCGATCACGGGGGCGCCAGGGATCTCGCCGGCCAGCAGCAGGCCGCCGGATGTCTGGGCGTCGGCCAGCAGGAGCTGATCCTCTTCTGACACGTCGTCGAACTCGGTGTGCGGGGATACCCAGTCCAGGTTCCGGCGGCTGCCGCCCGGCACGTAACCCGCCTCGAGGGCCGCCCTGGCGCCCTCGATCAGCGGCACCGACGAGCTGTCCACGACCGCCGTAACCCCGCTCGCCCTGGCCAGCTTGAACAGGTGCCCAAGCAGCCCGAAGCCGGTCACGTCGGTGGCGCAGCGGATCCCGGCCGCCAGCGCGGCCGCGCTGGCGCGGTCGTTCAGCGTCGTCATCACGTCGATCGCGGCCGGGAAGATCTCGCCGGTCGACTTGTGCCGCGCGTTCAGCACACCGCTGCCAAGCGGCTTGGTCAGCGAGAGCGGCAGGCCCGGCTGGCCTGCGTCGATGCGCAACAGCGCCGACGGGTCGGCCAGCCCGGTTACCGCCATCCCGTACTTCGGCTCGGGGTCGTCGATGCTGTGGCCGCCGCCCACGAGGCAGCCGGCCGCGGTCGCCGCCTCGAAACCGCCCCGTAGCACCTCGGCCGCCAGCTCCGGACCGAGCAGGTCACGCGGCCAGCCGAGCAGGTTCAGCGCAACTAGGGGTTCCCCGCCGACGGCGTAGACGTCGGACAGCGCGTTGACCGCTGCGATCTGCCCGAAGGTGTAGGGGTCATCGACCACCGGCGTGAAGAAGTCGGCCGTCGCCACCACGGCCCGGTCTCCGCTGATCCGCACGACCGCCGCGTCATCGCCGTGTTCGACGCCGATCACCAGGGCGGGAACGGGGTTGTCCGGGATGAGCCGGGCGACCGCAGCCTCAAGCTCGCCCGGGGGGATCTTGCAGGCGCAGCCGCCGCCACGGGCGTACTGCGTCAGCCGAATCTGGGACCGAGTGCTCATAGTCTGAACAGTAGCGATCGGCGGTCTTGCGCTGCGCCGCTCGGGCGTGGTGGCATGCCTACTGGCGAGTACAGCGGCGAGCTCGCCCCAAGGCGAGCGGGCGCGGTGGTGCCTGGACTGAGGAGCGAGGAACGAGCGACGAGGGAAGGCGCCGCCTGAAGGCGCCCCCAAAGCCAGCACGGAGGCGACAGTGACTGACGAGAGCGGAATCCTGGCCGAGCGCGAGCAGATCGAGCAGCTGTCCGGCGGGCGGACGTTCTGCGACATGCTGGCCCTGGCCGCGACCGAGCACGGAGACCAGCCGGCCTACTCTGACACCTGGTCCGACGGCGGCGAGTGGGAGACGATCACCTGGAGCCGCACCCGCGAGCTGGCCCTGCAAGTCGCGGCCGGGTTCATCGAGCTGGGCCTGCAGCCAGGCGAGCGAGTCGGCATGATGCTGCCCAACTGCACCGAGCACGTGCTCGCCGACCTCGGCGCGATGCACGCGGCCGGAGTGCCTGTGACGTTCTACGCCACGCTCGCGGCCGAGCAGATCGCCTACGTGGCCGGCAACTGCGAGGCGCGCATCGCCGTGGTGGACGGGGCCGGCGAGCTGGCCCGGTGGCAGCCGGTCCTCGACCAGCTGCCCAGCCTGCGCAAGATCATCGTCAGGGACGCCGCCTCCTGTCCGGCCGGTGAGATGTACCTGAGCTGGGCCGGCCTGCTAGACCTGGGCGCCGGGCGGCAGGCCAAGTTCCCCGATGAAGTTCCCGACCGGATAGCGACGATCGCGCCGTCGGACCCGGTCACGCTGCTCTACACCTCGGGCACGACGGGGCACCCCAAGGGCGTGCTCATCACGCACGGCAGTGCGCTCTACGAGGTTCTGGCCGCCGAGTTGATGGGCAACACAGTCAAGAACGTGCGCTGGGTGTCCTACCTGCCGCTTGCGCACATCGCGGAGCGCATGTTCACCGTCTACCTGGCCATGGTCAATGTCGGGCACATTCACTTCTGCCACGACGCAGCCTCGCAGCTGGTCGGCATCGTCGGCCGGGTGCGGCCGACCGCGTTCTTCGGCGTGCCGCGGGTGTGGGAGAAGTTCCAGGCCGGCATCACCGCTCTGCTGCACGCCGACCCGGACGAGGCCAAGCGGGCCGCGGTCGCGGCCGCGATGGAGGCCGGGCTTCGCTACGTCAGGAGCTGCCAGTACGGCCATCAGACAACGCCGGAGCTGGCAGCGGAGTTCGCCGCGGCCGAGGAGTCGGTGCTCGGCCCGATCCGCCAGCTCCTGGGCCTGGGCGAGGTCGGCATCGCGATCAGCGCGGCCGCTCCGCTGCCCCCGGACGTGGGCGACTTCTTCGCTGGCCTCGGCCTGCGCATCCTGGACGTGTACGGCATGACCGAGACGACCGGAGCCTTCACGAACAACACGCCCGAAGCGTTCAAGCTCGGCACCGTCGGCCGCCCCAGCCCCGGCATCGAAGTGCGGATCGCTGACGACGGGGAGATCTTGGCCCGCGGCCCGCTGAACACCCCCGGCTACCTCAGCCTCCCTGAGCAGACCGCGGAGCTGATCGACGCCGACGGCTGGCTGCACACCGGCGACATCGGCTCGATCGACACCGACGGATTCGTCTCGGTCGTTGACCGCAAGAAGGAGCTGATCATTACCTCGGGCGGCGAGAACGTCTCGCCCGCCGCGGTCGAGAACCTGCTGGTCGCCCACCCGCTGATCGGCCAGGCGCTAGCCTACGGTGACCAGCGCCCTTACCTGGTGGCCGTGCTGACGCTCGACGGTGCCGTCGCGCCCGGCTGGGCCAGAGCGCACGGGGTCAAGGCCGAGTCACTGGCCGAACTGGCGGCTGACCCGACGGTCCTGGCCGAGGTGGGCAAGGCGGTCGACGAGGCCAACTCGCGGCTGGCCCGAGTCCAGCAGATCAAGTACTGGCGGCTGCTGCCGGTGGAGTGGACCGCCGAGAGCGAGGAGCTGACGCCGACGCTGAAGCTGAAACGCCGCGTGGTGCACGCTAAGTACGCCGACATCATCGACGCGCTATACGCGCACTGACGCGCCTCAGTAGCTGGCCGCGCGGGCGGCGCAATCGATGAGCTGCGCGGCCAGCAGCGGGCCGGGAATGCTCGAGTAGTCGAGGTCGGGCCGGATCAGCTCTGCGGTGATCGTGATCGCGTCGGGCGTCCGCTTGCGGCTCGCGTGCGGCCAGCGGCGCTCGATGATCCCGAGCATCTTGCGGTTGTCGGGCAAGACTTCGAGCACGAGCGTCTCGACGCCGCGCTCGGCGGCGCGCTCGGTCAACAGCCTGAGCAGCGTCGTCCCGAGACCCTGGCCTTGCCAGCGGTCGGCAATGACAAGGCCGATGTCCGCGGTGTGCAGGTCGCAGGACTCGCCGTCCGCGGCCATGCCATGACCGACAACCGCGCCCGAGTCGTCGATGACCAGCAGGATGTCGGAGCGACCACTGCCGCCGCTCAGCGCCCGCAGCAGGCCGCCGCTCGGCGGTGCCACGGCAGTGAAGAACCGGAAGTACTGGGTTCTGACCGACAGCCCGCAGACGAAGTCGCGGATGAGGGCTGCGTCATCCGGTTCGGCGGTCCTGACGCGATACCGGCCAGACCGCACGCTGCCCCACGGCAGGCGGTCGCAGGTTAGAGGTCCCTGCATCAGGTGGTGGGGCGGCGTGGCGCCAGCTGCGGTCTGTGGCCCAGCCAGGGTTCCGTCCATAGACTCAGCCTCTCAAAGGCTTGCTAAGTCTGTCAAGCAGACCTAGCCTTCTCGCATGAGATCATGGGCCCTCGATTACGACCCGGCGAAGTGCAACATCGCGGCCGCGCTCTCGATCGTCGGCGAGAAGTGGACGTTCCTGGTGCTCAGGGAGGCGTTCAACGGCATCAGGAGATTCGACGACATGCAGCGGCGGACTGGCGCGCCGCGCCAGGTGCTGAGCAGCCGCCTGGCCGGCCTGGTCGACGAGGGGCTATTGCGCAAGGTACCGTATCGCGATCCTGGCCAGCGGCCGCGGAACGAGTACCGGCTGACTGAGAAGGGCCTCGGCCTGTTCCCGGTCATCGTGGCGCTGATGAGCTGGGGCGACAAGTACGCGTCTGACCCGGGCGGCCCGCCGGTGGTGCTGACGCACCGCGACTGCGGAGCGCCAGTGGAACTGGAGCTGACCTGCGCCGACGGGCACGTGCTGAACTCGGCCCGCGAGGTAACGCCGAAGCCGGGACCCGGCGCCCGCCGGGTGGCCTGACGCGCCGGTAAGGTCAGCTTCCGGAGGCGTCTGGGTTCCTGGTGGTCCCCTCGGTCTTCAAAACCGGTGGACGGCGCTCAGCGTCGTCGGCGGGTTCGATTCCCGTCCGCCTCCGCTGACCTGCGGTAACGCTGCTCCGGGCACCCTGGCCGGCTGCTCCGGCCAGGGCCCGGAACGGCGTTCCGGGCTGGCCGCGAGGATCGCGCTTACTGCCCCGGTGCCGGCCGTGCCGGTGCCCGTGTCGACGGCGCTGGGGTGCACCCGGACATGGCGAACGCGGGTGCGCCGCTGGCGCTGGCTCGGGCCATCAGCGAGGCGAGGGCGGGGAATGCGGCCAGGACGGCAGTATTCCTGGCGGAGGCGTTCGGGTGGCTGCCGCCGCCGCCGCCGTCTGCTGAGGAGATCGCGGTGAGGCAGCAGGCGCAGCGGGACCTGGCCGAGGCTAACCGCCGGCGGCTCGCTGGCGTTAAGCCGCTGCCGGCAGCGCTGCAGCACGCCGCGTCGGTGTCCGTGGACTCGCAGGGCAATCCGCTGCGCGAGCCGTACCGGCCGCACCCGCGGGACCCCTACGCGGCGCCGATGTCGGTAGGGCCGCCGCCCGGCATCCCGCTCCGCGAAGGCAGTTACGACGGCTGAACTGCGGTGCGAGACCGTGAGAACTTAGCGGGGCGCCTCAGGTCAGGGCAGGTACGGGCCTGCGGCGCCTGACGGCGGATCAGATGCCCGGATCCCTCGTCTTGCGATCTCCTACGCGCCGGCTGAGTCGTGATCACCGATCGCCAGGATGCTGATCTCGCCCTTGCCTGGTCCGTAGTACCACCAGATGCGCCAGGCCCCCGGAGTGTTGTTCTCCACGTACGAGTGCCACACCTTCACCCCTGCCGGCACACCTTCGATGGTGCCGCTCCAGGGAGCCGATTGCAGGCCTGGGTACTTGGGATCGGTGGCGAGCAGTCCTAGAGTCTTTCGGACCTTCCTGAATTTCTTCTGCTCGTTTGGGTCACCGTGCTCTAGGTGGTCCAGTACTGCGCTAGCCCGCGGCACGTACCGCAGCGTGAAGGGCACCTGTCACTAGTCCTCGTCGGGCTCGTCGGCGTACCGAGTGTAATCGTCGCGCTCCACGAGCTCTCCCCGCTCGATGGCGGCAAATGCCTCCCGGATCTCGGCGGCGAGTTCGGGGGTCATCCGTGGCTCCGGGGCCGACCGCATCTCCGAAGTGGACTGCGAACGCCAGGCGAAGGTGTGCTCGAGCGCGCGCCGCGGAACGAGGCCGGTGGTTGAGGCCGATCCGTTGACGTAGAACTCCACGTGCTACTCCTTGGGCCGGGCGAGAAGTGAGGCTGACTCTTCCGCCTGGTCGTACTTGGCGGCGGTTTCCTGTAGCAGCGTTATTAGCTCGTCAAGGAGCGCGCGACTGAAGTGGAACTGTCCCAGGACGTTGACCTTGAGGCCGGTCGCGGCCAGCTGCTCTATGCGCTGCTGGGTTCCTTCCGGATCGCGATCAGCCATCAGCGTCGGCGTCGGCGCGTGACCGAACGTCAGCAGTATTCCGTCCGGCTTGCCGCCAGCGAGCGCTCCGCCGAGCTGGGCCAGCGCTTGGTTGGCATGCAGCGGTTGCGCCGATTCGGCGTCATCCCAGACCAGGCGAAGCCGGACAGGGTCACCAGGTGCGTTCACATCATTCACTACCTCAGTCTTACATTCAGTTTATTCATCTGGTAGGGCCGACCTGCCTAAATGCGTATGGCCTATAGCTGACGCGCGACTGTCACGAGTGGTTGACACCAATCGAGTCTGTGTTCCAATTGCCTAGGTGGACGTGCGGCGGCCTGCCTGGTGGTGTTATCCGCTGCGCTGCTCGCACGGGCACGTCTGGAAGCCCGGCACGATCCTGGTCTCGTGGGAGCCATGCGACTGCCCGGCTGCGCTGGCCGGTTAGCACGGGCACTTGCGGGTGTCGTGCCAGAATCCCGGCTGCCGGTCGGTCTGGCGCAACCGCCGCACGACGAAGCGCCCGGCCAGCAGTAGCCAGCCGGACGCACTGGGTGCGCGCCTGCTACCGCAGATCGGCCTCGAGGATGTCGAGCAGCGCCCGATTGGCGTCGAAGGCGGCGCGGATCTGGTCGTACACGGCGCGGCGGAGGCCGATGCCCTCGAGGTCGCCCCCGAGCACGATCCGGAGCCTGGCCGCGACCGCGGCAACTCCTTCCGCCCATTCCTCGACGCCGTCACTGAAGCGGCCGTCGTCCAACTGGGGGACGACGGTGAGTTTCGTGGCCATGGCCGGTGATCCCTGTCTGCGGGGGCAAACGGCGGAGTGATTGATTGACGCAGAGCGGGCTGACGCGGGTTACGCGCGTGTTCCCCAGGGCTGCCCTGGGCGTCCGCGCCGACCGGCTGCGTGTCCGCAGGTCACAGCGCCGGTCGCAGCACGGCCGCAGCTCGCCGGCGGGCGTGTCCCGCTCGCACCACGCGCACGCGGTCACCGGACTGCCCGGTCGTCAGACTGCGGTGCGGCAGGCCCGGCCAGCCGCAGCCGCCGGGTAGATGATGATGTCAAGGTTCCGTCCTCCAGTTAGGTCGGTTCCTAGGCCCGGCCGCGACTGACATCGCGGTCCGGGCCGCTTGTGGTGTGTGGACACCCACGCTACGCTCTGGTGTACACACACCGCAAGGAGTCAGGCGATGAAATCTGTACACACAGCCGGTACGCTTGCGCGCGTGCCGAATCAGCCCAAGACGCCGCGGCGGGACATCCGCGTGACCGACGGCGACTGGGCAGACCTGGGGGAGCGGGCCGCTGCCGCGGGCACCGACCGGACGAAGGTCATCGTCGCCCTGATCCGCTGGTACCTGCGGCGTCCCGGCGCGACGCTGCCCGAGCGGCCCCCGGCGCGCGGCGGGCACTGACCACGCGCCAGGGGCTGACTGGCGTCATGCGAGCACGACCGCCAGGACGACGACGGCGAGCATGGCGATGACGGGGAGCAGGCATCCCCAGCAGCCGCACCCGTAGCGCACTCCCGGGGAACAGGATGGGATCACGGCGCGGGGGAGCAGCCGGGGTGAGGCGGGAGCAGCCGGGGGTGAGGCGGGAGCAGCCGGGATGACGGCTAGCGCCGCAACGCTGCTGCCTGCGGAAACGGGGTGAGGGGGGAGCAGCCGGGATGAGGGGGGACGGGCAAGCGCGGTCTTCAAAACCGGTGGACGGCGCTCAGCGTCGTCGGCGGGTTCGATTCCCGTCCGCCTCCGCCACCGGGGCCGCCGAGCGGGGCCTGCTACGCAGTCTCGGTCGGCGGCTCCGCGGGCGGCTGTGATAATGGCGCGGTCGGACCCGAGTACTCATCCGGCGACCGCCGGAAGCTCGACGGCCGCGTGAATTGGCCGGAACTGCTCGGGAATTGGCCGGCCACGGTTGGGAACTGGCCGGTGGTCGGCGCCGGGAACTCTGCAGCGGCCGGGAACTGGCCAGGGTCGGCCGAATCGGTCCTGAGGGCGGCGCCGGATCCGGCCGGGTAGTCGCTGTAGTAGGTGCCGTCGGCCTCCGCCGCAGCGATGTCCCTTGCGGTCACCAGGGAGAGCCGGCCGCAGGCCAGGGCGGCGAAGAAGATGATCAGTGCGCCGACCCCGGCGAACAGCGCCACTCCCTCGAGGTACATGCGGACGGTAGTGGTCGCGAGCGGTATTCCTGTCGTGATCGACGTGTTTTTCAGCACGTTGGCCGTGACGCCTGCGCCCACGACGAACCAGCCTCCGCCGAGCGCGGCGAGCACGCCGCCGATGACGCCGAGCACGCGGTTGCGCGTAACGCACACCAGCAGCCCGCCGATCAGCGCGGCGCCGCCGGGAATCGCCGACAGGTACAGCCGGCCGCTCGTGTAAGTCCATGCCGTGTCCGGCGTGTAGCCGAAATGGATATCGGGCCCGACAAACGGTGCCAGGCCGCCCCACACGCCCAGCAGTATTAGCGCGACTCCGCTCACCACCCCGCGACTGCGCCGAATACTGACCTGACTGTTCATCAATGCTCACTCCTCGCGGAATCGGATGTTCAAGACTTGCACATGTCCTACGACAGGCGACGGCTTGCATCGGCAAAGTGCTGGTAAATCGGGCCAGAAGAGAGCTTCATGCCTCTCCCTGCTTGCGCGAAGAGGCAGGTATGGTCGCGCTCGTGGACGTCCGCAGGCTCACGCCGCGCACCGACGCGGTGCTGGCCGATCCCCGGCTAGCCTCGGCCGAGCAAAAGCTCGGGCGGAGCATCGTGCTGGCTTCCGTACGCCGGGCGCAGGACCGGGCCCGATCGGGCGAGATCGAGCCCGGTGAGGTCGCGGACGCGGCCTTCGATGGCCTGCCGTCGCTGGCCACCTCCCTGACGCCGGTCATTAACGCGACGGGCGTGCTGCTGCACACAAACCTCGGCCGGGCGCCGCTGTCGGCAGCCGCGCGCGCGGCCATCCAGGCTGCCGCCGGCTGCACCGACCTCGAATTCGATCTGTCTTCTGGGCTGCGGGGCCGGCGGGGCCGCGGCATGCTAGGCGCCCTGGCGTCGGCCGTGCCCGCGGCGGAGGCGGTTCACGTGGTCAACAACAACGCCGCGGCGCTGGTCCTGGCCGCGACCGCGCTGGCGGCGGGCCGGGAGATCATCGTCAGCCGGGGCGAGCTGATCGAGATCGGGGACGGCTTCCGGCTGCCCGAGCTGATCGAGTCGACGGGCGCGAAGATCCGTGAGGTCGGCACGACCAACCGGACGACCGCGGCCGATTACGCGGCCGCCATCGGCCCGCAAACCGCCTTCATCCTCAAGGTGCATCCCTCGAACTACCGGATCGAGGGCTTCACCTCGAGTGCCGCGGTCGCCGATCTGGCCGGCCTGAGCGTTCCGGTCGTCGGCGACATCGGGTCCGGGCTGCTCCGGCCGCATCCGCTGCTGCCGGGCGAGCCCGATGCGACGACCTGGCTAGGTGCCGGGGCGGCGCTGGTCACCGCGAGCGGCGACAAGCTGCTCGGCGGCCCGCAGGCCGGGCTGCT
>JASHOL010000423.1 GCA_030041135.1 Streptosporangiaceae bacterium | reverse complement strand
TGGGTCACGTCCTCGCACTGCCCGTTCGCGACGGGCAGGTTCTGCACGACCCCGCAATCGCCGGTCGCGACCAGCAGCGGAATGCCCGCGGCCGCAGCCGCCAGCTCTCCGGGGTCTTGGGCCAGGATCTCGGGCCGGCCGTGGCTGTAGCTCGACTCGCCCGTCCCGTCACTGATCGAGATCACGTTCGCCAGGTGATGGCGGGCGATGTACTCGACCGCCTCCATCATCTCCGGCGGCGCCACCTGGCTCGCCGCGTCATCGGTGATCTGGGTGTCCGCGGGCGTCGCCGAGATCACGATCCTGGCGTACGGCGCTGCCATGTGCACGGAGGCGACATCCAGCGCCAGCTCGCCCTGCCACGCCTGGCATGACCCGTAACTGCCGAGCTTGACCATGCCGGGCGGGCAGTTCTTCGGTAGCTTGCCTGCCGGGTAGACGGTCTTGATCACCGGGTTCGGCAAGCCGTAGGGCTTGTCGAATGACGCGATGAACTGGCCGATCGCCGGGTAATTCCAGCCCTCGATGACCGCGACGGTGGTCCCGGCGCCATCGATGCCGCGCTCCCACAAGGCGCCGAGGTTGTAGTCATCCACGTCGGAGCCGCCGAGGCCCACGCCGTCTCCTTGCAGCGCGGGATGCTCGGCAATGCGCCTCAGCACGGCCTTGAGTACCCGGATCTGGGTGGCCTTCGACGGAAGCCCGCTTGGCCTGCTGTCCGCCAGCGGGTCAAGGTGCCTCACTCCGAGACTGTTCGGCGGAACGAGCGCCATGCGGTTCGGTGTGCCCGCCGGCCTCGCGCCCACACTCGCGGCATCACCTGCGCGGATACTCCCGGCCAGCGCCGAACTCGCCCCGGCCGACGTCGCGACGAGGCCCGCGCCCACCAATGCTCCAAGCAGTCCGATCCCGATCCTGCGCATTCGCAGTTCCTTTGCCTGAGGCCGACCGATCCCGGCTACATCCCCGCGCCCACGCGCAGCGCGCACTCCGCTGCGTGCTCACATTTTGATGGCGGCCGAGAGGATTTGCCAACCAGCACGCGCCGAAGGCAACTGTGAAGCCCGCCGCGGATTAGTGGCGGCTGCGGGTGCCGCATTGGGGAAGCCTCCCCTTGTTGGGACCTGAGCTAGGCAGGCAGCCTTGTGGCCAGTCGGCCGTCGGCGGGAGAGGCGGCGGTCAGTGCGTACCGCGGAGTGACGATGAAAGCAACGCTGAGCCGGGCGCGGACCGTTACGGCCAGCCGACGCCCAGGATGGATGCGAAGGCCCGGTGCGATCGTGATGCTGGCAGCTGCGGCGACGCTGACGTGCGCGGTGCTGGTGGCCGGCACTGGTCTGCGACCGGCAGCCGCGAGCGTGCCCGCGGCGGCGGCGCGGGTGCACTGGGGCCGGGCGGAGCCGGTGGCCGGCCTGGCGGGGGTGAACAAGGGCCAGAACCCGTGCGCCAACCAGGGCCTCAGCTACTGTGCCAGCGCTTCGGTCACCGCGATCTCGTGCTGGACGGCCGGGGGCTGCGTGGCGGGCGGCCACTTCACCGACAAGCACGAGCATTTGCAGGCGTTCGTAACGGAGGAGCGCAAGGGCCGGTGGGGCAAGGCGCAGGAGGTGCCGGGCACGGCGGCGCTGAATAAAGGCGGGAACGCCCAGGTCAGCTTTGTGTCGTGCGCGCGGACGAGCGTGTGCGTGGCGGTGGGCACCTACACCGGTACCGGCGGCCAGTGGTTCATCGCGACCGAGCGCAACGGCCGGTGGGGTTCCGCGGTGCCGGTGCCGGTGCCGCCGCTGAAAGGCGCCGGGGTTAACGCGGTGTGGTGCGCGCCCGGCGGCTTGTGCGTGGCCGGGGGATCGTTCACCGACTCCAGCGGTGTGACGCAGGTCTGGGTAGCCACCCAGACGCGCGGCCGCTGGCACCCGGCGCTGGAGGTTCCCGGCCTGGCCGCGCTGAACGTCGGCGGAGACGCGAGCATCGACGCGGTCACCTGCGCGTCGGCGGGCAACTGCGCAGCCGCCGGGCAGTATGCCAGCGGCACCAACCTGACCAGCGATGTCCTCCCGCCCCTCCAGCCTTTCGTGGTTACCGAGACCAACGGCAAGTGGGGCACGGCACAGGAGGTGCCCGGCATCCAGGCCAACACCCCCGACCTGTGGGCCGACGCTACGTCCATCGCCTGCCCGTCGGCGGGCAACTGCACCGCGGCCGGGAACTACCAGGCTGGCGTCCCTGAATCGTGCCAGGGGCCCGACGACGGGTGCTCCGCGGTGTTCGTGGTGAACGAGCGGCACGGCACGTGGGGCCAGGCAACCCGCTTCGGGGATGTCGGCTACGTCCTTTCGCTGACGTGCCCGGCCAGCGGCGACTGCGTGGCGGGCGGGTACGAAGAGACCGGCGATGATTTTCTCTTCGGCGCGCTTATCAGCGAGACGAATGGCCACTGGGCCCGCGCGCTCGTGATAGCCCGCACCTTCTGGGTCACCTCGGTGTCATGCGCGAAGGCAGGTTACTGCGCCGCCGGCGGAGCGTTCGCGGGCTGTCAGAACACATCGTGCTCGGCCTACGGAACCGGCAGCGCGTTCGTGGTCAGCGAGTGGCACGGCATTTGGGGCAAGGCAGTAACTCCAGCCGGCCTGCCGGCCCGGTACAACCCGAATGACTCGCCAGGGGCCACGGTCGGCGCGGTGGCGTGCCCGCCCAAGGTCGCCCTGTGCGTCGCCGGCGGCAACGAGACGCCCGCCAACAGCAACCGCGCCCAGGCGTTCATTGTCAGCCAGGCAAAGTGATGGGCGTTCTGCGTTCGCTCGCTACCCGGTGGTGACGTGCGCCTGGCGATAGTGCGCGGCGAGCAAGTCGGCTCCGAAGTCGCCCCGCGGGCGGCGCAACACCGTGTGGGCGTGGTTGCCGTCCTGCTGAGTGTTGTCGTACTCGATCAGGAGATCGTCAGCCTGCACTCGGTAGTAGTGCCCCGTGCCCGGCTGCAGCGGCCCCTCCCACGCGAAGTGCAGATCGCCGTGCGCGACCCGGCCTGCCTCCCTGGCGGCAAGTTCGGCAGGCAGCCGGTCGAGGTATACCGCCACGAGTTGGCCCAGCAGAGCCGCCGACGTCGGGCCCAGCCGGGCGGCGGAGATTCCGAGCGGCTCCAGCGGCTGCCCGGCGTCGGGCCTGACGCCGGTACGGATGTCGGCGGGGGGTTGGTCGGCCACTACCGCGGCGGCCCGCCCGGACGGCCCAAGTGCGTCGAGCAAATCCCGCGCGATGTCTTCTTCCGGCCCAAGCGGCCGCGACACGGGGCACCCGGCGTAGGAGACGCAAGCCGGATTGGCGCCCATGAAGACAGGCGCGGCGGAGATTTCCTCGCCGACCACGGTCATGCTGACCGAGAGGTGATGCCCCTCAAACCGCCACGACCAGGCCTGGTCACTGGACGGCTCGCCAAAGACGGAGATCCAGTAGTCACCGCTGTGCCGGCCAGGGAATCCCTGCTCCAGTCGGTCCAGGGTCTCCTCGAGCGCGAGTATCACCATCGCCTGGGCGTAGCCCCGATCACTCAGCGCCGTCGACAGCAGGCGGTGCGCGGCCTTACGGCCGGCCAGGCTCATCAGGGCCAGGCACGCACCCGGCCTCGGATTCGGCCGGTACTCCAGCCAGCGCCGGGCCGCCTCGTCGCCAAACGGGAGCGCCGCCTGGGCCTGCTGCTCATCATCGAGCACGCCGAGCAGCGCTGCGGCCGCGCTGCGCACCCCCGCGGCTGTGCCTTCTCCAGTCATAGTTCCGGTATATCAGGACGCGCCGCGATCGCGAAGATCAACGCTGCTCGGCCATGGGCCGAGACAACGGCCGGGCCGACCCACTAACGTCGAGCCGCCACGATGCATGCCCTGCGGGGCCGGCCGACTGAGGAGTCACGTTCATGACCACGCCGACGTGGGACAGCGCCTATTCAGGTTCGACCCCGGCACCGTGGGACATCGGCCGCCCGCAGCCGGTGTTCGTCCGCCTGGCCGAGGAAGGCAAGCTGTCGGGCCGGGTACTCGATGCCGGCTGCGGCACCGGAGAGCAGGTCCTGCTGGCCGCGGCGCACGGTGCCGCGGACGGCCTGGGCATCGACGTCTCGCCGACCGCCATCGAGCGCGCTCGGGCAAAGGCCGCCGAGCGCGGCGTGAAAGCGCGCTTCGAGGTCGGCGACGCCCTGAACCTGGGGGCGCTCGGGTCGCAGTTCGACACCCTGATCGACAGCGGGCTGTTCCACGTCTTCGGCGACGAAGACCGCGCCCGCTACGTCGCGAGCCTCGCGGCCGCGCTCAGGCCGGGCGGCCACCTCTACCTGGTGTGCTTCAGCGATCGCCAGCCGGGGGACGTCGGCCCCCGGCGTGTCAGTCAAGACGAGTTGCGGGCCGCCTTCAGCGACGGCTGGGCCATCGACTCGATCACGGCCGAGAGCTTCGAGGTCAGGCGCGATTTCATGAACGCCACCGCCCAGGCATGGCTGGCCGTCGTCCGTCGAGTCTGAGGCGGTTGCCTGCGCCAAGCGGCGGGAGCGGCAGTCCTAGCGAACCAGTTCCTCCCATCTTCGGCCGCTTCGCACGCTCTCGGGCCGCTCGGCGGTGATGTCAGACCCCGGCCGCGAGAACTCGTCCCGCACCTTGACCAGAACCCACCGGCGCTCCCCGGTGCGAGTCAGGGCGAAGCCGCCCTCCAGCTTCCTTCCATGCAGGACCACCGACATGTGGCCGGGCTCGTCTCGGAGGATCTCAGCGCCGCCCTCGTCCCAGATGATCACCGCGCCGGTGCCGCGCACCGAGCCCTCGTGGACGCCCTCGAACTCGCCCGCGGACAACTCGTGGTCCTCGACCGGCACCGCCAGCCGACGGACCGAGGAGTCCATGGACGGGCCCTTCGGCACCGCCCACGACCGCAACACCCCGCCGACCTGAATGCGAAGGTCATAGTGCAGGCGCGTCGCGTCGTGCAGCTGCACGACGAACCGGGACTGTGCCACGACGAGACGCTATCGCGAGTCGCTGCCGGATGATCGCAGCGACGACCGGCCAAGCGCACTGTCGCTCTGGGGGTTGACTCGTAGTGACCCTGCCCAACACTGGAGTCGTACCCAACAGTGCAGCAGGGGGTGCGACCGTGACTGCACCTAGCGAGCGGCTGATCCGGCGGATCCGCCGCGATTTCAATCGCGGAGTCGATGATGAGGTCATCAGGCGGCTGACCGCGCTGCGGCCTGACGACTCCAGCGAGCGGCTCCAGGCGGCGCTGGTTCTGGGCGCCGGCGGCAAGTGGAATCGCTTCGAGCAGCAATTGCGCAGGCTGCAGCGGGACTGGCGCGACGTGCTGGTGGTGGGCGGCCTGGCCGGCGAGGACTGGTTAGCCCGGCTGTCGGCGGAATTGCCCGCCGAATCGGAGGTGCCAGCACAGGACGGCGAGCCCGAGTCGAGGCCAGCGACGCCTGCACGGGCGGCGCGGCGCGACATGAGCAGTCCGCGGCGGACGCAGGTCCGCCGAACGCGCGGCAACCCCCGCTAACGGCGACAGTCCGCTGCCTGTGTGGCCGACTCCCCGAGGTGTGGTCCTTGGGCCGAAGCTAGAGTCGGTGCGTGCGGCTGACAGTTCTCGGGGGATGTGGGGCGTGGCCTGCTGCCGGCCAGGCTTGCAGCGGCTTTCTGATCGAGCACGACGGGTTCCGGCTGCTCGTTGATGCTGGCTACGCGACCGCGCCCCGGCTGTTCGAGCGCATCGCGGCACACGAGCTCGACGCGGTATTCATCAGCCACGGGCACCCAGATCACTGCGCCGACCTGAATCCGCTGCTGCGGGCCCGCGCCCTCGGGGACCACGCAGCTGCGCCGCTGCCTGTCTACGCGGTCCCGGCCGCACTCGATGCGGTGCTCGCGCTCGACCGGCCAGGGATGCTCGCCGGTGCCTACCTTCTGAACGAGTTCGCGCCGGGCAGCGCACTGCGCATCGGCCCGTTCGGCTGCCAGACCCGGCTGTTGCCGCACTGGCTGCCGAACGCTGGCCTGCGGCTTACGGCCGACGACCTGGTGATCGCGTATACCGGCGACGCCGGGCCGAGCGAGGACATCGCGCAACTGGCCAGGGACGCCGATCTCCTGGTTGCCGAGGCCACATTCGCCGGCCACGTGCCCGAGGATTCGCGCGGGTACCTGTCCAGCGCGCGCGACGCGGGCCAGCAGGCCACGGCCGCCGGTGCGCACCGCCTGTTGCTGACCCACCTCTGGCCGGGTACGGACCAACACGCTGCCCGGACCGCCGCCGCAGACCACTATGCAGGCGAGGTTGCCGTAGCCACCGCGGGCCTGACCGTCGACTTGCCCTGACTGGGCTACGCGGCCGGCGCTAGCGCAGCGCCAGCGCCGGACCTCCACGCCGGGCCGAGTCAAAGTCGCCCGTCCCGTCTGGCGCTCCGTGGCCGGGCGCCGGGTACTCCCTGGTCCCTTCGGCTGGCACGTACTCGGGGTGACCCTGGCCAAGCGACATCTGCTTGATCTTCAGATAACGGCCAATGTCTTGTCGCTGGCTCGCGACCAGGAACGCGACTCCCGCGAGCCCGCCCAATAGCAACACTTTGCCCATCTCAGCCTTCTCTCCGTCGAGCCGCCGGAAGGCGCCTGCCCGCGCGGGCGAGGTCCGGCCCACAGACGGCCTGTTCCCTGCTCGGCGTGACTTATCCCGGTGCGCTTGCTGCTCTCAGGTCCTGAGGATGTTCACCGCACGGGCGATCACCAGAGCGCCGATCGCGAGTGACACCGAGGACTGGACGAGCATGGTCAGCTTCGCCCACTTGGATAGCGGCATGACGTCGGTCGGGCTGAACGCAGTCGATGCGCCGGTCGCGAACAGCGGCGTGGCCGAGTCTCCGGCCCGGCCGTCCAGGATCGCCCGGCAGAGCAGCACGGCCGAGACCGCGTTCGCCGCCGTCACCAGGAAGATCATCACGATTGACGCGGCCCGCATGCCCATCCCGCCACGCTCGACCCGGACCGGGTCCGCGACCGTCAGGCCGACCAGCAGGACGCCTTCCAGGGCCGGCAACAGCCAGCCCGGCAGGGGCTCGGTGAACTTCGAGGGCAGGAGGATCTGCAAGACGATCGCAACCGCGACCGAGATGGTGATCGGCCACCTGGCTTCGCCGCGCGTGCGGCGGAGCCAGGCTGGGATCGGGACGTCAGGCACATGACCAGTCGCCAGCTCCTCGGCCCAGCGCAACCACACCTGCCACGGGTCCATGGCCCGGCGGCCGACCCTTGGCATGCTCGGCGGCGCCCCCGGCCCGGCCGGGTCGGGTGGTTTCGTCTCGTCCGGACCGCCGTCAGGGTCCTGTCCGCCCGCATTCCCCGGCGGGCGCTCGGGCTCCGGCTGTGTCATTGACTCCGATCTTGCCCACAACTCACGGGGGGAGCACCGCTCACCCGCTAGCTCTGGAATTACGCCCTGAGGAGAAAGACGCGGACGGCGGGGCACTTAGTCGAGATATGACTTGTTGTAGCTAGTGAGGCGATGTACGCTGACGATATATCGAGAAGGTATCGCGAGAGACGGGGACCCACCATGGCGGCAGGAGCAGCATGCGGGGGAGGCGACTTCGAGGCCGGACTGTCCGATGCGCTGAAGTTCGCGGAGAACCTGCTCAGGCAGGCTAGGCGGTTCGCCAGGGCTACTACTACCCAGGGCGAGCAGCGGCGCGGTCCGTGGGAGCAGGGCTTCCGCGGGCGTGGGCCGGCCGGGCATTGGGGCGGCGGCTTCGCCGGCGCCCGCGGCGGCTGGTGGCCAGGCGCGCCTGGTCCGCAAGGCCCGCCGCGTGGGCAGAAGGCCAGCCGGGGCGACGTGCGGGCCGCGATCCTCGCGCTGCTGAAGGATGGCCCGCGCAACGGCTACCAGATCATGTCCGAGATCGAGGAGCGCAGCCGCGGGGCCTGGCGGCCAAGCCCCGGAGCCGTCTATCCCGCGCTCTCGCAGCTTGCCGACGAGGGCCTGGTAGTAGACGAGAAGGCGGACGGCCGCAGGGTGTTCCGGCTTACCGACGCGGGTCGCCGGTACGTGGAAGAGCACCCGGCGATGGCGCGCGGCGCCTGGGAGTCGTCGGCGCAGCAGGAAGCCTGGCAGGTGCCTGGTCTGTTCGCCGAGGCTGCCCGGCTTGGGGCGGGCATTGTGCAGATCGCGCACGCGGGCACGCCCGATCAGCTCCGCGCCGCCGAGCGCCTACTGGAGCGGACACGTCGTGAGCTTTACCGGATCCTCGCGGACGATAACGAGGACACGGACGAGCAAGAGCAAGACGAGTAGGTAGACGGGGAACGCAATGGATGATCGCATGCGGGTGTCTGACGCCGACCGGGAGCGAGTGACAGCGCGCCTGCGCGAGCACTTCGCCGACGGACGGCTCAACCAAGAAGAACTGAACGAGCGCATTACCGCCACGCTCAACGCGAAGACCTTCGGGGACCTTCGCCGCATCATGGCCGACCTGCCTGAGCCCGAACCGGCTGGAGCGCAGGCCGGGCCGGGTCCGGCCGGAGGATGGGGTGCACCGCCCTGGCGTCCGGGCCCGTACCGTTACCGGCGCGGACCGCGGCTGCTGCCGCTGGTGCTGCTCCTGCTGTTCCTCTTCCTGATCCTGCCGGGCGGCGGATGGTTCTTCTTCGGGATCTTCAAGTTCCTCCTGCTGCTGTGGCTCATCGCCGCCATCGCGGGGATCTTTGCCGCAGCCAGGTTCCGCCGCCGGATGCGTCGCCGCTGGCAACAGAACCGGGGCGGCCAGTGGTGGGGCGGCCCGTTCGGTGGCGGCCCGTTCGGGAGCGGCGGCTGGGGCGGATCCGGCGGAAGCGACCCGTGGCGCGACGACTCTGACGACTAGCTCGGCCGGCCGCCCGGCACTGGTGATTCCCCCGTGACTACCAGCGCTGGGCGGCTTGCGCCGGTGGGCCAGCGTGACGCCATGCGCGCGGCAGCCTAATCGCCCGAGTTCGGCGGCATTGGGGATTCGCCGGCAGCCGTTCTCTCAGCAGGCCTAGCCTATCCCGTGCGCATGCTCCTATGTTTAATCTGGGCTATTACGGTCACCACTTGAAGCTGAACGTGCGCACGGTCGGGGGACGTACGCGGGGAGGTGCGAACCCTTGTGGCGGGGACGGCGCCGCATCCGCTGGCTAGAGGACGAGATAACCGCGGCCAGGGCCGAGCAGGCCGAGCTGCGCCGTCGGCTGGAAGTCTTCGAGATGATCGCCGGGGCCGCCGGAGCCGCACTGCCCGAGCCGCCGTGGCCGGGAACGGGCGTACCCGCGAGCCCCATGCCGGCCAGCCTGGCGGCGGCGGCGCATACGGCAAGTTCAGATGAGGCGCCGATCATGCTGGACGTCGGTGGCATCGAGGTAATCGCGGTCATCGGCGGTCCTGGCGACCCGCGCGAGTGGTGGTCGGCAGTCTGCAAGCTCGCCGGCCAGCCCGAGGATGCTACGTGATCCGCCTCGAGCACCAGAGCCTGCCGGCCGGCCTCAGCGCGGTCGCGCGGCGAGGAGGCCGGGGCGACCTGACGATCGTCGTCTCAGAAAGCCTCGACGCTGCCCATAGGCGGGCCGCCGTTCGGGCCGCCTTGCGCGCCGCGCGACGGCATGACCGGAGGCTTGGCCTGCTGCCGTTGCCGGCACTGATCTTCATGTCCGAGTCACGCTCGGCTCTGCGCAAGCTTGGCCACTTGCTGCGCGCGCACAGCGTTGCCACCGCCGTCGCCGCAACGGCGACGGCCAGCGCTGTGGCGGCGGGCGTGCTCATCTTCGGCACGCCGACGTCCCACGTGCCCTCGGGCGCCGCGCAGCCAGGCCCGCCCAGCTACCAGCTTTCGCCGGGCGCAAGGCCGTCGACATCTGGCCGGGCGCATGGCCGCACCCGAGCGGGCGCGCTGGCGCCATCGCATGTCGGCAACACCGGCGTCGTCGCAGTGGTAAGCCCGAGCGCGAGCCCGCAGCCGAGCGCGAGCCCGCAGCCGTCGCCATCCGTGAACTCCTCCTCGCCATCCACCGGGCCAACGCCGGGGCCAAGCCCGAGCCGTTCCTCATCGCCGCCTCAGCCATCGCCTACGCCAAGTTCGTCACCCTCGGAAGGTTCGGGAGGCGGAGGGGCGTGCCTCAAGATTCTCGGCATCGTGATCTGCTTGTGAGCCAGGCACGTCCTCGCTGCGCGTATTGACGCGGCCAGGCCGCGCCGAGCGGTGTCGCGCCCGCGATCAGGCGCGGCGGCGGTCGGTGCCGGACTCCTCCTCTCCCGACGCAGCCTCACGCTCGCGCCAGTTCCTGGCCAGCGCGATAAGCCCGCGGACCACTTCAGGCGGCAGGCCCGGTGTGCTGGCCAGGTACTCGAGAGTGGAGTCGCCGGCCTCCTTGTCGCCTGACTGGGCAGGACCGGCGGCGGGCTCGCTCCCGGCGACCGGCTCTCCCCCCGCCAGGATGCGACGGCAGGACCCAGGGGCCCAGCCGAGCTGGTTCTCGATCGCGCCGAGCGTGCTCGCGGAAACACGCTGCCCGTTCTCGAGCTTGCCGAGCGTGCGCTCCGTCACCCCGGTTGCAGCCGCGAGCGCGCGCCGGTCTCGCATGCCGAGAGCGACCCGCCGAGCGACGACGTAATCGGCAAGCCGCCGCCAGTTCTCACCGGCCATCGCAAGTCCCTTCGACGCAGAGCATGTCGCGCCAGCGAGCCAGACGACAACCCTAAACCTGCGTCACTTCCGTTACCTTCCCTTGCCTGACCTCCGACGGCGCCCGGCGCCAGGCAGCCGCGGCCAGGCGGGCCGCTTCAGCATCAAGCTAACGCTGCTAGTATATTGACTTCTCTTCCTCTTTCTTCCTAAACTGTGCACACCAGGTATTCAGATGCCATGATCCAGCTCCGGATCTGCAGCACCACCTGGCGGGCGGCCCGTGGCCCGGCGGGCCCGGAGTCTGGAGTGTTATGGGCGACACCGGCATGATCAGCGGCACGCCCGGCGCGTCAGACTTTTCCGCGTCCGGGCACGGCTCCCGTGACGGAGGGGGCAGGAGCCGTGCCAGGATCGCGGATGCCGCCGCCCGCCAGGCCCTGGGCACTCTGTACCAGGCGCATTACTGCTCCCTGGTCCGGCTGGCGGCCTTGCTCACCGGCGACGCGCAACAGGCTGAGGAGATCGTCGCCGACTCGCTGCTCGCGCTGGCCAGCTGCCGGCCGGCGACAAAGGCGCCAGAGCGCGCCCTCTTCCACCTGCGCCAGCAGGTGGTCATCAGGTCTCGCCGCGCCGCGCGTTCCCGCTCGACATCGCGGCGCGGCGAGCCCCGCCTCTGGCTACCGGGCTGCGAAGCCACGCCGCCAATTCGGGCGCTCGGATTACTGTCGGCGTATCAGCGCGAGGCGATCGTGCTCAGCCACTATCTCGACCTCGGCGAGAGCGAAATAGCGGCGGTTATGGGCGCGAGCCGACGGGCCGTGCGCCGGTTCCTGGCCAGTGCCTGGGGCACGATCCTGGCCGTGATCGGCGACGATGGAAGCTGCGGGCCCTGACGGCAGCGGGTCATAACGGAACGGGGTCGGCTCCGGCCGGCTGCCGTCCTGACCTTCGCGGTCAAACCACCGCGGGCAGGGCGGCCTCGATCAGGTGCGGGCCTGGCTCGGCGAGCGCGTGCCGTAGCTGCGCAGCAAACTCCTCAGCGGTGACGGCCCTGGTCGCCGGCACGCCCATCCCCGCCGCCAGCGCGGTGAAGTCGAGGGCCGGCCTGGACAGCTGGAGCAGGCTCCGCGCGAGGTTCCCGGTCGTCGTGGCCCCGGTCCGGTCGAGTTCCATGTTGAGCACGGCGTAGGAGCGGTTGCTGAAAATCACCGTGGTGATGTCGAGCTGCTCGCGGGCGTGGGTCCAGAGCGCCGAGATCGTGTACATCGCGCTGCCGTCCGCCTCCAGCGCGAGCACCGGCCGGCCGGGACACGCGACCGCCGCCCCGGTAGCCACGGGCAGCCCCTGACCGATCGCGCCGCCGGTCAGGCTGAGCCAGTCGTGCGGCGGGGCGCCGACGGTCGCGGCCGGCAACCAGATGCCCGAGGTGTTCGCCTCGTCGCAGACGATCGCATCCTCCGGGAGCAGCGCGCCGATGGCCGCGGCGGCGCTCTGTCCGGTCAGCTGGCCTGACGGGAGACCCGGGCGCTCGGCCGGCTGCAGGCGCGCGCGAGCCTCAGGGGCTGCCTGCTCGGCCAGGCCCGCCAGCGCGCCCGCCACGTCCTCGCCCGCCGTGGCGAGCGTATGTACCTGGCAGCCGTCTGGCACCAGGTAGCTGGCCTTGCCCGGATAGGCGAAGAAGGAAACGGGCGCCCGGGCACCGGCGAGGATGAGATGGCGCGCGCCCGCCAGTTGCCCGGCCGCGAACTCCGCCAGGTACGCGAGCCGGTCAACCGCCGGAATGCCGACACCCCGCTGGAGCCTGGCCGGGAAGGTCTCGGCGAGGAGACGGGCGCCGGTACCCTCCGCCAGCCGGCTGGCCGCCTCCAGCGCCGGCCGGTAAAGCCCGGCCCCGCCGAGCAGGATCACGCATTGCTCGCCGCCGCGCAGTACCGCCGCGATCGGGTTGACCACCGCATCGCTGACCGGCGCCGGCGGGCGTACAGCGACCGCCGGCGCGGGCTGCGCTCCATCGGTCCAGGTCACATCGGCGGGCAGAATCAACGTGGCCACCTGGCCGGGCGGATTCATGGCGGCCGCGACGGCATCGGCTGCGTCTGCCGGTGCGTCCGCGCTGCGCGAGCTGCGCCGGACCCAGCCCGACACCGAGCCCGCCAGTGCGTCGATATCAGACTCCAGCGGGGCGTCGAACCGCTTGTGGTAGGTGGCATGGTCGCCGACGATCGCCAGCACCGGCGTGCGTGCGCGTCGCGCGTTGTGCAGGTTTGCCAGGCCGTTCGCCAGGCCGGGTCCCAGGTGCAGGAGTGTCGCGGCCGGGCGACCGGCCATGCGACCGTAGCCGTCGGCCGCGCCCGTTGCCGCGCCCTCGAACAGGCAGAGCACGCCGCGCATCTGCGGGACGGCGTCGAGCGCGGCCACGAAGTGCATTTCTGACGTGCCCGGGTTAGCGAAGCACGTGGTCACGCCGGACTTGACCAGCGTGAGGATGACCGCCTGGGCTCCGTTCATGCCGGACCGACCTCGCTCCCGTTTAGACCTTCGCGACGACGCCACCGCCGACTCGGCTGGGCTGCCTGCCTTCTTACCACTGCACGGCCAGGCTGGCATCGCCCGATTCGCCCCGGCCTGTTGCCGTTGCTTGCACTGCAATGACACTGAATTCCCCGCAAGGTGACGCGTGAGCAGCCATGATGCTTGTTGGTGCTTGGGCGTAAATCTGGGGTGGGGGCGTAAGTGGCGGACGAAACAGAAAGACCGCTGGATTACGACGACGCGAAGCTGCTCAACCTGGCGCGAGCGGGTGACGGCCGAGCCTTCAGCGCCCTCTACCAGCGCCATGCCGAGGCCGCCAGGCGGCTGGCCCGCGAACTGGTCGTGTCGCCAGCCGAGGTCGACGACGTCGTGGCCGAGACGTTTGCCCGCATACTTGAAGTTCTGCGGCGAGGTGACGGGCCTACCGATGCGTTCCGCTGCTATGTGCTCGCAGCGGTCGGGCGAGTGTGCGAGGGCAGGTACTCCGACCCGCGACGCACGCTTCAGCCAGGCTTAAGACCGCCGCTCGACCCAGGCAATCCGCTTCTGGACCCAGGCGCGGCCGGCCTCGACGACGCGCTCATGGTGCGCGCGTTCATCGCCCAGCCCGAGCGCTGGAGCGCACTGCTGTGGCACCTGGAGATCGAGCAGGAAAGCCCGGATGAGGTCGCGCCCATGTTCGGGCTCAGCCACGACGGGCTCGCGGCGCTCGAGCGCCGGGCCAGGGAGGGTGTCCGGCAGTCCTGCCTGGACGCCTACGGTGCCAGCCTCAGCCGGGCACAGTGCCTGCCGGTCGCCGAGCGACTCGCCGCCTACCTGCGCTATCAGCTGTCCGAGCCGAGGGCGAGCGAGGTGGCGCTGCACCTGAGCGAGTGCGATGCGTGCCGCGCCATCTACGCGGAGCTTGTCGACCTCGGCGGCACCCTGCGCCGCGTCGTCGCGCCCGCCATCCTCGGCAGCGTGGCTGCGCCGTACCTGTCGAGCGCGGGCTACAGCGCCGCGCCTGCCGCGGGTCCTGCGGCGGCTCTGCCACCGGTCGCCGGGCTACCGGCCGCTTACCGTGCTGACACAGCCGCCATGGCCTGGGTTGCCGAGGACATAGGTGGCGGCGAGGCGAGCACAGGCGGCGGCCCGGATGGCACCGACGGGCCGGATTGGCCGGACGCCGGTCCGGACAGGCCACGCCGCCACGGACCGCGCGCCGGACTGACCGGACTCGGCGGGCTCGGCTGGCTGAGCGGGCTCGGTTCGTTTCGCGGCCACCCGCGGCGCGTGGTCGCCGGAGCCGCCGCGCTGCTCCTCATCGCCGGCGGCACCGCCCTGGCCATCACGATCTCCGGGCAGGGCGCGGCTTTGAGGTCACACGACTCCAGGCCGCTGGCCGGCGCCGGCGGAACCGGCAGAGCCGCGACCAGCGGGCACACGGGAGGTGCCGCCCGCAATGACACGCCGTCGCCGTCGGTCCGGACGAGCGCGACACCGAGGCCGACCCCATCACCGAGCAGCACCGTCCCGGCAACTCCGAGCCCGACGCCGACCCCATCATCGAGCGCCTCCAAGCGAGCCGCGCCCGACGTCACCCTCTCCGTCTCCGCTAACGTGTTCGGCTCAGGGCACGGGAACATGGCCCAGTTCGTCTTCCAGGTGACCGACACCGGCCGCGCATCGACCGGCAAGCTGACCGCGACGATCGACCTGCCGTCCGGCAGTTCGCTAGCTAGTTTCGGCGGCGGCCACGGGCACAGCCAGTGGAACTGCCAGGCCACCTCCTCCGGCGCCACCTGCCAGCACGCTGCCATCGCGGCCGGCGCGCAAGTGTCCGGGGGGATCTTGATTCAGGTCAACGGATCGGCGGCTTGCGGCCAGCCGGTCGAGGTCACGGTCACTAGCGGCAGCGCCTCGGCGAGCGCTGAGTCCGCCCAGGACATCCAGTGCCCGCAAGGGAATGGTGCCGCGGACCCGTGAGCTCATCCGGGGGCCGACCCGAGCCGCCCGGAATGATCGCGCGCGCAAGCGGCCGCTTCCCGGCAACCCGTTCAGAGGCTACGATCGGCAAGCCTCTCAGGACAGGAACGTGAAGACATGGCCACGGTTCACACCAGGCAGGGCACCGTCGCCGGTGTGCAGGCAGCCGGACTGCACGTATTCAAGGGCATCCCGTACGCGGCGCCGCCGTTCGGACCCCGCCGCATGCGCGCGCCCGAGCCGCCGCCGTCCTGGGACGGCGTGCGGGACTGCTCGCGGTTCGGGCCAACGGTACCCAAGAACCCGTATCCGGCGCCGTTTGACCTGATACTTCCCGAGCCCGCCATTCCCGGCGAGGACTGCCTCAACCTGAATGTCTGGACCCCGGACCTGGGTGGGGCCCGGCTGCCGGTCCTGGTCTGGGTGCACGGCGGCGCGTTCCTAAACGGCTCGGGCGCGGTCCCTCAGTACGACGGGGCCGCGTTCGCCCGCGACGGGGTCGTCTGCGTCACCATCAACTACCGGCTCGGGGCGGACGGGTTCCTGTTCCTCGACGATGGCGTCGTCAACACCGGCGTGCTCGACCAGGTCGCCGCCCTGCAGTGGGTGCACGACAACATCGCAGGCTTCGGCGGCGACCCGGCCAGAGTCACGGTCGCCGGCGAGTCGGCCGGCGGTATGAGCGTGACCACGCTGCTGTCGATGCCGCGCACGGCCGGGCTGTTCCGCCGCGTCATCGCGGAGAGCGGCGCCGGGCAGCACGTCCTCACGCCTGCGACCGCGATGCGGGTCGGTGGCTACCTAGCCGAGAAACTCGGGACTCCGGCCACGAGGGAGGCCATCGCGGCGGTCCCGATGCAGCGGTTGCTCGACGCCCAGAGCGCGCTGAGCCGCGAAGCACAGACCCCGCCGCCCGACCCGGCCCGCTGGGGCGAGATCGCCTTCAACGGAATGGTGTTCGAGCCGGTGGTTGACGGTGACGTGCTGCCAGCCGTGCCGCTTGATGCCATCCGGGCCGGGGCCGGGCAAGAAGTCGACGTCCTGATCGGGACCAACAGGGACGAGGAGCGGCTGTTCCTGGTGCCCACCGGCATCATGAACATCATCGACGACAACCTCCTGCAGATGGCCGCCGTGGCCGACGGGCTCGGCGCGAATGCGCTGCCGACGTACCGCGCCAACCGGCCTAGCGCGTCAGCTGGTGACCTGCTCGCGGTGGTCGCTGGCGACTGGTTCTTCCGAATCCCCGCCATTCGGGTCGCCGAGGCCCGCCCCGAGTCAGCAACCTGGGTCTACGAGTTCGCGTGGCCGACGCCAGTCCTGGGCGGCACCCTCGGCGCCTGCCACGCGGTGGAGATCCCGTTCGTCTTCGACACGCTGCGGACCGAGGACGCTGAGTCGCTGATCGGCACCGAGCCTCCGCAGGGACTCGCCGATACTGTGCACCGTGCCTGGGTCGCCTTCATCAGCGACGGTGACCCCGGCTGGGATCGCTACACCACCCTCGACCGCGCGACGATGGTGTTCAACACCGAGAGCGCGATCGTCAAGGATCCCCGCGGCGACGAGCGGCAACTCTGGGCAGGCATCCGCTGACCGCTATTCCGCGTAGCCTCCGCAGGCTGTCCGGTTACCGCCCGAAATGTTCGTAATCCGTGCCCTAGCTCTTGGTCCAGCCGTGGTGAGACGATGCGGTTATGGCCGATCAGAAACGACCCGAACTCGCCGACACGCTGGCCGAGGCCGGCCGCAAGCTCGGGCAGGCGATCAGCGACGCCATGAACCGGATCCGGCCGGCCTTTGACGCACTCGGCGAAATGGCCAACCGTCCCGAGGTGCGCGCAGTGGTCGAGCGTGCGGAGAAGCTCGCGCAGCACAGGCCATGCCTGTGCTTCTGCCTGCGAGCGCACCCCGAGGACCGCGGCATCTGCGAGACGTTCGACGCGGTGATCACCGGCCAGCACAATTCCGAGCTGCTCGGCGAGATCGACATTCCGCTGTGCGCCCCGTGTGCGGCGGCCAGGGCGGCTCGGGACTTCGCCCGCCGCTCCTCGTAACCACCGCGAGCGGGCGGCGGCGCTGCGGCGGCGGCCACGGGCCGCGAGTCGTCAGACGGAACGGGTCTCTTCGAGTTGCCTTTCGTCCTGCCCGTGCTGCCGGCCGAGGCGGGACAGGCCGCGACCGAAGACGAACGTCTCGGTCGGGGTCGTCGGCAGCGTGGTCGTGCCGGTGTGCAGCGGTCCGGTCTCGTCGCTGACCGCGGGGATGGCGAAGTACTTGAACGTGATCGTCGTCTGGCCCTGGCGGCTGCCCGGGTCGACGTCGAAGATCGCATACCCGTAGGCGTCGCCGGTATTCGTCGCCGCCGACCAGGGCGCGTCCTCGTGCGAGTCGGCCGAGTTGCGGGTAAAGCCGGTTGCCTCCGAGCCGGAGATCATGTTCCGCTCGGTGAACACCTTGGCCTGGGGCAGGCCGGTCGCGGCGTCGGTGCCGTATACGTTGGCCGGCCCGTCCGTCCCGCCGCCGCCCAGGACCAGGAACACCGTGCCCTCCTGGGTGTCCCAGGCCGAGAGGCCTTCGTAAGTTGTCGGCTCGGTCGTCACGACATGTGGCCTGCGGGTGCTGACTGCCTCGTTGAGCGTCTGGTTCGGGTTGGGCGAGAACACCGCGCCGAGATAGTCGGCGTCGTAGCCCCGCACCGGATACGTGCGCTCGTAGTCGTGCTCGTGGCCGGACAACACCAGGTCGACCTCGTAGCGGTCGAACAGCGGCAGCCAGGCCTGGCGGATGCCGAGGTCGGAGCCGTTGCCGGCCACCGAGGTCGACATAGCGCACTGGTGCATGAACACGACGATCATGTCGACAGTCGGGTCCTGGCGGGCCTCGCGCAGCGTCCGCTCGAGCCAGAGGCACTGCAGGTTCGGCGTGCCGCTGCTGAAATCCGGCACCGCCGAGAAGTCGGCCGGGTCGACCGTGAGGTCGCCGGTGTAGAGGCGGTTGTAGGTGACGGTGCCGTTGGGGATCTCGGCTCCGGCGCTCGTAGACTCCGGCGCCGCATTGGCAGCGCTGTTGAGATAGGCCGAGGCGCCGTCCTGGTAGATGACGTCATCGGCGTCCAGCGAGATGAACTTCACGGTGCCGACCTGGAACTCATAGAAGTTGCCGCGCAGGCGGTTGCCATCCCAGTTGGTCACGCCGTTGTCGGGGAGGAGGAAGCGGCTCAGGTAGTGGCCGTAGCCGTACGGGCCGTTCCAGTAGTTCCCGGCTGCGGCCTGCGCCGCGATGCCGCCGGGGGCATCTCCGGGCTGACCGGCGTGGTTGCACGTGCCGAACTCGGTCTCGTGGTTGCCGAGGGCCGGCATCCACGGCCGGTTCGCCGCCGACCGGGCGCAGTTGATGCCGAAGTCGCGCCACACGCTCGGAGCGTTCTGGTAGTCGAGGTTGGCGTAGCAGAGGTCCCCGTTCAGCAGATGGAACAGCGGCGGGCCGTTGCCGTCGCCGGGGTTCTCGATCGCGCCGACCGCGTAGTAGGAGTTGTCGCACGACTCATGCCACTGGTTGCCTGAGGCGTTCAAGTCGTAAGACGGCGTCGCCAGGTCGCCGTAGCTGGAGAAGCGGAACTTGGCCCGACCGGACGGGGCGGTCGTGAACGACGAGCCCGCCGTTGACGGGGTTGGCGTCGCGCCGTCGCTGACCTGGTAGTAATACGTGGTGCCGGGCTCCAGGTCGCGCAGTTCGACGTGGTAGAAGTACGTGGTCTGCGCGTTGAGCCCGTCGGCGAAGCTGACGCTCGAGGCCTGCGGGTAGCGCCTGGTCACGTCGAGCGGCCGCGGTGCCGGCAACTGGACCGTCCGGCCCGGGTTCGACGTGGTGATCGGCGCGGCCGAGTACGTCAGCGCCGGCGCCGGCTGCGGCACGGAGCCCGGCGACAACCAGCCCACGGTGACATCCCTGGCGGGATCGTGGCCCCAGGTGAGCCACAGCTGCTCGGGTGCCGTCGTGGTCGGCAGCGGCACGGTTGTCGTGGGCGGCCCTGACGGAGGCGAGCTGGCCAGTGCCGGCGAGCTGGCGAAGGCGCCCTCGGCCGCGCTGGCCAGGCCGACCGCAGCGCCGACGACCACCACGCTGCTCAGGAAGTGCCGCCGGGTGAGACCGGTTGCTGGACCCTCGGCGGGTCCCCAGCTATTCAGGCCAGAATCATCCATATCTCCGACCGTAAAGAGGACAGGTAAACCGCAAGTAGCGCTCGGGCGGACGCGATGCCGCGATCCCGCTAACTCCCACGCAACTGGCCGGCGGCCGAGCGGCTAGCCGATACGCAGCGGAAGCGCTCGCGGTCCGCGAATCTGGCCGGCCGACCACGTCACGGCCGACGGGTCGGCGAGGCTGAATTCCGGTATCCGCTCGAGCCAAACCTCCAGGGCCACGCGCAGCTCCATCCGCGCGAGGTGCGAACCCACGCAGCGATGGATGCCAAGTCCGAAGGCGGCGTGCCGGTTGACCTCGCGGTCGATGACGACCTCGCTCGCCCGCTCGAACTGCTCGGGGTCGCGGTTGGCGGCCGGGAACGAAAGCAGGATCCAGTCGTCGGCCTTCATGTCCACGCCGCGCCAGTGCATGTCGTCCTTGACCAGCCGGGCCATCGTCACCGGCGCGTAGGCGCGCAGGAACTCCTCCATCGCAGTCGGCAGCAGCCTTCGGTCGGCGACCAGCCGCTCGCGGTCTTGCGGGTTACCGCCCAGGTGCCACAGCGATGCGCCGATGGCACTCCAGGTGGTGTCGATGCCGGCGATCAGCAGCAGGGCCATGGTGCCCACGACGTGCGCGGGCTCGAGCTTGCGGCCATAGAGTTCGGCGTTGATCAGGTAGCTGGTCAGATCGTCGCGCGGATTGTCGAGATGATCGTGGACCTGCGCGAGCAGGTAGTCGAACAGCAGGGACATGCGGCCGATGCGCTCGTCGGGCGGCAGGTTGACACCCTCGAGCGTGTTCTCGACGAACCTGGCGAACTGCGGGCCGTCCTCGGGCGGGAACCCGAGCATGTCCGCGATGACCCTGATCGGAATGTGCTGCGCATACTCGGCCGCCGCATCGACCACGTCGCGCTCCACGAACGCGTCGATGAGCGAATGGCAGAACGCCCGGGTCGCGGCCTCCTGACGACCGACCGCGGTCTTGGTAAACGCGGGCAGCAGCAGCTTGCGAGCGTCGTGGTGGAACGGCGGGTCCGAGGAGATCGGCGGCGAGCCCCCGATCGGGGCCAATTCCTTCGGCGGGCGGAAGTTGCTCATGATGATCGCACGCGAGGAGAAGCGGTCGGTGTCGTAGGCGATCGCCGATACGTCTTCATACCGGACCGGCAGCCATCCGCCGCCGAACCGCCCGGTGTGGGCGATCGGGCAGCGCCGACGCAGGTCGTCGTGGATCAAGTATGGGTCGGCGGACCACTCGTCCTCGAGGTGCGAGAAATCCGAAGCCCAGTCGGAGACCGGGCCCGTGATGATCTCGTTGCGCACGCCGAGAGGCCGGCCTTCCCGCGTCTCGTTGAAGTCCCTGGGGAACCGCTCATCAACCGCCACGTCAGCTCTCCTCGATGACCTCGATCGCGCGCTCTGGGCAGTTGGCGACTGCGAGGCGCGCATCGCGCTCCTTGTCGGGCGTGACGACGCCATCGCCGAGGACCTGGCCAAAGCCCTCTTCGTCGTCACCGAAAAGGTCGGGGGCCAGGTCGTAGCACCGGCCGTGCCCCTGGCAGACGTCGGAGTTAATCCGCAGCCTCATTCCCTGCTCCCTGTCCGCGCCACCGGGTCGCCGGCCGGCGGAGTTCCTGCGAGCCCGAGGGCGGCCACGACGCGCCCGAGCAAGGCGGCCCATTCGGCGTCGTCGACCGCATGCAGCGCCGGGGTCACCAGCGCGCTGCCCATCGAGAGCAGCAGGCAGAAGTGCGCGAGCGCAATCGGCGACAGCGACGGGTCGAGTTCCCGCTGGTCCTGGGCAACCCGCATCAGATCGGCCAGCCAGTCCGCTCGTTCGCCGACATAGCGCCGTATCGGCCGGGCAACGTCCTCGTCGCGGCGGGCCGCGACCAGCGCTTCGACGAGCAGTGAACCTCTGGCGTTGGTGCCGTGGATAAGCCCGCGGCCGATACTGAGCAGCACATCCATGATCGACTTGTCGGGGTCGGCCGCGAGAGCCTCGGCGAGTACCTGCCGCCCGTGAGTACGCAGCGCGCCGACAAGCAGTTCGGCCTTGGACCCGAAGTGCGCATACATCGCGCCGTTGCTCACGCCCGCGGCAGCGGCGATGTCCGCCACCCGGGCACCGTCGTACCCTCGCTCCGCGAATACCGCCGCGGCTGCCTTCAGCAGCCGCTCACGGGTCTCGGTAGCCGTGACGCCAGCGATGCGACCCATGAGAGAATTAAACGAACGTTCATCTAATTCGTCAAGACCCCCATTCCCGCCCGCCGAGGACCGCCCAGGCCGCTCAAGTGGGCACTTAGGCCCGCCCGCTTCAGCCCGGTCGTGGGTAGGCCGGCAAGCCAGCTGCGCGTCGTGAGCAGAGACGACCGCGATGGGCGGCGCACCCCGAACCGCGCCCCAAGGCTCGCTGCCGGAAAGACTTAGTTGTCGAGCGGCGTTCCCGCGCGGTCTTGGATGCCCGGCAGCCACCAGTCGTCGAGGAGGGCGACCGGAAGGGCTCGCTTGTGCCGGGTGGCAAGGTAGGCCGACTCCAGCTTCGTGGCGACGTCCGGATCCACGTCGATACCTTCTAGGTAGTCATCGATCTGGGAGTAGGTCAGTCCCAGCGCGTCCTCGTCGGGCAGGGCGGGCCGACCGTCCTCCAGGTCGGCGGTCGGAACCTTCTCCCAGATGCTCGCTGGAGCCCTCAGCTCTCGAAGCAGGGCTGCGCGCTGGCGCTTGGTTAGTCCGGTCAGCGGGGTGATGCCGGCGCCACCGTCGCCGTACTTAGTGAAGAAGCCGGTCAGTGCCTCGGCCGCGTGGTCAGTGCCCACGACGAGCAAGTTGAGTTGTCCCGCGATCGCGTACTGGACCACCATGCGTTCGCGGGCCTTGATGTTGCCACGGACGAAGTCCCGCAGACCAGGCTCAGCACCGAGTAGCTGGCGCAGGCCGAGTGCCGTCTCGGCGGCGACGGCATCGGCGCCGGGCCCGATGTTGACCGTGATCGAGTGGTCGGGCTGGATGAACTGCAGCGCGATTTGCGCGTCGTCCTCGTCAGCCTGCACGCCGTAGGGCAGCCGAACTGCCATGAAGGTGGCTTCGCGTCGCTCGGCGCGCAGCTCCTCGCAGGCAAGCTGGCACAACCTGCCGGTCAGCGCACTGTCCTGGCCTCCGCTGATCGCCAGCACGTAGCCTTTGGCAGGGGCTGCCATTCGCGAAGGCACAGGTCAGGCGGACACTTCGCACGGGCGTGGCTACGCCACTGCGGCAGCCGGGCGCGGTGCTCGGGTCGCCGTCACTTTAGTCGATCTCGCCGCTCAGCGATTCAGGAGCGCGCATCCGCCACGCGTCAGTCACCAGCTCCGCCAGCCGGCCGACGTCGAGGGCATCGAGCCGGGCCATCACCAGCGGCCACCCGTCATAACCCTGATTCGTGAAGAACAGGTCAGGCTCGCCGATAAGCAGCGCCTGCTTCTCGGCCTCGTCCCCCACGAACAGCACGGCGATGTCGGTGCGCAGCACTCTCCCCTTGCCTGGCCGCCGCTCTGGGTACGACCAGACAAAGCCCTTGCCTCCGACCCGGAAGTCGAAGCCGTCGCAGTCGATCTCCTCCACATCGGGCAGGGCCAGGGCGAGGCGGCGCACGTCGTAGGCATCAGCCATCTGTGCCCTCCTGGATTGGCGGCTGCCTGACATGCTAGAGACCGGCACCGACAGTCCGGGACACATGCCCCCGCCGCGAACTAGCGGACCCCAGGCGCGGGCTAGGCGGGAGCGACAGCTCAGCCGACGACGACAGGCCGCCCGGCGGACTCGCGGCGTGGCGCAGCACCCTGACCAGGTTCCGCCGCAGCGCGCCGGCGAAGTCGCGGGCATGCTCGGTGGCCGTGTAGTCCGGCCGGGCCCGCCCTGCGGCAACGGCCCGATCGAGGTCATAACCGCACTGGTCGAGGACGACCGAGAAGTCCCGGCGGATCGGAGGCCGCTCGCGGTCTACGATGCGCGACCCCCGCGAGCAGGCAGAGCTCGCATATCGTCTCCTCGACCTCGCCACGCGCCGCGAGCGTGTCCAGCATGCGCCGGAACACCGCGAGGTCTGCGCGTCGGCATCCGGCCCGCCCGTGCCTGACCCGCCCGTGCCTGACCCGCGCGTGCCTGGCCCGCCCGTGCCTGGGCGAGGCGCAACTCCGGGGCCGACGATCAGGCTGATCCCCAGCCACCGGACGCTCAGCTGCCGACCCGCTGCTCGGGGACGAGCCGGAGCGCGCGGCCCGCACCCGGACGCGCGCACACGTGCCAGGCCTGGCCCTCGTCGATCACGTTGACCTCGCCCGCCCGCTGACGCTCGAGCAGGACTGCCTGCAATGTCCTGTCCACTCGGAACTGGCGGAACCAGCTCACTTCCACGTCGGCGGCATATCCCACGCAGTGAGCGCTTGGCAGCATGGCCGCATAGCCGAGGGCACGCAGATGGCGCTGGTAATTCACGCTCCGCGCCAGGCTGGTCACCCACAACCGGGGCGTACCTGGTGGCGTCCGGCTGGCGAACTCGTCGGCCATCTGGTTGAGCAGGACCACGAGCTCCGCGCGAGCGCAAGGGAACCGGAGCCCGGCGGTCCGTGGCGCCCGGCCGGCCACCGCACGCCGCTCGGCGGACCGAGCGGCGCGGCCCAGCAGCGTGCTCGGCTGCAGCCGGTAGCTGAACAGTAGCTTGTTGTCGCGCCGAAGCGCCTCGAGGTGCAACAGGTCGGGCGCGTTGAGTACGTCCGCGTCGCGTCTGAACGCAGGCAGATAGCCCCACCACAGCTGCTCGATCTGGGTGAGCAGCGCAATGCGGACCATCGCCGTGAGGTTGTCCGCCGCATTGCGCGGGCCGCGGCGGTACGTGCGCACCTCACCAACCACCCGGCCGAGGACGGCGTCGGGGCCGCCAGGAACGGCGCCGAGCACCGTCGCGAACGCGGGCTCACGCAGCCGCCGGGCCAGGATCCGCTCGATCGCTGCCTCTCCGGTCGAGCGGTAGGCGCCTGCCAGCTCGGCCAGCACGTCCGCCACCCCATCGCGGTAGGCCGCCACGTCCCTGTCTCGCCGCGCCTCGCCCGGAGGTATCCCGCCGCCTCCCGGTCCCCAGCTAGTCAGCCCTGTCACGCGCGCTCCCCCGCTCAACGACCGGGCCCCCGCCCCGTCTACTTTACGAAAAGTTACATGAAGATCACGCCTAGTGATGACACGGGCCAACTGTTGCCAACGAAGGCGGCTGCAGCCGCTGTCCTAGCGGGCACGCCAGCAGGCCGAGCCGGACCCGCCACCTGGGCCCGGTTCAGGTTGCAGATGTCGCCGGGCCGGGTCAGGCCTCGAGCAGGAAATACACGTCTGTCCGGCGCTTGGCGGGGTCCTCGTCCCAGTCGCCGTAGACCTCCCAGCGCAACCCAGGCCGGCGCCCGCTGGTCGCGCACCAGCGCTCCAGGACTTCGTGGGCCGCGACCAGGTCTGTGTACTCGCCGAAGTGCGCCGTCGTCGCCACCTCGCCGGCCGGCGTCGCGACGCTGCTGACATCGCCGCTCGCGGAGAATCCGGCTGCCTCGACGCCGACGTCAACTGTCATCGTCTCAAGATCGCCGGCGTAGTAGATCACGACGTTGTGCCCGGTCACGACGCCTTGCCTGCGCACGATCGGCCAGACCCGGTCATACAGCTCGATGATCTCCGCGCCGAGTCGCTGCCTGGACACATTCGCGTGTATCGCCGCCAGCCGCCGGGATGCAACCCGCTCGACGCGTACCTCGTAGGCCACGTCGCCGGAAGCTAGCAGCCGGCTACCGAACTCGCAACACCCGCAGTGCGACGGCGCTCGTGAACTGATACCGGCAGGTCCGGGTCAGGGTCGTTTGAGGGATTTCCTGATGTACGCGACCGCCGGTGACTAGGCAGGCTGATCCGTGAACGGCGGGGACAAGACTGCGGCGGACGGGCACTCGGCAGGCCGCCAGACGTATGTTCAATAATCTAGACAGCTGTCTGCTAACTTAGACAGCGTGGACCTGAGCAGTCCCCTGTCGGACATCGTCCCCGGAGCCCGCGGCCGGGTTCTCGCAGCACTTGCCCAACTTGAGGTGCCGGTAACCGCGCGCGCTCTGGCTAGGCACGCTGCCGTCGCGCCCCAGACAGCCGTGACAGTGGTGAACGAACTTGTCGACGTCGGGCTCGTTCACGCCCAGCACCTGGGGCCGGCCTGGCTGGTTACACTCAACCGGACGCATCTCCTTGCTTCGCCGCTAGTCGCATTGGGCCGGACCCGCGGCAGGCTCATCGAAATGCTGACTGGCGAACTCGCCCAATGGACCGACCTGGCCGGCGCCTGGCTCTTCGGGTCGGCCGCCCGCGCCACCGGGGGCCGCCATTCCGATGTCGACTTGCTACTCGTGGCTGAGGCGAACATAGAGACCGAGCCCTGGGAAGCGGCCGCCGCCCGGCTAGTCGATCAGGTACACCTCTGGACCGGTAATCAGGCCCAACTCGTCGAGCACTCGCGCAGTTCCTTTGCGCGGCTAATCCGGGATGGGAATGCGCTTGTCGCGGCTGTGCGCGACGAGGGCATCCCGCTCACGCCAGGCACTCGAAGCCTGCTCAGGAGAGCAGGCTGAGTCCACGTCCAGATGGGCACCGAACTCCGTGCACTATCGCAGACGCCAGAGCGCGTCTCCACGATGCGGAGGCGTTCATCGAGGCCGCCGAGACGGCCAAGGACCCCGATGTCGTCGCCACGAATGCGATCCATGCGGCGATCGCTGCCGCCGACGCGGTCTGCTGTATTGCACTACGCGAGCGGTCGGCCGACGGCAACCACTCAGCCGCCGTAGCGCTGCTGGGCCGCGTCGACAAGCGGCTGTCAGGTGCACTTAAGCGAGCGCTTGACCGCAAGACGCAGGCCGCCTACGAGTCCCGCGACATCTCGGCGGCAGACGCGAGAATGTGCCTTCACCAGGCCCGGCTTTTGCGTGACGCGGCTGGGGATCGCGTGGTGTCCATATGACCGCCGGTGCGGTCTTTTATGGCCTAGGCGCCGGATGGCAGTGCCTAGCCCTTCGGAACTGACGGGAGCGTGGAGACGCCCAACCTCAAATCTGGCGAGATGATCAGGCTGTAAGCGGTGGCATACGCTGGGGCGCACTGGCTTCAGCGAGTCCCAGCGAGCCCCAGAAGGCGGGGAGTCCCAGGTGTCCGTGTTCGTCCTGGTGGGCGCCGCGCTCATCGCGGTCGGCGGGTTCTGTGGTGGGAGTTGGTCAGCCTGGGTCCGGCTCGCTGGGGTGAGCCTCGCGTAAGGGTGATTGCCTCGCGGCGCGCAGGGTTTTGGATTCGGGCGTGGCTGTTGGTCGTCGCCGCCGGATTGGTTGACCTGGCGGCCGCAGTGACGTCGTGGTCGGCCTGGTGCTGGTCAGCCGTGGCCGTCTGGGTCGCCATCCTGATATGGGACCTCGTGGTCTGGCTAAGAGCCACCGAACGCTAGCCGCGTCGCTGCGTCGACTGGCGCTACCCGCTTAGTCACGGAGGGCCGACTGCGAGCTAGCCCTGCTGCCGACTCCAGCGCGGACCGACCGCCAGCCACTCGGCCTCCCAGCCCGCCAGCCTGCGCCGGTCAAGCACCCGGCGAGTCGCCCACTTCAGGCAGGCCAGCAGCACCGCGAGAGCCGCGAGCGCAACGAGCGTGTCGACGAAGATGCGGTTACCGACCTGGGCAGCGGTCAGCGGCGGCATCTCGAGCTGTCCGGCCCGGTTGAGCAAGACCGGCACGTGGCTGCCCGCCGGGCTATCAGAGGCGACATAGATATTGGCGGTGTGCGGTTGCCCGTCCAGGACCCAGCGGACCGGGGCCAGGACGGTCCAGGCGTTCGCGCCGCTGCCCTGCTGCTGCGGTCCCGCGGCCGCCTGCAGGAGCGTCCCCTGAACGTGATGCCATGTGGCCTCCGCGCGCTGTTCCGCCGCGTTGTCGGCTCGCACACGCATGCCGATGACGGTGTAGATGACCGGGCTCAGGCCGACAAGGATCAAGATCGCCACCGGAAGCAGCCAGGCAGCGATCACGTCGGAGCGCCGGCGCAGCGGGTTACCGTCAAAGCCCAGCCGGCGAGCCAGCCGCGTCCACATCGTCGTCGGCGTTACCGTCATTACCACTCCAATGTCGGCCGACCGCATCCTTGCCCTGGCAGCCAGCCTTAATCCGATTGTCCCCCCTCACGTAGCGTCACGGCTACCCGGATCGTCCTCACTCATCGGCTGAGGCGCCTTTTCTGGCGGTGCTGTCGCCTTGGAGACCTCAGGGATGCCGGACGACCCTGGCCGCACGGAATGGCCACCGGCCCGGGGCTCGCCTCGTTCCCGCGTGAAAACCGGTTCGCTTGAGAACAGCGCCGCCGGTACGCTCGCTGCGCGGATCCTCTCGCGCATGCCTGACGCAGAGGCAGTAATCATGGCGAAGTACCACGCTGACCGGCAGCGGAGCTAGCCAGCTCAGTTAGGCTCTGACAAAGTGACCCCGAGATCGCCTCGCCACCGGACCCTCGGCCGCGACTTCTGGTTGTACTTCGCCGGCCAGCTGATCTCGCAGGTAGGCAGTTCCTTCACCCTCTTCGCATTGCCGCTGCTGGTCTTCAAGCTCACCCACTCGGCCACCAACCTGGCGCTTACCACAGCCTCGAACTTCGTGCCTTACCTGCTGTTCGGCCTGGTGCTTGGGGCTCTGGTGGACCGTGTCAATCGCCGGCGGATGATGCTGCTCACCGACGTGGGCCGCGCGGTCGTCATCGCCGTGCTGCCCGTGCTGGCCTTGTTCGGCGCGCTTCGGGTCGAGGACATCTACGCGGTCGCCTTCGTCCAGTCCACGCTGGGGATCCTGTTCAACGTCGGCCAGTTCGCGGCGATCCCCAGCCTGGTCGGCCGCGCTGACCTGGTTGCCGCCAACGGGCGGATCATGGCCACGAACTCGGCCGGCCAGATCTTCGGGCCGGTTCTCGCCGGGGTCCTGGTCACCATCATGTCGCCGGCCGACCTGCTGTTCTTCGACGCGGCCAGCTTCTTCGTCTCGGCCGCGACGCTGGCGGCCATCCGGCGCAGCTTCAACGCGGCCGACCGTCCCGGCCTGGCCAGTGTCGGCGTGGCGGGCCTGCTCCGGGACGTCAGGGACGGCCTGGAATACGTCTGGTCGCAGCCGGTACTGCGCAGCATCTCGCTCATGATGGCCCTGATCAACTTCGTGTCGACCACCGAGTACAGCCAGCTGGTCCTGTTCGCCAAACGGGTCCTGGGTGCCAGCGACAGCCAAGTGGCCTGGCTGTACGCGGCCGGCGCGGCCGGGGTGGTGATCGTGAGCATCTCGGCGGCCGCGATACGCCGGCGGCTGAGCTTTGCCGTCACCGCGCTCGGCGCCCTTGTGATCGACGGGCTGGCGGTCACCGCCATGGCCCTGCTGGGCTCGTACCCGGCGGCGCTGGTCCTGTGGGCGGCGGCGTCGGGTTTCGGGCTGCTGCTGAACATCAACACGACGGCGCTGCGCCAGGCCATCGTCCCTGACGAGATGTACGGCCGCGTCATCAGCGTCGCCCAGGTGCTGGCCTGGTCGGCCATTCCGCTCGGTGCGCTCGTCGGAGCGGCGGCCATCCAGTTGTCCGGCAGCGTCGGAGGCGTTTACGCCGTGATCGGATCGCTCACGGCCCTGATCGCCCTGTCGTTCGCCTTCTCCTCGGTCGCGCACGGCGATCGCTACCTGGCCGAGGCGGCTGGCGCCGCACCGCCAGGCGAAGCCTCGGTCGCAGAGGCCTGACGTGACCGCTGGCGGCTTCCGGCCCGGTGTCGACCACCATGAGGCCGGGGCCGGTGGCCTGAGTTCTCCGTGCGCCCCCTGGGCAGACCACAAGCCTCTAGTGACTAGGCTCGTCCGGTGCGCATGATGTTCACGTTCACGGGGGGAAGCGGCCACTTGCGCCCCTTGCTCCCCTTCGCTCAAGCCGCCCGCGCCTCCGGTCACACAGTGGCGGTGGCGGGGGGCGGCGGCATGTACGAGGAGATCGTCGCGACGGGCTTCCCGGCGCTGGGCACGAGCGAACCCCGCCCGCGCCCGGCCATCGCCGACCCCGGGCCATTGACCGCTCCCGATCCGGAGCGCGAGGAACGCACCATGCGCGAGGCTTTTGCCGGCCGCGGGGCTCGGAACCACGCAGCGGCCGTCGGGGAGCTCGCGCGAGACTGGAAGCCGGACGTGATCGTCCGCGATGAGGTCGACTTCGGCACCGGAATCGCCGCGCAGACGCTCGGGATACCCTGCGCTTCGGTCGTCGTGCTGCTCGCCGGCGGGCTCATCCGGCCGGACGTCGTCGCGGAGCCGTTGGACGCGTTGCGCGCGGAATACGGCCTGGCGCCCGACCCGGAACTCGCCGCCCAGCACGGCGAGCTGCTGATCATGCCCGCGCCGCCCAGCCTGCGCGACCCAAGGTACCCGCTGCCGGCCGGAACGTTCTGGTGCCGCCCCGACCACGCGAGGCGTGAACCGGCGGGCGGCAGCGCGCGGCCGACCGTCTACTTCACGCTCGGCACGTACGACACGTACCGGGAGCTGTTCGACAAGGTCCTCGCAGCCGTGCGCGATCTTCCGGTGGACATGGTGGTGACTGTCGGCCGAAATCTCGACCCCGCCTCGTTCGGCCCGCAGCCTGATCACATCCGGATCGAGTCCTTCGTCCCGCAGGATCAGATCCTGCCCGCCTGCGACCTGGTGATCTCCCACGGCGGCTCCGGCACACTAGTCGGCTCACTCGCGCACGGCCTTCCCTCGCTGCTGCTGCCGCTCGGGGCCGACCAGCCGCACAACAGCCGCCGCTGCGTGGAACTCGGCACCGCACGCGAACTCGACCCGATGGCCTTCACCCCGCAGGACGCGGCCGACGCCATCACGGAAATGACAGACGCCGCGGCTGGCGCCCCGTACCGGGCAGCCGCGCGCCGGATCCAGGCCGAGATCAACGCCCTGCCCGCACCCGAGCAGGCCATCGCCCTGCTCGAGCGCCTGCCCTGACAAAGTCCCGCATTCTGCTCCCGGCAGCGAGTATTCGGCGTCGCGCTGGCCCGCCAGTGCCGAAAGGGTGGCTCGCGTGCCGCGATCGACTGACTCGGGTACCTTCACTAACGTCACCGGAGGCGCACGACTAGCGGCTCATAACAGAAGGAAGGCTCACACCATGCCCGACTCCGCGACCGTCCAGATACCGGCGGCCGGGAAGTACCGGCTCGATCCTCAAGCATCGTCGATCGGCTTCGCGACCCGGCACATGTTCGGCCTGGGCAAAGTCACCGGCACTTTCCGGCTGATCTCCGGGGAGATCACCATCGCCGACCCCGTGACCGCCTCGACCGCGTCGGCGGTGATTGATGCGTCCAGTTTCCAGACCGGCAGCGCGGCTCGCGACAAGGACGTCAAGTCCGCGAACTTCCTGCACGCCGGCGAGCATCCGCAGATCACGTTTACCTCGACCGAACTGGCCCGTGACGGTGAGGGGTGGCTGCTGCGCGGGCAGATCACCGTCCGCGGGAAGAGCACCCCGGCCGAACTGGTCGTCACCGAGGCCCGCACCGATGCAGACGACCTTTTCGTGAAGGCGACAACACGGGTCGACCGCTACGCCCACGGCCTCACCAAGAAGAAGGGCCTAGCCGACCGCTACCTGGACCTGACCATCACCGCCCGCGCGACCCGCAGCTAGAAGCCGGAGCGCGGCTACATCATCAGCAGCCCGCCGGTGACCGGGAGCAGCGCGCCGGTCACGTACTCAGCCTCATCCGAGACCAGGTACCGTATGGCGGCCGCGACATCCTCCGGCGTGCCGAGCTTGCCCATCGGGATCGTCTGGGTCACGGCGTCGATGATGTCCGCGGGAAGCTTCGCCACCATGTCGGTCATGATCGCTCCGGGCACGACGCAGTTGACGGTGATTCCCTTGTCTGCGGCCTCAAGCGCCAGCGTCTTCGTGAGCCCGAGCAGGCCGGCCTTGGCCGCCGAGTAGTTCGCCTGCCCGATCCGGCCGGTCTGGCCCACGAACGACCCGATGTTCACGATCCGGCCGGAGCCGCGCTCGATCATGTGCGGCAGCACGGCCTGCGCCATGAAGAACGGGCCCGACAGGTTTGTCCTGATGACCTGCTCCCACTGCAGCGTGGTCATCTTCACCACGGTGCGGTCCTGAACGGCTCCCGCATTGTTGACCAGGTAGTCGATCCGCCCGTACTCGAGCAGGACCTGGGCCGTCACCTGCTGGCAGGCGCCGGGGTTGCCGACGTTCGCCTGGTAGACGGAGACGGCAAGCCCGTCGCGAGCGGCTGCCTTCGCGAAGGTCTCTGCCGCGCCGGCATCACGGTTGTAGACGGCGGCGACGAGCACGCCGTCCTGGGCTAGCCGCCGGGAGATGGCGGCACCGATTCCCCTCGTCCCGCCGGTCACCAGCGCGACCCGGTCGCATGGCTTGTTCATCGGTCTTCTCCGTCTCAGGTGCGATCATTCACTGGTAGATGTAGGTGCCTGGAGCGGCTTCGCCCGCCGGGTGGGCGCTGGTGCCGAGTCGCTCGGGCGCGGGTCCGATGTCTCCGGATCGCTCCCGCAGCCAGTCGGCCCAGTGGTCCCACCACGAGCCGTCATGCCGCCCCGCGGCGGCGAGCCAGGCTTCGGGGTCAGCCGGAGTCTGCGGGTTGGTGAAGTACCCGAGCCGCGGGTGATCCGGTGTGGCGACGACCGTCTGGATGTGCCCGCTCGAGCACAGCACGAACTGCGAGTTGCCTGACAGCATCTGCGTAGTCCGGTAGCAGCCCTGCCACGGCGTGATGTGATCGGTGCGGCCGCCGACAACGAACGAGTCGCAGCGTATGGCGGCCAGGTCGATCGGCGTGCCCAGGACGGTCAGCGAGTCAGGGTGGGCCAGCGCGTTTCCTGAGACGATGTCTAGAAGCTGCCGGAGAAACGCCGCCGACAACCTCGTGGCATCCGCATTCCAGGCGAGGATGTCGAACGCCGGCGGCTTGCGTCCCATCAGGTAGTTGTTGACCCAGTAGTTCCAGACCAGGTCATTGGGCCGCAGCCACGCGAAGATCTCTGCCAGCTCCCAGCCCTCGACCACGCCGGTGAGCTCCGAGGCTCGCTTGGCCGCCGCGAGGCTGCGTGGCGTGGCGAACAGCAAGATCTTGGCATCGGTCTCAAGGTCGAGCAGTGTCACGCCCATCGTCACCGAGTTGACCCGGTTATCGGCGCGCGCCGTTAGCAGCGCGGCCACGATGGCCACGGTCATTCCGCCCAGGCATCCGCCCATCAGGTTGACGTCCGGCGATCCCGATACCTCGCGGACGACGTCGATGCAGTCCAGCACTTGGCTGGCATATGTATTCATGTCCCAGTCCCGCTGCTCGGCGGTGGGGTTACGCCAGCTCATCCCGAACACCTGGAAGCCCTGCTTCAGCAGGTGCTCGTACATGCTGCGGCCGGGCGCGAGGTCGAGAGCGTAGTACTTGTTGACCTGCGGGGGAACGACGAGCAACGGGCGCTGGTGCACAGTTGCAGACTGCGGAGCGTACTGGATGAGCTCGCAGACCTCGCTGCGATAGATCACGGCGCCAGGGGTGGCGGCGAGGTTCTTGCCGACCTCGAACTGACTCAGGTCGACCTGTGAGGGCATGCCATGGTTGTGGCGCATGTCGCCGATGAAGTTGCGGGCACCGCAGCGCAGGCTGTCGCCGCGCGTGGCCACCGCTAGCCGGAGCGCCTCTGGATTCGTCACGAGCGAGTTCGTCGGCGAGAGCGCATCCTTGATCAGGCCTGCAGCGAAGCGGGCCCGGCCGGCGGAATCTCCCTGGAGCCCCAGCCCGTCGACCGCGCCGTCCAGCCGCTCCCCTAGGTACAGGTAGGCCTGCATGAGCCGGTGGAGGAAGCGGCTAGACTGCCAGGCCGCGTCCGTGAAGCGCTTGTCGGCCTTTGCTGGCTCGATCTCGGAGTTGCCCTGGCTGATGCGGATCAGTTCGCCTGCGGCGCCCCCGAGACCTTCGAACAGCGTTCGCTGTTCGCGCAGTGCGAGTTGGGCCGCCGACCGCACCGCTGCCAGCGCTGCGCCGAACCCGAACCCGACGAGTTGCTCTTCCTGCGCATCATCAATGTCTGGGCCCGGCTTGGTCTCCGGAGCGGGCCCATCCGCGCCACTCTGCGGTGGCACTGCGGACGTCGTCTCTGCTGCTGGTTCCGGGCTTACCGGCCCGGGCACGGCCGCCGGAACAGCTTGCTCAGGGAATGCGGCCGCAGCGGGCGGAGCCAAGGTCGTAGCGGTTTCTGCGGGCTTCTTGCGCGCCGGCTTCTTGCCAGCCGCACCCACCTGGTCTCTCGTGGTACTGCGTGGTGTCGGTTTGCGCCCGCCCGTGCTGTGGCTGCCCGTGCTGTGGCTGCCCGTGCTGGCGCGCGCCGGCGTCACTTTCCGTGGGCGGCCAGATCCGGTCTGAGTTGCGGTGCTCATCACTGAAGCCTCTCTACGACAAGTGCCATGCCCTGACCGCCGCCGACGCACATCGTTTCCAGGCCGATGGACTGGTCCCGTGAGCGCAGGCCGTTCAGCAGCGTGCTGAGAATGCGCACGCCCGTCATCCCGAACGGGTGGCCGAGTGCGATAGCGCCCCCAAGCGGGTTGAGCTTGTCGGAGAACGGGTCGATGCCGATGCCGAGCGCTGACGGGATGACCTGGGCGGCGAACGCCTCGTTGATCTCGACGATGTCGACGTGGTCGATGGTCATCCCGGCACGGAGCAGCGCCTGACGACTGGAAGCGACCGGGCCCAGGCCCATCATCTCCGGCTCCAGTGCGCTGACGCCCGTGGAGAGGATCCGCGCTAGCGGGCGGATGCCGAGCCGGGCGGCCAGCGTGCCCGACATGACGACCGCGGCGGCGGCGCCGTCGTTCAGCGGACAGGAGTTCCCGGCGGTGATCCGGCCGTCCTTGCGGAACACCGGCCGCAGCTCGGCCAGGCGCTCCAGGCTGGTATCGGGGCGCGGGCCGTCGTCGGCGGTCATCACGGTCCCGTCCGCCAGCGGCACGGGGATGATCTCGTGCGCGAAAATCCCGTCTTTCTCCGCCAGTACCGCCCGGCGGTGACTCTGGACCGCGAACCGGTCCATGGCCTCCCGGCTGATGTCATAGGCCTCGGCCACTCGCTCGGCCGTCTCGCCCATGCTGAGGTACGCCTGCGGCAGGCCCTCGGCGTTGCCTTCGAACAGCCGTGGGTTCTGCGTCTCCGGCTGGTCGGCGAACACCCCGAGCGGCGACCGGGTGCTGGACTCGACCCCGACGCAGACGAAGGCGTCGCCCTCGCCGGCCTTGATGGCGTGGAACGCCATCCGCACTGCCTGCAAGGACGAGGAGCAATATCGGTTGACGGTCGTGCCGGGGGCATCCAGGCAGGCCAGCAGGCTGATGATCCGTGCCAGGTTGTGCGACTGCTCGCCGCCGGGCAGCGCGCAGCCGCAGATGACATCGTCGATCTGGCCGCGGCCGAGCTGCGGAACCTGCTGCAGGACGGCGCCGACGATGAACGCACCGAGGTCGTCGGGACGCTGGTGGATAAGCGAGCCCTTGACGGCGCGCCCGACCGGTGACCGCCCGATGGCGGCGATGACGGCTTCTGGCATTGCTAACTCCCTGGCTCGTCGCTGCTCGCGGCTGGTACCGGTGACCGCTCGTCCGCGGCGCCGCTCTCTACCACATCTATCGACCCCGCGGCGTACTGTGCGCGGAGCAGCTTCTTGTCGTACTTGCCGACGCTGGTGCGGGGTACGTGGTCGATGAACGCCCACTTCTCTGGCAGCCACCACCGGACGACCCGGCCGGCCAGATGCAGGCGCAGCTCGCGTGGTCTCACGGTCTCGCCCGGCGCCGGGCAGATCAGCGCCAGGGGGCGTTCGCCCCAGCGCTCGTCCGGGGTGGCGATGACTGCCGCTTCGCGCACGGCCGGGTGCGAAACGATCGCGGCCTCCAGTTCGAGCGATGAGATCCACTCGCCGCCTGACTTGATGACGTCCTTGGCGCGGTCGCTGATCGTGATGAAACCGCGAGCGTCCATCCGCCCAACGTCGCCGGTCCGCAGCCAGCCGTCATGGAACTTCGTGGGCGTCAGGTCGCGGTAATAGGCGGCCGTGACCCACGGCCCGCGCACTTCGATCTCGCCGACCGACTCCCCGTCGTTCGGCAGCACTGTCCCGTCCTCAGCCACGATCCGTGCCTCGACGCCGCCGAGCACCCGGCCGGCCGTGGACCGGTAGTCGATTTCCTGGCCGGGCGGGCAGCCCTTGGGCGGGAACGCCAGCGACGCGACCGGACTGGTTTCCGTCAGTCCCCAGCCCTGCACGACGCGCGCACCGAAGCGCTCCTGGTATGACTCGATCAGGCTGCGCGGCACCGCGGCACCGCCGCACATGATCATCCGCAGCGAGGTCAGGTCGAGCTCGGCCGGGGCCAGGGCAAGCATGTCGTACCAGACGGTCGGCACGGCCGCGGCGAGCGTGGCCCGCTCGGCGCGGATCAGGGCGGCCAGCGGTGCTGCCTGGATCAGGCGGCCCGGCATCAGCAGGTCCGCTCCGACCAGCCAGGCCGCGTACGGCAGGCCCCACGCGTTGCCGTGGAACATGGGCACCACCGGCAGGACGCGGTCAGCCTGGCTCAGGCCGAGTGCCTCGCCAGAGCAGACGCCGAGCGAGTGCAGGAACGTCGACCGGTGGCTGTAGACAACGCCCTTGGGCAGGTCGGTGGTGCCGCTGGTGTAGCACATGGCAGCCGCCGCCGACTCCTCAACCTCCGGCCAGTCGAAATGCCGGGGCTGGGCGGCCAGCAGATCCTCGTAGTCGAGCGCTCCGGGCAGCAGTTCGCGGTGACCGTCTCCGAAGACGATCACATGCTTGACGGCGGGCAGGTCGGCGATGACTGGAGCCAGCACCTGGGCGAGGCTCGCGTCGGCGATCAGAATCTTGTCCTCGGCATGCCCGATGATGTAGCGGAGCTGCTCGGGCGACAACCGGATGTTCACGGTGTGCATCACCGCGCCCATGCACGGGATGGCGAAATAGGCCTCCTGGTGCTCCTGGTTGTTCCAGGCGAAGGTAGCGACACGGTCACCCGGCTGGACGCCCAGGCTGCGCAGCGCGCCCGCCAGCTGCGCGGCGCGGCCGGCCAGGTCAGCGAACGTAATACGAGTCAGCCGGTCGCCGTGGCAGGTGACCACGAGGCTGTCGGGGTAGCACTCCTGGCCGTGGCGGAAGATATGGCCGATCGTGAGCGGGTAATCGGGCATCGTGCTTCGCATGATCAGCTCCCTGCGACCTTGAGGTGCCGCCCGGTCCAGTGCGGATCGCGCAGGTCGCGCTTGAGTACCTTGCCGGCGGCGGATTTGGGCAAGGGGTCGGTCCGCATCTCGATCTGCCTGGGGACCTTGAAGCCCGCGATGTGATCACGGCAATGCAGGATGAGCTCGTCCTGGGTGACCTGCTGCCTCGTGACGACGATCGCGAAAACCCTCTCTCCCCAGCGGTCGTCCGGCACCCCGAAGACCGCGGCCTCGGAGACCGAGGGGTGAGCCGCGAGCGCGTTCTCGACCTCGGTGGAGTAGATGTTCTCGCCGCCGCTGACGATCATGTCCTTGGCCCGGTCGACCAGGTACAGCCACCCCCATGCGTCCTGGTAGCCGAGGTCACCGGTGTGATACCAGCCGTGGTCATCGATTGCCTCGCGGGTCTCGGCCGGCTTGTTCCAGTACCCCGACATCAGGCTGGGACTGCGCACGACGATCTCCCCGACCTGCCCGGCGCGCAGTTCGTTCCCCGCCTTGTCGGTGATCCGAAGCTCGACCCCGATCGCGGGCTGGCCGCACGAGCGGTCCATCGGCGTGCCGATCACGCGCTCTTCGTGCGGCAGCAGCGTGGCGATCGGCGTGGCCTCGGTGGTCCCGTAAACATGCAGCAGTTCGGCCGCCGGGAACGTCGCGTGCGTGCGCCTGAGCGTCTCGCTGGCGATCGGGGACGCTCCGTGGCTCAGGTAGCGCAGCGAGCCGATGCCCCGCGGCCGGGCCTCTTGCTCGGTCACGGTGGCGGCGAGCATCGTCGGGACCAGCAGTGTGTGGGTCACGGCCTCGGCCTCGATGAGGTCAAGCGCTATGTCGGGTTTGAAGCTCGGCATCATCACGTGGGTCCCGCCGGCCCAGACGGTCGCGAGCATCCCGATGGTGCCGCCGGTGTGGAACATCGGTGATGCCACCAGCCACCGTGTCTGGGCGTCGAACGGCCACGTCGCCATGAAATGCAGTCCGCTCGTGACCAGGCTGCGGTGGGTGTGGATGGCGCCCTTGGCGACGCCGGTCGTGCCCGAGGTGTAGAACAGCACGGCCACGTCGCCCTCGCTGACAGACTCGCCGAGAGCCCGTTCGGGAGCGCCGGCAATAAGCTGCTCGTAGTCGCCGGGCAGGCTCAGCACGCGGCTCACATTGCTCGCCCCGGCGTAGTCGGCATCGGTGAAGACCACCGACGCGCCTGAGTCGGCGAGGATCGCCTGCATCTCCGCCACGGCCAGACGCGAGTTGACCGGCACCAGGGTGAGCCCGGCAGCCGGAACCGTGAGGTAAAGCTCCAGGTAGCGATCGGAGTTCAGGCTGACGACCCCCACGCGGTCACCCCTCCTGAGCCCGAGGCCGTACAGCGCGCCTGCGAGCTTGCGGCATCGGAACGCGAGTTCGGCGTAGCTGCGGCGGTGTCCGTTGCACACGACGGCGCACGCGTCGGGAACGGTCCGTAAGGCCCGGTCGAGCGGATTAGCGAACGTGTACATGGCGGCCTCCGGCGTGACGCAGCCGCCTCGCAGGGCTGCGCAGCGTCAAGTTTCCGTCGAACTAGGCATAAACTAACCGAACGTTCGGTCGATAATCCAGGGACCATGGTCCTGTACTTTGCTCGTTATAGTGAGCTTCAATGGAGCGAGAGAGCTCACCGCCGCCTGTCGTGCCGGCCATGGACTACCGGAGGCCACCCGAACTGGGGGCCACGCCGGCAGGTAGCGCGGGCGTAAGGAGTCATGATGGCACCGACCGCTTCCGTACCGCGGGTCACCGACGTTCAGCTGATGATTCGCGGCCTGCGCATCCACGCCCAGACCGCAGGCGACGGCGAGCCGCTGCTGCTGTACTCGGGCATCTGGGGTGAGGTTCAGCTCTGGCAGCCGTTGCTGCCCTATCTGGCCGGATTCCGCACGATCGCGTTTGACCCGCCGGGCATCGGCCGGTCCGAAATGCCGCCGTTCCCTTTGCGGATGCGCCAGCTTGCCAGGTTCGGCGCGATGGTGCTTGACGAGCTTGGTGTCCAGTCCGCGCACGTGCTCGGCGCCTCGTTCGGCGGGGCCGTCGCCCAGCAGATGGCCTTCTCTTACCCGCGCCGCGTCCGGCGCGTGGTCCTGGTTTCTACGTCCTTCGGCGGCTTCGCCGTGCCGGGTGACCTCGCGGCGTTCTGGCACTTCATGCAGCCGGGCAGCTATCACCCGGTCCGCCTCGAAAAGGTCGCGGGGACGATGTTCGGCGGCCGGATGCGGACCGAGCCCGAGCTCGTGCGCTCGATGCACATCAGGCGCCCGACCAACATCATGGCCGGGATGTACCGGATGGCCCCGCTGATCGGCTGGACGAGTCTGCCGTGGCTCTGCGCGGTCCGGCAGCCCACCCTGATCGTCTGCGGCGACGACGACCCCATCACCCCGGTGGTAAACCACCGCATCATCGCGAGTGTCATGCCGAACGCAAGCATCTGCGTAGTCAAGGGAGGCGGGCACCTTGTGCTGGTTGACAGCGCGGCTGAGGTTGCGCCGGTGATCACCAAGTTCCTTGGCGGAGCATAGTGCGTCTCTGAGGTGTGGCCGTGAGGCCAGCCGCAGTGACCGGGTGAGACACTGCCATGGTCGGGCAAACCACACCGGGCGGCAGATCTAGGTCAGCCTCGGCCGCAGTAAGGGAGACACGACGGTGAATGCGGGCGGGCCGATGTCCCGCGGCGTCGATGAGGATGTGCCCAATGTGGCGCGGATCTACGATTACTTCCTCGGGGGCAGCGACAACTCCGCGGCCGACCGTGCCGCGGCGGCCAAAATCGCCCAGACCACGCCCGAGGTCGTGGAGCGGGTTCGGGAGAACCGCGATTTCCTCGGCCGCGCGGTCGAGTTCTTAGCCGCGCTCGGCATCCGCCAGTTCCTCGACATCGGCACCGGACTGCCGACGAGGCAAAGCGTGCACCAGGTGGCCAGGAGGGTCGTCCCCGCTGCGCACGTGGCTTACGTCGATTACGACCCGGCCGTCGTCGGGCACGCCCGGGCACTGTTGGCTGGCGATCCGGACGCGGTCGCGATCGAGGCCGACATGCGTGAACCGGCACTGATCTTGCGCCGGGTGACAGAGCAGGGATTCATCAACCTGGATCAGCCGGTAGCCATCCTCATGCTCGCGGTCTTGCACTTCGTTCCCGACACCGCCCAGGCGGCGCAGATCGTCGCGGCGTTCCGCGAGCAGATGGCGCCTGGCAGCTATCTGGCGATCAGCCACGCCACGGCCGGGACCATGAGCTCGGACAGTCTCGCCCAAGCCAAGCAGGTCTACGCCTCCAGCTCGGCCGGATCCATCACCCTGCGCCCCCCTGACGAGATCGAAGCGTTCTTCGACGGCCTGGAACTCGAAAAACCCGGCATTGTCCCGGTCGCGTACTGGCGGCCACGACCACGCGGACCCGAGCTAGCCGTGACTGACGTCGTCCAGTTCGCAGGCTCGCCACCACCAACGGCAGTCCCGCCTGCGACGTACGGGCCCGCGTTCCTCGCTGGCGTGGCCGGCAGACCGGCTAACCCGCAGTAAGCACTGCGCCCGCGGCGGCTGACGGCGCATTACGAGGCGATCCCAATGACCTGGCCGATGGTCTCCGGCTGGTCGAGAGCCCGCAGCATGTAATGGGCTACATCGGCACGGGGGACGGACCAGCTGCCCCGCACGTTCCGCCCGTAGGCGACGCGGTACCGGCCGGTCAGCGGC
>JASHOL010000422.1 GCA_030041135.1 Streptosporangiaceae bacterium | reverse complement strand
CCGGCGATTCGGGCCCCCGGCGGCAGCGTTCCCCGCCGCCACTGCCACCGAGGGCCGCTCGGTAGTAACGCGCAATCGTCACTACCAAGTCGTCGGCCGTCCCGACGTCATGCGGAGCCCGACCGGATCGAACCCGCGCGGCCGCTCTGCCGGCGCCGCGGGCAGGCGGTCCGCGGCCATCCGGAAGTGATGGCCGTCGATACAGGCCACGGCCACGTGGTCAACGGGGCCGTCGGTGCTCTGCAGGCGAAACCTCTCCCGGATCTCCGCGGGCAGCCCGCATTGCGGACACGGTGTCAACTGCGGCAGGAGGCAGTCCCGCAGGTCAACTCCGTCGGAGCGGCAGCCGGGCTTAGCGAGCCGCCCATCCGACTCGGCCAGGTCGGGAATGTCCGGCCAGGACCAGAAAGCCATCTCGACCTCACTTGTCGACTCGCGGCACCGGCCGCTAACCCGCTTCGCAGTGCGGAGCAGAGGCAGACTGTTCTGATACATGGCTTCCGTGCCCAATTCGCCGCGTGCGGCGTCAGCCGGTCCCGTACTGCCGGCCTTCCGCCGCCGCGAATTACCTCAGATTTCACCCGTCCGCCGGTGTATCTGCGGGGCTGTCTCCCGCTCTGCAGGTCATGAGGGAGTGCTCCCGCGTTGCCTGACAAGTTAGGGCCTTGCGCCCGACCGGCCGAAGCATCGCTGCATCATGGGAACTGCGCACATAGCAGGAATACGATGCAGAAGCATCCGCCGGCTGGGAAAGGACACGCCATGCGCGACGACCCGTCGGTCATTGCCCTGGTGGACCGGGTGTGCGGCGGCGATCAGGAGGCGTGGAACGAGCTCATCGAACGGTACTCCCCGCTCGTGTGGTCGATCTGCGCCCGCTTCCAGCTTGAGCGCCCGGACGTCGACGACGTGGGCCAGAGTGTTTGGCTGCTGCTCGTCGAGAACATCGCGGACCTCCGCGAGCCGGCCGCGCTGCCCGGCTGGCTAGCGACGACGACCAAGCGCGAATGCCTGCGCGTCGTGCGGGACGTTCGCCGGCGCGACCGTCAGGGCCTGCCGGCCGACGACCAGATGCCGCCGGATCTGTCAGCGGCCGTGATCGACCAGGAGATCATTGAGGCCGAGCTCAACGCGGCACTGCGCACCGCGTTCGCGCACCTTCCCGCACACTGCCATGAGCTGCTGTCGCTGCTCATCAGCGATCCTCCCCTCGGCTACACCGAGATCAGCCAGAAGCTGCACATGCCGGTTGGATCGATCGGGCCGACGCGTGCCCGCTGCCTGGAGCGGCTGCGCCGCTCGCCGGACTTGACTGCCGTCCTCGACAGCCAGCCAGGAAGCGTGACACTGAAGGGAACGCGGAGATGAGCACGATGGAAGACGAACGGCTCCTCGTCGCGCTGCGGCAGGCGGTGCGGGCCAGGGAGTCTGTCCCCGCCGATTTCGTTACCGCCGCCAAGAACGCGTTCGCATGGCACAACATCGACGCTGAGCTGGCGCAGCTCACCTACGACTCCACCCGCGACCTGGACGCTGCAGCCAGCACCAGGGCCGAGACCGCGTCGATCCGCGCCCTGACCTTCACCTCCGCGCACCTGACCATCGAGCTCGAAGTGACGCCCGACTCGCTGATTGGCCAGGTCGTCCCCGGCCAGCCAGGCACGATCAAGGTCCAGCCGAAAATTGGCGCCGAGATGGCCGTGACGGCGGACCAGATCGGCCTGTTCGCGATCGAGCCGATCCCGTCAGGCTCGTTCCGGCTGCACTGCCGGACCGACACCGGCGTCGAGGCCCTCACCGGATGGATCTCGCTGTAGGAGCGGGTCAGCCGGCGCCAAGCGCCAGCAGCGACACGGCGGCTGCGCGCTCGACGGGATCTGCTGTGGCCTCGCGCCGGACGAGGAGCATCGACTCGGCCAGGCCCCGGCCAGCCCGCAGGTGCTGGTGCAGTTGCACCATCAGCGGCACGACCGCGCGGTCGTTGAGCTGAACAACGCCAGCCACGATCCTGGCCGTGCCGAGCGGCAGCAGGCTGGCGACCAGGCCGAGGAGCTCGTCGGCGCCGACCGGCGCCAGGACACCGGAGTCGCAGCTCGACAGCACGAGCCGGTACGGCGCTCGCCCAAGCTGCTCGAAGTCATAGACGGTCAGCGGACCGTCGTGCATGCGCAGCGAGGAGAACAGCGGGCTGTCGGCGCGGAAGCTGCCGTGCGCGGCGATGTGGCCAAGCCAGGCCCCGTCCAGCGCGGCGAGAACATTACGCGCGGTTGCCTGCGCCCCAGACAGCACAGTGACGTCGTCGTACAGCTTGGCTACCTGCGGTACCTCGGCACCGTCGGTGGTCAGGCCAGGCCCGCGCGCGAGCGTGACGTGGTGCCGTTCGGGCGGCCTGGCCGTGCTTGCCCGCAACCACGCCGCAGCCGAGGGGACCACGCTGAACACCCGATTTCCGAGCGCGGGCAGCAGCGCCCACGGGATCCCGTGCAGCTTGCCCGGCGGCACCACGACGACCGGCCCATCACCCAGGTAGCCGGCAGCCGGCCCGAGCAGTGCCGTCTCCAGCCGTGGTCCGGCCGCTGCCAGGATCGCCAGCGTGCTGGCGGGATCGCTATGCGGCCGGTCGCGGGCGAGCCGCCGCAGGGCGAAGCCGGCGTATTCGGCCGCGCGAACGGCTTCTGCGGTAACTCCCGCGCGGAACTGCCGGACCCGATCGGCCGTGCAGAGCAGCACGTACAAGGCGCCGTCGACGTCGACCAGTTCGACCAGCTGCGCGTCGCCGAGCTGATCGAGCAGCTCGGTGACGTCGACTCCGCCGGCAGCGGCAGCCGATGTGCCCCGAGCCAGCAGGGACCTGGCTCGCACGGCGCCTTCGAGCCGTAGTTGCTCGCGCTGCAGCGCGGCCGTCGCCGCGCCCCGCTCGCGCGCCTCGTCCAGCCGCACTGTAACGGCGCGCAGCATCGCCAGGTCAGCGTTCAGCTCGGCGTCGGCCGGCGGCCGCACCGCAGGCACGCTCACCGAAGTGGCACGCCATCGTTCCGCCCAGCCCAGAAAAAACCGCGGACGCCCGGCCTTGGCCGCATAGCGCAAGGCGATCGTCGCCAACTCGGTCCCGTGCGCGGTCGCCTGGGCCCGCAGCTCCGAGGCGCCGAGCGTCCACCGATGATCGTCGAGGACCTCGAGCCCGCGGCGGCAGGCGGCCAGCATCCGCCTGGGCTCCCCCAACGCATCGGCCAGCAGCGCCGCCCCGAGCCAGCCGCTGGCTCTAGAGATCGCCGGACCGTGCCGCTGGGTGCGGGCGACTGCTAGCAGGTGACGCTCGGCGTCGACGCGGCGACCCAGGCCGAGCGCGATACGTCCGGCTAGCAAGTGCGCTCTTGGCGCCTCGCGCGACCGAAGCTGGTCCAGCCGAATCGCGGTTTGACTCGCCGCCGCCAGCAGTCGTCCGGCGGCCGGCCCGACAACGTACTGCGCCTGAATAAGCACCAGCGAGGCGTGAGCTCGTAGCCAGTCGCTCTTCAGGGATTGCGAAAGACGAGATGCAGCCCGAGCGCGGTCGATCGCCGCCTGCGGCTGATCCGCAGCAAGCGCGCAGTCCGCTGCCATAAGCAGCAGCTCGCCCCTCTTGGTCGACCGTCCGTTCGCTTTCTCAATCTCGCGCACAGCTGTGTCCGCCTGGGCGAGCGCGTCACCGGCAAGTCCGGCGGCCCGCAGCACCGCGCATCGAGCCTGACTGAGGGCCGGAGCAGGAACATTCAGGGCCTGGTACCGACGTTCGGCCCGCTCGAAGAATTCCAGAGCAGTCGGGAGATCCCCAGATCGGAACGAGGCAATCCCACGGTTGAGCACCGTGTGAACTAGGGCGAGCTCGTGGCCGATCTGCGCAAATATGCGTCCCGCAGCAGCCAGGTCAACGTCCGCCCTGCCGGGCGAGCCGAGACTCAGATATATCAGCCCTCGGTTATTCAGGGCGCGCGCCGTCCACGACGGATCGCCAGCTCGGTCCAGCAACACCAGGGCGCGACGGAGATCTTCGAGCGCAGGGGCATACCGTCCGAGAGCCCACATAAGAGCCGCACGCCGGTTCAGCACGCGTCCCAGTGACGAGTCACTTGCTAGCCGGACAGCACGCTCAAAGTAGGCGAGTCCCTGCGAGGTTTTGCCCGCATAGACCAATGCCGCGCCGAGGGAACTCAGCACGTCCGCTTCACGGTCGGAAGAGCCGGCGCGACGAGCCAGCCGCAGAGCTGCTCGGAGTTCCCGGATGCCGGCGCTGATGTCACCGTTGTCGCGATGGACTATCCCCACCGCCTGGTGTGCTATCGACGCCTCGTATGGGCTGGGCTGAGCGGCCATGATGCGCTGCGCCCTGGCGATCGCGTCACGCGGGCGCGACACGGCGAGCTGGAGCAGTTCCTCCTGGCTGCGCAACTGCTCCGCGGCGGCTTGTGCCGTTCCCTTCACACGCCAAGCGTAGACCGCATATCCAATCTAGCTGGCA
>JASHOL010000005.1 GCA_030041135.1 Streptosporangiaceae bacterium | reverse complement strand
GAACGCGTTGGAGCGGGTCCAGGCAGGCTGGCGGTCAGCGCGGTCAGCGCGGTCAGCGCGGTCAGCGCGGTCAGCGCGGTCACGCCGCTCGGGCCGGGGTGGCCGCTCCTGCCCGGGTGGCCCCTCGGGCCCAGGTGGCCCCTCGGGCCGGGGTGGCCGGTCCGGCCGGGCATGACGCTCGTGCCGCTCGTGCCGGTAATCGGCGCGGGGCGGCCCGTCGTCGCGCGGATCCTGGTCATAACCGCGACGGCCGAACTCGGGCTCACGGGGTGGGCGACCGGGCGGGGGGCCCTGCTGAGCCAACGCGCGCCTCCGAGGGTGCGGGGGTTCGGGGGGTCGTCCCCCCGGCCGGTATATCGTGCCCGGTCCCGCGGCTTGCCGCGGGAGCAGGGCACGATCGCTGTGGGACCGCGGCTAGCCACGGCAAACGACGAGGATCATCCGGCAGTGTAGTAGTGCGAACTTTCCCGCGGAGGACAATTCGGCCCCCAGCCAGCGCCGACTTCAGCCGGATAGCGCCCGCCGGGCCGCGTCGGCGGCCCCCAGCCAGCGCCGGCCCCAGCCGGTGATGCGGACGGCCCTAGCCCGATCCGCATCGCCGTTGCCATCAGGTTCCTGGCCAGCACCGCGGGGGGATTCGGGGGGTCGTCCGCCCTGGCCAGCACCGGGTCCCGCATCGATCCGGATCGACAGGAAGCTGTCGGCCAGGCCCTCCACCAGGCCCTCGCCCCATTCCACGACCGTGACCGAAGTGGCGAGGTCGGCGTCCAGGTCCAGGTCGTCTACCTCGGCCCGGCTGCCGAGCCGGTAGGCATCCGCGTGCACCAGATCGGGGCCGTCGGCCAGGCTCGGGTGCACCCGCGCGATGACGAACGTCGGGGAGGTGATCGGACCGCGCACTCGCAGTCCGGCGCCGATGCCCTGGGCCAGCGTGGTCTTGCCGGCGCCGAGCGGTCCTGACAGCACGACCAGGTCGCCCGCCGCCAGCAGGCCGGCCAGCCGTTCGCCGAGGCGAGCCATGGCTGCCGCGGTCGGGATCAGCGCCCCCTGCTCGAACGCTGGCGACAGCCCGCACTCAGGATCGGCCACCGTGCCCGCCGACTCGCTCACGACCGCCTGCCGCGCGGCTTGGCCCGGTCCGCCGCGACGGAGGCCAGGTCGGAGATCTCCTCGGTCACGATGTCCGGGCGCTCCAGGATGATCGCGTGGCCTGCCCCTGGCACGATGTTCAGCGTGGCGCCGGGGATGCCTGCGGCCAGTTCGCGCGCCAGGCGGGACGGGATGAGCCGGTCTTCCTCGCCGGCCAGGACAACGGTCGGCACCTGGCCGAGTATCGGTAGCGCCGTGCGCTTGTCGTGACCGCGCAGCGTCGGGAAGAATCCGGCGACGACCTCGATCGGTGTGGCGCGGATCATGCGATCGAGGAAATCGACCGCCGTCGGGCTGACGCCAATGTCTCCGAACGCGATGATCCGGGTGGACAGGAACGACAGGTCCCCGGCCCCCGAGCGCAGACGCTCCACAAGCTCGGCCCGCCGTCCGCTGGCCGAGCCCCGCAACACGGTCGGGGTCAGCAGGCGCGCGGCCGGTCGCAGCGGGGCGGGCAGCCAGGCGCCAGGGTCAAGGTGTGCGGCCGCGGTCGAGATCAGCGCGACACCCGCGATCGTCGTGCCGAACAACTCGGGCTGCTGGGCCGCGAGCGCCATGATCGTCATTCCGCCCATCGAGTGGCCGACGAGCACGACCGGACCGCCGGCTGGCACGGTCGCGGCCAGCACCGCCGATAGGTCCTTCCCGAGCTGGTCGATCGTGAGCCGCTCAGGGGCCGAGCGGCCTGAGCGCCCGTGGCCGCGCTGATCCCAGAGCACGAGCCGTGTGTCCTGCTGGAGATCCTGCCGCTGGTAGTGCCACACGTCCTGGCTGAGGGTGTAGCCGTGGCAGAACACAATCGTGACTGGCGCGTCGTCCGGGCCGCTGATCTCTACATGCAACGGGACGCCGTCGTCGGCCAGCACCGTCAACGGCCGGCCCCGCAGCTGGCCGAACGGCTCGAGGGCGGCCGGATCCGGCTGCGTCCGCATCCGCCCGACGGCTACCTTCTCGGCCGCGATGACCGCGCCGACGCCGGCCGCGGCGACGCCGACCGCCAGCCCGGCAGTGCTAGTGAGCCGCCGCCACCTGGCCACCAGTTCTCCCGTCCACGGCATCCTCACGATCGCTCCCGGCGCCAGTTACTCCTGAGTAGATTCTTGGCACCTTACCGGTGAACCGGGTGACGATCTCATACGAAAGCGTGCCAAGCCGGTCGGCCCATTCCTGTGCCGTCGGCTCGCCCGAGTCGCCTGGGCCGAACACGATGACCTCGTCGCCGGCCTCGGCCTGGTGATCCCCGAGATCCAGGATCAGGTGATTCAGGTTGACGGTGCCGGCGATCGACACCCGCCGTCCCCCGACCGCGAGCAGGCCAGCCGCGTTCGTCGCGTGCCGCGGTATGCCCTCGTTGTAGCCGAGTGGCAAGACGCCGAGGGTCGTCTCGCGGTCGGTGACGTAGCGGTGGGCGTAGGACACTGGCGTGCCGGCTGGTACCCGCTTCACCTGGATCAGCTGCGCCCGCAGCGTCATCGCCGGTCGGAGCCAGTCGGGAACCCCGCCGGGCAGCGTGCTGAGGCCGAACACCGCACCGCCAGGCCGGACCAGGTCGAAGTAGGAGTCGGGCAGCGTGAGCGTGGCCGGCCCGTTAGCCAGGTGGCGGACCTCGGGCCTGGCCCCGGCCCGCTCGGCCAGCGCTATCGCCGAGGTGAACGCGTCGATCTGCTGGCCGATGGACGGATGATCCGCGACGTCCGCGCAGGCCAGGTGCGACCACAGGCCGACGACCTTGACCTGGCCGGCCGACTGGGCGGTCAGCGCGGTGTCCACGAGCGCGGGCCAGTCCGCCTCGATCGCGCCGCCGCGGCCCATCCCGGTGTCGGCTTCCAGGTGCAGCCTGGCTGGCCGCCCGGCCAGGTCCGCCGCGGTGGCGATCTGCCTGACCAGCGCGGGTGTCCCCGCAGTCAGGTCGATGTCGTGCGCGATGGCGTCGGCGTGCGCTGCGTCCGGGCTGCCGTGCAGGCTGAGTATCGGACACGCCAGGCCGGCCTGCCGCAGCGCGATCGCGTCCGCCAGATGGATCACGCCCAGCCAGGCCGCCCCGCCCGCGAGCGCGGCCCTGGCCGAAGGCAGCAGGCCGTGCCCGTAGGCATCCGACTTGACCACGGCCATGACCGGAACGCCGCCCACGTGCCTGCCGAGCGCGGCGACGTTGGCCCTGATCGCGTCTAGGTCGATGAGAGCTTCCGGCTGGCCGTCCATAACACCCCAGTCTGCCAGCCCGCTCTGGCAGGTTCGTGCAGTCGCAGCGCGCGGGCTTTCCCGGCGGCCCTTGGCCGCACCCCACCGGCTGGCGAGCCGGCGAGGCACCGTGATAGGCAGTTCGGCATGACTGATCTCATCCCGCTGCCTGTCCTGTTCGGCAACCCCGAGCGGGTGAGCCCGCGCATCTCACCTGACGGCACCAGGCTGGCCTGGATAGCTCCCCACAACGGCGTGCTGAACGTCTGGCTCGCAGAGGTGAGTGCCGATCAGGGACTGGACCTTGACGCGGCGCAGGTCGTCACCAACGACACCGACCGCGGCATCCGGCAATACGGCTGGGCGCACGATGGACGGCACCTGCTCTACCTGCAGGACATCGGCGGGGATGAGAACTGGCGACTGCACGACGTCGACCTGCAGACGATGCGCCGTCGCGACCTGACGCCGTTTGACGGCGTGCAGACCCAGCTGGTCGGGATCGAGCCGTCCTGCCCGGACGAGATCCTGATCGGGCTGAACAAGGACAATCCGGAGCTGCACGACGTCTACCGGGTGGACCTGCGCACGGGCGAGCTGGCCAAGGAGGTGGACAATCCGGGCTTCATCGGCTGGCTGGCCGATACCAACCTGACCGTCAGGGCGGGCTTCCGGCCGCATCCAGACGGCTCCCTGTCGGTGATGGTGAGGGATAGTGGCCGCGCCGAGTGGCGCGAACTGCTGGCCGTCCCCGCCGACGATGCGCTCAGCACCGACGCAATCGCGTTCAGCCAGGACGGCACGTCCTTGCTGATGATCTCCCCAGCGGGCGCGGAGACCGCGCGCCTGGTCCGCGTGGACGTGGCGACCGGGTCGGCGGTGGTGCTGGCCGGCGACCCGGTAGCCGATGTCAGCGGGGTGAAGGTCCACCCGGTCACCAACGAGCCGCAGATCGTGACGGTGGAGAAGGCCAGGGCGGAATATCTTGTCCTGGACCCGGCGCTAGCCGCGGACCTGGAGGCAATCCGCGCGCTGCACCCAGGCGATCCGGCGATTACTAACGCCGACGACTCAGACCGGACCTGGCTAGTCGCCTTCACCAACGACACCGGCCCCGTGCCGTACTTCGCCTATGACCGGCAGACCGGGCGCAGCCGGTTCCTGTTCGTGCATCAGCCCGAGCTGTCCAGGTACGAACTCGCGCCCATGGAGCCATTCGAATTCCAGGCGCGCGATGGGCTGACCATTCACGGATACGTGACATTCCCGGCCGGCGATACCGCTGGCGGGGCGGGCCGCAGCCAGCTGCCCGCAGTGGTCGACGTTCACGGCGGCCCGTGGGTACGCGACTCCTGGGGCTTCGACCCCGAGGCCCAGTGGATGGCCAACCGCGGCTACCTGTGCGTTCAGGTGAACTACCGGGGCTCAACCGGCTACGGCAAGGCGTTCGTCAACGCCGGCGACCGCGAGTGGGGCGCCAGGATGCAAGACGACCTGAGCGACGCGGTCGCCTTCATCATCGACCAGGGCTGGGCGGACAAGAACCGGGTTGCCATCTACGGGGGTTCGTACGGCGGCTACGCCGCCCTGGCCGGGGCCGCGTTCACGCCCGACCTGTATCGCTGCGCGGTCGACATTGTCGGGCCGTCGAATCTCATCACGCTGATCAAGACGATCCCGCCGTACTGGGCCCCGATGATCTCGCAGTACCACCGGCGGCTCGGCGACCCCGACGACGAGAACGACAAGGAGCTCCTCTGGTCGCGCTCGCCGCTCTCGGTGGCCGAGCGCATCCGGATCCCCATGCTGATCGCGCAGGGTGCCAACGACCCGCGAGTCAAGCAGGCCGAGTCTGAGCAGATCGTGGCCGCGCTGCGGAAGGCCGGCATTGACTATGAGTACATGCTGTTCCCTGACGAAGGACACGGCTTCGCCAAGCCGCAGAACCGGCTCAAGTTCTACGCCGCTGCCGATCAGTTCCTGAGCAAGCACCTCGGCCCGGTTTCCGGCTAGCACGCCGCCGGCCACGGCGTCAGCCTGGGCGGAAAGGCGCCGATCTAGGCTTGCTCGGCCGCCCTCCTGGTCGCCTCGGGCAGCGCGCCGATCAGGTCACCGGCACCGATCGGCGCATCGTCGGCCGCGATCCGGGCGGCCAGCCCGTGCAGATACGCGCCGACCGCGGCCGCCTCTGCGGCCAGCAACCCCTGTGCCAGCAGCGAGCCGGTCAGGCCGGACAGGACATCGCCAGATCCGGCGGTCGCCAGCCAGCTTGTGCCGGTCGGGTTCACGAAGACCGGCCGGCCTTCCTCGGGCCCGGCGATGACGGTCGTCGATCCCTTGAGCAGGACGGTCACCCCGAGCTTGGCGGCGGCGTCGGTGGCGTAGTGCAGCCGGCGCGCCTCGATATCGGCCCGGTCGGCATGGAGCAGGCGGGCCAGCTCGCCGGAGTGCGGGGTGATGAGCGTGGGCGCGGCCCTTGGCAGGAGGCCGGGGTTCGCGGCCAGGATCGTGATCCCGTCCGCGTCGACCAGCACGGGAAGCTCGGTTGCCAGCACCGCGGCAAGTCGCGCCGTGGCCGACTGGTCGGTACCCATGCCCGGCCCGGCTACCCAGGCCTGCACCCGCCCGGCGGACTCGAGCAGCTGCGGAGCCGCCTCGTTCCCAATCTCGGTCAGCAGCGCCTCGGGCCAGCGCTGCCTGACCACCTGCACCGCCGACGGCGCGGTCACCAGCCGGACCGCGCCCGCCCCGCCGTGAATCGCGGCGCCCGTTGCGAGCGCCGCCGCGCCCGTGTACTGGTCGCTGCCGGCCAGCAAGCCGAGCACGCCGCGGCGGTACTTGTCCGACTCCGCGGTCGGGCGCGGCAACAGCGACGCAACATCGCGCGACTGAAGTGCCAGCGCCGTCGGCTCGGGCAGGTATGGACCAAGCCCGATGTCCACCAGCCGCGTCGCTCCGGCCAGTTCGCTGCCTGGGTCGATCAGCAGGCCCGGCTTCCAGGTCCCGAACGTGATGGTCACATCGGCTCGGATGGCGGCGCCCTGCACCTCTCCGGTGCTCGCGTCCACGCCGCTCGGCAGGTCGACCGCGACGACGATAGAGCCCTCCTCGCGGGCCAGCTCGACCACGCCGGCCAGGGTCGCAGCGGGCTCGCGCAGCCCGCCGCTCCCGCCGATGCCCGTCAGCCCGTCGAGAATGAGGTCTGCGGATGCGATCGCCGACACCGCCTCGGCCGCCACTCGGCGATCGGTGGCCCCAGCTGCTCCCGCCATGCTGCCGTCGTGCACGGTTACCGCGTTGCCGTCGCGCGCCGTCGCGGCGACCACCAGCCCGCCTGCGGCCCTGAGGGCCGCGAGCCCGCCCTCATGCAGCCGCGAGCCGGTCGCGACCACGGTCACGCGGGCCCCGCGGCGGGCCAGCCGCGTCCCCGCGAACAGCGCGTCTCCGCCGTTGTCGCCGCTGCCGGCCAGCACCGCGACCCGAGCGCCGTAGACCGGCTCAAGCAGGCTGGTGCAGGCCGCGGCCAGTCCCGCGGCGGCCCGCTGCATCAGCGTCCCTTCCGGCACCGTGGCCATCAGCGCCTGCTCGGCCGCCCTGACCTCGGGCACCGCGTGCGCGTGCCTCATCGCTCCGCCACCACCATGGCCACAGCTAGTCCCCCGTCATGACTGATCGACACGTACCACGCCGACACGCCGAGCTCCGCGGCGGCCTTGGCCACGGTGCCCAGAGTCTCCAGGACGGGCCTGCCACCGGGTTCATGGTTGATTATCGCGTCGGTCCAGCGCAGGCCCGCAGGCGCACCCAGGGCCTTCGCTACGGCCTCTTTCGCGGCGAAGCAGCCCGCGAGCGACGGGAGCGGCCGACCGCGTTCACTGTCGGCGAACAACCGGCGGGCCAGCGCTGGCGTGCGGGCGAGCGCCCGCTCCAGCCTGGCAACGTCGGCCACGTCGACACCGATGCCCACGATCACGGCTACAGCCTGTCATGCGGGCGGGGGTTCCGGCCTGCTCCTGGCTCGCTTCTCGCCCGTTCCTGGCTCGCTTCTCGCCCGTTCCTGGCCTGCTCGTGGCCTGTTCCTGGCCTGCTCGTGGCCCGTTCCTGGCCCGTTCCTGGGCCTGCTCCTGGCTCGCTCCTGGCCCCGTTCCTGGGCCTGCTCCTGGCTTGCTCCTGGCCCGCTTCTGACCTGTTCCTGGCCCGTCCCTGGGCCTGCTCCTGGCTCGCTTCTCGCCCTTTCCTGACCTGCTCCTGGCTCGCTCCTGGGCCTGCTCCTCCGCCTCCTCCTGGGCCTGCTCCTGGGCCTGCTCCTGGGCCTGCTCCTGGGCGGCGGCTTCTGGCCTGGCGTGGCCCGCCGCGCGGGCGCGCGTGTGGGCGCCGTCTGAGCTCGCTCATCGACTACGTCGCAGTCAGGCATGTCTTCTACGTCGCCAGCGAGACATACTTCGCCCTATTTCTTCTAGTTTGCGCGGCAAGCATTCGCACATTTCATCGATTTCGTACCGACAAACCCCAATAAAATGGTCGTCAAATGGAACCGAATCGATGAAATGTCGAACACATGAGCGAGGGGCGTGCACAAACCGGGCGTTGGTCGCGCCTTAGGCCTGCCGAACGACCACCTCTGCGCGCCAGGTCACCGCCGGCCAGCCGAGCCACCGGCCCCGCCGTGAAGACCCGCGGAGGTCGCCGGGCAGGTCCGGCCGGGCAGGTCCCGCCGGGCCCGTGCAGGTCCCGCCGGGCAGGTCCCGCCAGGTCCGGCCGGGCAGGTCCGGCCGAGCAGGTCCGGCCGAGCAGGTCCGGCCGAGCAGAGATGTTAGCCCGCGGCCCTGATAACGGCGGCCAGCTCTCCGGCCAGCCGCTCGGCCTGGCCGGAATCGGCCGCTTCCACCATCACCCGCACCGCGGGCTCGGTGCCACTGGGCCGGACGATGACCCGGCCGGTATCACCGAGCTCGGCCGCCGTGGCGGTCACCGCCTCTGACACCGCGGCCGAGCCCGCCACCCTGGCCTTGTCCACGCCCGGCACCGAGATCAGGACCTGCGGGTACTTACTCATCACGCGGGCCAGGTCGGCCAGCGGCCGGTCCCGGCGGACCGCCTCGGCGAGCAGTTGCAGCCCGGTCAGCAGGCCGTCGCCGGTCGTGGCGTGATCGAGCATGATGATGTGACCTGACTGTTCGCCGCCCAGGACGAACTTGCCGTCCAGCATGGCGGCGATCAGGTAGCGGTCGCCCACTGGCGTCTCGACGATGTCGATGCCCGCGGCCCGCATGGCGTGCCGGAATCCGAGATTGGACATCACGGTCGCGACCACGGTGTTGCCGGCCAGCCGGCCAGACTCCTTCAGCGCAAGCGCGAGCACGGCCAGGATCTGGTCTCCGTCGATCACCTGGCCGGACGAGTCCACGGCCAGGCAGCGGTCGGCGTCGCCGTCGTGCGCTATGCCGGCGTCGGCTCCGTGCTCCACAACCGCCGCAGACAGCACGGCGAGGCTCGTCGAGCCGCAGCCAAGGTTGATGTTCAGCCCGTCGGGCTCGGCGCCGATCGCGATGACGTCCGCGCCCGCGCGACTCAGCAGTTCCGGGGCATAAGCGGATGCGGCACCGTTAGCGCAGTCCACGACCACGCGCAGTCCGGCCAGCGGCTGACCCGGGAGGCCCAACGGGCCGGGAACCGTGGCGAGCAGATGCTGCAGGTAGCGCTCTCCCTCGTCGGGCGCGTCGCCCACGCGGCCGAAGCCCGCCTCGGGCACGCCGGCCGGCCCGGCGTGTGCCGGGGCTGGCTGCGCCGGCCCAGGCCCGGGCGAGCCAGCCTGCACCGTGCCAGGCTGCACCGTACCCGGCTGCACCGTGCCAGGCTGCACCGTGCCAGGCTGCACCGTGCCAGCCTGCACCGCGTCCGGCTGAGGCGAGCCAGGGTGTGCCGAGCGCCCACCATCAGGTCGCGGCGTGCCCGGCTGGCCGTGGCCAAGCCGCGCCTCGATCGCGTCCTCGACCTCGTCCGGCAGCTTGACGCCGCCTCGGGCGAAAAACTTGATCCCGTTGTCCGGGGCGGGGTTGTGGCTGGCCGACAGCATGACGCCAAGATCGGCACCAAGCGCGGCGGTCAGATAGGCCACTCCTGGCGTCGGGATCACACCGAGCCTGATTACGTCGACACCACTGGCAGCCAGCCCGGCGACGACGGCCGCCTCGAGGAACTCCCCTGAGGCCCTGGGGTCACGGCCTACGACCGCGACCGGCCTGCGTTGCGCCTCGCGCGCATACGCGAACTCGCCGGTGCCGGCCAGGACGCTGGCAGCCGCAGATGCCAGCGTCATTGCCAGGCCGGCGGTCAGGTTATGCCCGGCGACCCCGCGGACGCCATCAGTGCCGAAAAGCTGGCCCATTGCCCCGAGATCCTCGGTGCCGTGGTCGCCGCGAACTAGCGCTTGGAGTACTGAGGAGCCTTACGGGCCTTTTTCAGGCCGGCCTTCTTGCGCTCGATGACCCGGGCGTCCCTGGTCAGGAATCCGGCCCGCTTGAGCGCTGCTCGGCTGTCCGGATCGACAAGCGTCAGAGCCCGCGCGATGCCCAGCCGCAGCGCGCCCGCCTGGCCGCTGACGCCGCCGCCGTCGATGCGCGCGACCACGTCAAACTGGTCCTCGGCTCCAAGCGTCACGAACGGCTCGCTGACCAGCTGTTGGTGGACCTTGTTCGGGAAGTAGTCGTCGAGCGTCCGGTCGTTGATCTTCCACTGGCCGCTGCCGGGCTGGATCCTGACCCGAGCGATGGCCTCCTTGCGGCGCCCGGTGCTGATGGCGCGGCCGGTGACGACCGGCCTGCGAGCCGCCTGCCTGGGCGCGTCGCTGGTTTGCGTCGTGTACTCGGACACGTGCTCCTCGGCGCCCTCGAAGTCGGCGTCCGCTCCTGCATCCAGCGTCTCGGTGGACTCAGCCACGTTCTGTTCCTCGTGCTTCCCGGTTAGTTATGATGCCTTGGCTCTGACGGTGACGCGGCGGCTACTTGCGGGAGCCGGCCTGCTCAACCTGAGTGATCTCGAATGGAACTGGCGTCTGCGCCTTGTGCGGATGCTCGGGTCCTGCATATACCTTGAGCTTGCGCAGCATCTGACGGCCGAGCGCGTTCTTGGGCAGCATGCCCTTGACCGCCTTCTGCACAACGCGCTCGGGGCTGCGGACCATCAGTTCCGCGTACGACATCGAGTGCAGACCGCCCGGATAGCCGGAGTGCCGGTAGGCGAGCTTGTCATGCAGCTTGTTGCCGCTCAGCGCTACCTTGGCCGCGTTGACGATGATGACGAAGTCACCAGTGTCGACATGCGGCGCGAAGATCGGCTTGTGCTTGCCGCGCAGCAGCATCGCCGTCTGGCTGGCGAGTCGGCCTAGGACGACGTCCGATGCGTCGATGACATGCCATTGGCGCTGGATGTCCGCAGCCTTCGGGCTGAATGTGCGCACAGTCATAAGCCTTTGTGTGTGAGTCCTGAATCCGTGCCCGCCCGAGGACATTCATGAAGTACTCCCCAGACGGGATCCACCGGTACCAGCCGCGCCTGTCTGCCCTGCCGGGCACGCGGGCATGCCAGTACGCATGGACGCACCCAGCAGGATACCGGCCGTAGTCGGCGGTGGTCAAAGTGAGCCGCGGCCGAGCTGGCGCCGGCACTGCGCCAGGCCAGAAACCGGCTACCAGGCTAACGTACCGCCCCAGAGCGATACGCTCGCGGAATGCGCAACCCTCCCGACGACCCCGCGGATCAGTATGTCGGCCGCAGGCGCGGGCACCGGGCCAGCCCGTCGGCCAGCCCGTCGGGCAGCCACCGGATCGGCTCCGCGGCCGGCCAGCGCGAGGCCGCTGCGGACGGCGAGTCGTCGGTCTTCCTGCCCGGTTACGACGGCAGGCGCGAGCCCGGCTCCGACGGGCACAGCGGCGGTCATGGCCAGCCTTCGCCTTGGCACGGCACGGCGGCCACGGGTGCGGGCGGCAAGGGCCCGGTGCGCGGCTATCCGCCGCTGCCAGGCCAGCCACTGCCGATGTACCCGCCTGGCCAGTTTGCCGCCTGGAACCGCGGCCGGTCGCGCCAGGGCAGTTCCGCCGGCGCGCCAGGGCCGGCCGGGCCACCGGAGCTAACCGGACAGTCAGCTCCGACCGGCCCGCAGGCCTCGGCAGGCTGGCCCGCCGACGGCCGGCAGGCTGACGCCGGCCGGCCTGACGGCTCTGGCTATTACGGCCAGGACACGGGTGGCTACTCTATGCTCGCGGTCAGCGATCCCGCCGCGGACGTGACCTCAACGCAGACGTGGCGGGCGGTGGCAGAGGGACGAGCGACCGGCACGTGGGCTTCTCCGACCGCAGCCGGCAACGCCCAGCCCCCTGGCGATCGTGGGCCGGACATCGCCGATCCCGACGCACGCCTGGCCCGATCATCAGGCTTCAATACGGGAACGGGGCCGCGACTGGCTGCAGCGGGCGGGATTGCCGAACCGGTTCTGGGCGAGCGTGAAGGCGGTCACGGGAGTACCGTGGGCCCGCCAGCGCAGGGTGTGACGGCGCCGGCCACCGGGCACCGTCAGCGGCCCGACGGTCCGCCTGGGCCGGACGCCATAGGACCGGGCCTCCGGCGGCGCCAGGGGTCAGCAGAATCGCCTCAGGACACCGACCATGGCCGTGAGCCAGATCCCGCCGAGCGAGGCCGCAGGCTGGCGCCGTGGAGCCCGCAAGCGGCTGCGGCACGGTCAGCGACGGGCACTGTCGGAGCCAGCCCGACCCCAGCCGGCACGGGCCCGGCCAGGACCGGCCCAGCCAGGACCGGCCCAGCAGGCAGCGGCCCAGCAGGCAGCGGCCCAGCAGGCACAGCCCGGCCTGGCGCCACCGGGATCAGGACGGCAGGATCCACCGGAACCGCGGCCGCGCCGCCACGCGGCCAGCCGCGGACAAGGCAGGCGCCCGTCGGCCGAGCCGGTAGGGCGGTTCCAGAGACTGGCGCTCCAGGGAGGGTCGCCCCGGACACCGGCGCCCCGGACACGGGCGGCGGGCGCCGGGCACGCCCCCAGGCGCGGCAGCGTCGGCACGGCGGGCATCGGTACCCGCGCAGCGCAATCCTCATCGCGGTGGCACTGGTGCTGGTGGCCGGCGGCGCCCTGTACCTGGGCTCCCGCCTTATTTCCTCGCCGTCCCATCAGGCCGCCACTCCCCAGGTCACGCCCACGATCAGCGCCACGCCGACGCCGACGCCCACTCCGACGCTTGGACCATTCGGCCACATCGCCTCCCGGCTGGATGACCCGGTCCCGCTGGCCATCGCCCAGCTCTACCCGCTCAGCTTCAGCGCGGCCGGGGCCTCCTATACCCGCACGGCCGACCGCCTGAGCAAGAGTTGCAGCGGCGCGGTCGTCGGCTCGAGCTTGCAGTCCGCGATCGGCTCGGCCGGGTGCACGCAGGCGGCGCGCGCGTCCTACCTGTCCGGCACGAAGATGGGGACGATCGGCGTGTTCAACCTCAAGACCGCCAGCGACGCGGCGAAGGCCGGACGGGCCGCCGGAGCCAGCAACTTCGTCGCCCAGCTGCCCGCCCGCGCGGGACCGACCAAAAAGCTCGGACACGGCAGTGGCGTCGAGGAGGCCGTGTTCAAGGGCCACTACCTGATCCTCATCTGGGCCGAGTTCACCGACCTACGCACGCCCAAGACCAAGGCCCAGCAGGCCAGCCTCGCGACCTTCATGAGTCAGCTGCTGCAGAGCACGGCCAATGTCAGCCTGTCGAACCGGATGGTGAACGGCATCCCGTAGCGCAGCGCCGTAGCAGGTCACCCTTTCCCTGCTGGGTGTCGCCTGGGGGTGCTGATCGCCCAGACTGGGCCGGTGACCGTCCGCGACCTGGTCGCCCTCGGCGAATACCAGTCGCTCCAAGCAATCGCGACTCAGCGCACGGAAAGACCAATCAGCCCGACTATCTGCGCATAGGGAGGAGCCAGCCGGACGGCGCCCCGGTGCCGCTTGACGACCCGCACAATCCCAAGCAGATTCATGCTGGTCAACCCCATCACGTCGGCAAAGAACGCCAGTATCCCTACCGCTGGGCTGAACTCCACCAGGACGCGCGCCGGTCGAGTATCCGCGTTCCACGCGCTGTGAAAAGCCTCCGCTGGAACGGCGAAGGACTCTCCTGCTTCATAGTCCCGTGTCTTTGTGCCTACCGCGGCGTGCAGACGGCCTTCCAGCACCTTCAGGTGGGCTCCCTGTGTCGGATGTGCCACTTTGGGGACCGGACGCTGATTGGGCGGGAGGTGCCGCTCGAAGCGCAGCACGTCTCTGGTGCTCTCTTGGATGACGATGCGCTCGCCCGTCACCGATTCAAGTACGCGCTCTCTGCCCATGCCTGGATGCTCCCTTCGCGTCGTCTTGTGTCATGGGTCAGGCCGTCACTGGGCTGGGTACCGGGACCGTGCCCGGCCGCTGGTCACGGACGCTCGCGTGGCGGCGGAGCTGGGTGAGGGATGCGACGTGCAGGGCGATGGCGGTCGGCACCGCGACCGTCGGGATCAGGGCCAGCGGGAGCTGGCTGAGCGGCAGCGTGGACGCGGCCCCGTGGAACACCAGCACTGGCCCGAGCCCGGCCAGGAATCCGATGCTCAGCGCCACGATCAGGTCGGCGATACCGAACAGGGCGAACGCGATCGCGGCGCGCGTCCCTGTCCCCCGCGCGAGCCGGCGGGCGACGAACGGAGCGGCTAGCCCGGCCGCAATGTCGCCGATGCCGGCGGGCAGGGCGAACACGGCCGGCAGCTGTCCCTGGGCCATCAGGATCAGGAACACGGCTCCCTCGATCCGGAGCGTGTGCGGCAACTCCAGCCAGGACGCCATGCCCGGCACGGCTAGCGCGCGGCGGACGGCGGGCAGCCGGCTCGCCAGCAGAGCCCCGGCCAACGCGGCAGCGAAGGCGAGCCCGAACCACGGCCCCGCGTGCCGCGCTCCGTGCTGGTAGGCGCCGGTCCCGGCGAGCGCCATGCTGACCGCAAGCCAGCCCGCGGCGATCGCCGCCGCGACGACCCCGGTCCTCCTGCTCGCCCCGGCTTTCCTGGCCCCGTAGCCGAGCATGACAGCGGTCATGCCAGGGATGCCGATGGCGGCGGTAATGGCCAGCGCCCAGATGTAGCTCGGCCAGTGTGACATGGTGTCCTTCTCCATCAGGCCACATTCACTTGGATTTTCCAATCATAGATACTTTGATTTTCCAAGTCAAAATGGTATCCTCGAGAGGTGCGGACACGCCGAGGCGACCAGCCGAAAACCCGGAGCTACCAGCAGTACTGCCCGATGGCATCCGCGCTCGACGTCATCGGCGACCGGTGGGCGCTGCTCGTCGTGCGCGAGCTCATGCTCGGCCCCCGCCGCTTCACCGAGCTCGCCGCCGCCCTGCCCGGCATGGGCACCGACATCCTGTCCGCCCGGCTCCGCGGGCTAGCCGACGCCGGCGTGCTGAGCCGCAGCGGTACCGGGCGGCGGCAGCGCTACGAGCTGACCGGACGGGGCCGGGCACTGCGACCCGTGCTCGCCGAACTCGGCCGCTGGGGCGCCGCCCGGCTGGACCCGCCCGCCAGCCCCAGCCAGGTCTCGGCGCGGACCGGGCTGACCACCCTGGTCCTCGATCCCCCGCCACTCCCGGCCGGGCTGGCAGGCGTCTTCGACATCTGCTGCGACGGGGAGATCGCCCGGATCGAGGTCCGCGACAGGCGCCTCACGCTCGTGCCCTGCGACGGCGGGCCGCCAGAGCCGGCCACGGCCGTGATCGACCTCACCCAGGCCGGGCTGCTCGGCGTCCTCGCCGGGGCAGACACCCAAGACATGGCCGACCGCAGCGACCTGGTCATCCGCGGCGATCGCGCCGCCGGAACGCTGCTCATCAGCACGATCTCGGCCCCCAGCGTGCTCGCCGCACTGACCGCGAAGCTGCCGCAGCCCTGACCGCGTCCCAGCTGTCCGCACAACTACCCGAGCAGACGGGTCGGGCCCTCCACGAGCTGCCCGGGATTCCGACCGGCCACAATGGAGCCCCCCCCCCGCGGACGCCTGACCCCCCGCGATCCGAACGTGAACCGCGCCAGGCATCACCCGCTTCCGTCGGCATAAAAAGCGGCGAACGCTGCCTGCTACGGCACTAGCGCCTACCCGGCGTGAGGCAGTTCCCGCATTCTTCGCGTGCTCGCTGCCCGCGCGGCCAGGTCTGCGGCTGGCGGGTACCCGACCTCCTCCAGGCACAACGGGTGCGCCGGCGCCACCCGAACCGCCGGGTCACGGCGCCGGGCCTCGAGGATCTCCCCTAGCCAGGCGGGCGACCTGCTGCCGTCGCCCACCGACAGCAGCGCTCCGGTCAGCGCCCTGACCATGTTGTGGCAGAAGGCATCCGCGGTGACCGTCGCCACGCAAACGCCGGGCTCAGCGCGGGCCCAGTCCAGCCAGATCACCGTCCTGACCGTCGTGGCGCCCTCCCGTCGGCGACAGAACGCTGCGAAGTCGTGCTCGCCCAGGCAAACGCCGGCCGCCTCGTTCATCCGGTCCAGGTCGAGCCGGCGGCCGTACCAAAGGGTGTCGCGCCGGCGCAGTGGATCCTCCAGCACGGGGTCGTCGCAGACTCGATAGGAATACCGGCGCCAGAGCGCGGAGAAGCGCGCGTCGAAGCCGACCTCGGCAAGCCCGATGGACCAGATCCTGACGTCATCGGGCAGCAGCCGGCCGAGTCGGCGGACGGCGACCGCGGCGGCCTGCGCCCAGGCATCGGCCGGAACGTCAACGTGCGCGACTTGACCGCGGGCGTGGACGCCCGAGTCGGTGCGTCCCGCGACCGTGAGCGCTGGCCAGGGCGGGCCAGGCAGGCCCAGGACCCGGCCGAGAGCCTCCTCGATCACCTGCTGGACGGTACGCAGGCCCGGCTGGCTGGCCCAGCCGTGGAAGCCGGATCCGTCATAACCGAGGTCGAGCCGGAGCCGGACGAGCCCGGCCAGCTCAGGCTGGCCGGGCTCGTCCATGGCTATGTGGCTACTCGTCGTCCGCCGGCTCGTCGGCCTGGTCGTCGTCGTCCTCGGCGTCGTCGACGTCATCGTCGTCGTCGACGTCATCGTCGTCGTCGACATCCTCCTCGGCCACGGCATCGGAGGTCACGTCGGCCGCCTCATCGTCGAGCGCGGTGTCCGCGGCCAGGGTCTCGTCCGCGCCAGCCTCGGTGTCCTGGACCGCGGCCGCCGCCTGCCCACGCGCTGCACGGCCGGCCGCATCGGGCGCGCGGCGGGCGCGGCGACGTCGCGGCT
>JASHOL010000421.1 GCA_030041135.1 Streptosporangiaceae bacterium | reverse complement strand
TCCCCCCTCGGACACGACCCTTTCGTACATATCCGCCCGACTTCAGCGCGCGCGGTTACTGTTCTCCGGCCTGGGTTGTAAGTCAGCCGTAGTCTCAGCTGGCCGTACAGCTCGGCCTTGTCCACCGGGTCAGCGGTGGCGAGAACGGTCACGACGTCGCAGATCGCGGTGACCATGGCCGTGATCTCCTGACTGGTCAGGCGGGCCGGGACAGCCCCGGCGAGCGATCCGAGGCGGGCCTGGGTGGCGAGCTTCCGGGCCTGGGTCTCGGCGATCCATGCGCCGATGACGGTTGGGTCTCCGCCGCCGTCCAGAGCAGCGCGGTAGGCGGCGAGTTGCCGGTCGGCTTCGGCGATCTGCTCGCGGAACTGGTCGATCTCGGGGACGGGCTCATGGGCCGCGGCTGCCGCGAGCCGGGTGATCGTCTCCGGCAGCCGGTCGGCTCGGGTGCCGTCCCAGGCATGCCAGGTTGCCGTCGTCTGGCTCGGTTGCCGCCGCGGCATCGCGGAGCCGCTGGGCGGCAATCTCGGCGAATGCCGGGTTGAGTTCGATGCCGGTGAAGTGCCGCCCGAGTTTCCGGGCGGCAATGCCGGTCGTGCCGGTGCCGCAGACCGGATCAAGGACAGTGCCGCCGGGCTTGCACCCGGCCTGGATGCAGCGCAGCGGGACGTTGATGGGGAACGCGGCGAAGTGCGGCCGCGGTACGGGCGGGTCGGAATCGACCAGACGTCGCCGGGGTTGCGTCCCGCCGGGTGCATGGCGTGCCGCTTGTCGATGCCGTACCGGCGGGCGCCTGCGACCTGCCGCGTGTGCGAGCCATACTTGGGCGGCCTCAGACACGCGCCTCTCCCGTCGCCCGGATGCCGCCCGGACCTGGCCGTATGTACCGCGCGACGCCTGCCTGTGCCGGGTTCCGGACTATTGCCGGGGCGAGTGGTGGCGTGCGGGACGCGGATCGGGTCCAGGTCGAACCAGGAAGATCAGCAGGGTGACCGCGAGGTGGTGCACTCAGCGAACGTCCGCTTAGCTTCAGAACGGGAACGCGGCCGCGACAACGCCAACCGGCTTCCGAGTGTCAAAGGTGGTACCGCTGACGGAGGAACGATCGTGTGGCGGTGTCGCCTTGAAGGCGGCCCACCAAGGTCTATACCCTAGACATGGAAGCAGGGAGAATACGGCCAATGTCCGTCGCTCACTCGGGCAGGGTTTGCGATCGGATAGACTTGCGGATTAACCGACAGGCCCACCTTCACCCGTATCCCTCGCGGAGTATGTGGCTCGCCCTAGGCATCGCACTGTCAGTGACCGCGTGTGCCGGCACCGGCAGAGCACAGCCCGCCCGGGCAGGCGGGGCGCCGACAATTTCGTTTGCCCGGACTTCGATCTGGTATGCAACGGAGATCGCGTCCCCGCCCGGGGCTGTCGGCGCGAGCCTGTCGGCCGTCGCCTGCGTGGCCGCCCGTAGCTGCCTTGCCGGCGGAACGGCATACACCGGCACGCCTGACAGCCCGGACGCCTTCACGATCACCTACGGAGGCGGCAGGTGGGCGCGCGCTGCGATGCTGCCGATGCCACCACGCACTGTTTCGTCGCAACTCAATGACGTTGCCTGCGAGCCGCCGGGGTCGTGCGTGGCGGTCGGAACCGGAACCTACGCAAGGTCAGGACTTCAGTACGCATTCGTCGCGACAGAGACTAACGGCCACTGGGCGGCCGTCATACGCGTCCGGCTGCCCGGATCTGACCTCGCTGACAGCCTCAACGGCGTGACGTGCACATCCGTGGGGAACTGCGTCGCCGTCGGAAGTCTCCAGAACGTGAAGTATGGCGAACTGCCGATGATCGTCACCGAGGTTAGCAGCACCTGGCAGACGGCGGCCATCATGATGCCGCCTTCTCTGGCAAGTTCCAACGTAGCCGGCGACCAGTTGTCGTCGGTGGCGTGCCAGGCCGCCGGCTCCTGCGTGGCCGTCGGCGAGTACAACACCATCACGAATCCCTCACAGGAAGCGCGGCGGCCAATGGCCGTCATCGAGATCCGCGGGCGCTGGCTCCGCGCTCAGACAATCAAAGCTCCTGCAGACCTAGGTACATACGACGGCAATTCCTTCGCTGGCCTGCTATCGGTGAGCTGCATGCCGCATGGCGGCTGCGTCGCCGTCGGGGACTATGCCGGGCCCCAGATGCAACGCCTCGGCATGGCCGTCAGCGAAGTTAACGAACGGTGGAGTCCTATCGAGCTCCTGCCGTCGGCCAATTCCGTAGCCTGCACCAACGCCTCCTGCCTGGAGGTTGGCAGCGGAGCGACCCTCACATCGCCAGGCAGCGCCATCACCTACGCCCACGGGCGCTGGGGTCATGCCGTTACCGTTAGGCCGCCAGCCAATGCCAGCACGTCCATAGTCCGCGGCGGAGACGCAGTAGAACTCGATACAGCCTGCCTCCCGAGCGGTCAATGCGTCGTTGTTGGTTCCTATTACGACAAGTCAGGCCACCGCGTCCTCCTGGCCGCGACACGCGGATAACTCCCCGGCCTCGTCGACTGCCCTGAGACTGTGCGGCGACTTAGGCGCACAGGCAGGGTCACGACAGCGAGCGTGTCGCGATGATTTCCCCGCACGAGACGAGAGGCGCCGACCTAGCCATCACTGGCGGGAGCGAAGTCCTCGGGCTTGCGTGGGACCAGATGGACCTGGACAATGTCCCCGGCCCTGGCGGTGCAGGCGACGGCCAGGCTCCGCGCCGATGGCATCGATCCATCGCATCTCGCGGTCGTCGGCGGGGCACTCGACGGAGTGGAACGAGTGCTCGGCGCATGGCTACGGCCGGGCGATCGGGTCGCGGTCGAGGATCCGGGCTACGCGCCGTTGTTCGACCTGCTGTCCGCGATGGACATGGCTATCGTGCCGGTCAGCCTCGACGAGTACGGCGCCCGCCCAGACTCGCTCGCTCAGGCGCTGGCCCGCGGCTGCGCGGCGGTCCTGCTCGTGCCGCGTGCGCAGAACCCGACGGGCGCCGCATGGAATAAGGCGCGGACCGAGGACCTGCCCGCGGTGCCTGCTGCACACCCGGACGTGCTGGTTGTCGAAGATGACCATGCGGCCGACGTGGCAGGCGCGCCAGCGTTCACGATCACGGCCGGGCGCAGCCGGTGGGTGACGATCCGGTCCGCGTCGAAGTCACTCGGCCCTGACCTGCGGCTGGCTGTCATGGCCGGTGACGCGGTCACGGTTGCGAGGGTGGAAGGCCGGCGAGCGCTAGCCGACGCGATTGCCAGGGCCGACCAGGCATACCGCATCCTGCAGCAGGTCAGCGAGGCGCGCACCGAACTCGCCGATTAGCACCCGCACAGACCCGCCTGACTCCCAGCACCCGACCGCGCCGATCGGCGGGACTGTGCAGCCGCCAGCGCAAGGCCGACCGCGCGGACTTTGAGGCCAGGCTCCTGGCGGATGGCCGCGAGCGACGAGAGGACGCCGCCCGGCAGGGCCCAGGTCTCGGCCCGCGGTTGACAGCTCGATCGGACACGCTGTGCC
>JASHOL010000420.1 GCA_030041135.1 Streptosporangiaceae bacterium | reverse complement strand
CACCCTGCGCCCCCCTGACGAGATCGAAGCGTTCTTCGACGGCCTGGAACTCGAAAAACCCGGCATCGTCCCGGTCGCGTACTGGCGGCCACGACCACGCGGACCCGAGCTAGCCGAGACTGACGTCGTCCAGTTCGCAGGCTCGCCACCACCAACGGCAGTCCCGCCTGCGACGTACGGGCCCGCGTTCCTCGCTGGCGTGGCCGGCAAAACCGGCTAACCGGCAGTAAGCACCGCACCGGCGGGCGACTTCGCGTGGAGACGGGCCCATGGGATCAAGGTTCACCACGCGCACGGCAGCAGACATCCAGCGCTTCGAGCATCACAAGGCGATGCCGATAACCTGGCCGATGGTCTCCGGCTGGTCGAGAGCCCGCAGCATGTAATGGGCTACATCGGCACGGGGGACGGACCAGCTGCCCCGCACGTTCCGCCCGTAGGCGACGCGGTACCGGCCGGTCAGCGGCTTGTCGGTGAGCTTCGGCGGCCGGAGCGCGGTCCAGTCGAGGCCGGACCCGCGCAGCGCGTCCTCCATTCGCGCCAGGTCCTCGTAAACCTTGCCGAACATGGCCTTCACCATGTTCTCGCCGATGTACCGCATGAAGAAGCCGTCGCCGGGGTCGTGGCGGGGCGGGTGCGGGCGGTCCGGCGAGGCCACCGTGCCCACCGGCGTTGCGCTGATCGCGACGATCCGCCGGACCCCGGCCGCGCCCATCGCCGTGATGATGGCGCGGGTGCCCGGCGCGGTGATCCCGGCATCCGAGTTGTTGTGCGGTCCGAGAGCCGACAGCACGGCGTCGCTTCCCGCGATCGCGGTCGCCAGCGTCTCTGGGTCGGGGGCGGCCATGTCGGCGGTGACGACCCGGACGGCCGGGTTCGCCGTGGCGCCAGGCGGCAGTTTGCCGGGGTTGCGCACCACCGCCGTGACGCTGTGGCCGGCATCGACCGCCTGGCCGAGGAGCTGCCGGCCGACTCCGCCGGTTGCCGCGATGATCGTGAGCTTCATGGTGTCCTCCAGTTTGACCTGGACCGAACGGCCCAGGTCGTGCGCGTCAGTGAGCATTGGCTCCGGCTAGGTCGGCCTTACGGATCCGGATCATGACGAGGGTGATGGCCAGCGCGACGAGCACGATCCCGGCCGCGACATCGAACCCGCGCGAGAACCCGGCGACCAGGGCCTGGTGGTAGGCCGCGGTGGCTGCGCCGTGGCTGGCGGCAGCAGTCTGCCGGCCGGCCGCCGCGGCCTGGTGACGGGCCGTCCGAGCGTTGTCGGCGACGACGGTCCAGACGACGCTGCCGAGCACGGCAAGGCCGACCGAGCCGCCGACCTGCTGACCGGCGTTGCGCAGGCTAGCGGCCACCCCGGACTCCTTGTCGGCAACCTTGGCCATGGCGACCAGCGTGATCGGGACGAACAGCATGCCGAGGCCGGCGCCGATCAGAACGGTCGGGGCGAGCACCGTGTGCACGTAACTGCCATGCTCGCTGAGCCGGGACAGCCAGTAAAGCCCGCCGGCGAAGGTTGCGCTTCCGGCCGCCAGCATGGTCCGGGCGCCGGCCCGCGGCACAAGCCGCGCCGACAGGCCGGAGGTAACCCCGATCGCGGCGGTCATCGGCAGGTAGGCGAGCCCGGCCCGTAGCGCCGAGTATCCCCAGACCTCCTGCAAGAACAGGGTGAGGAAGAAGAACGTGCCGAACAGCGCCGTGCCAACGAGCAGCATCGCCAGATTCGCTCCTGAGCGGCTCCGGTCAGCCAGCAGCCTGAGCGGCAGCAGCGGGTTGCGGCTGCGCGCCTCGATGATCGCGAACGCCGTCAGCAACATGCCGGCGGCGGCCAGCGCCGCCACAACCTTGGCGTCCCCCCAGTGCGACTGGTCGCCAGGGCCGCCTGGCGCCGCGGATGAGAGCCCGTAGACCAACGCGGCGACGCCAACGGTGCCGGTGATGCTACCGGGCAGGTCGAAGCGACCCCGCTGGCGCCGCGACGCGCCGAGCACGCGGGGCGCCGCCAGCATGACGGCCACTCCGATCGGCACGTTGACGAACAACACCCAGCGCCAGGACACATAGCTCGTGAGCAGCCCGCCGGCGATCAGGCCGACCGCGCCGCCGAGGGCGCTCATGGCCGCATAGACGCCCATCGCCCGGTTGCGCGGTTTGCCCTCGGGGAACGAGGTGGTGATCAGCGCCAGTGCCGTCGGGGCGACAATCGCTGCCCCGGTGCCCTGAACGACACGCGCAGCCACCAGCCAGCCCTGCGAGGTGGCAAGCCCTCCGGCCAGCGACGCCGCGGTGAACAGCAGCAGGCCGACCATGAACATGGTCCTGCGGCCGAGCAGGTCCCCGGTCCGCCCGCCGAGCAGCGTCAGCCCGCCGAACGTGATCGCATACCCGTTGACCACCCACTCAAGGCCGGCGCCAGAGAAACCCAGCGCGTTCTGGATATGCGGGAGCGCGACGTTGACGATGGCGGTGTCCAGCACCACCATGAGCTGCGCGGTGGCGATCACCGCGAGCGCCAGGCCCAGGCGGCGCCGGCCGGCGGCTTCGGCGGTCGGTACGCGAGTTGTGAACTGAGTTGCGGACATGACGGTTTTCTCCGGCCCTCGATGATCTCTATCGACACGGGAACGCTACGTACGGCGGCGCCGGCGAGCGTCACCCGAAAGTGGAAGGCCGAGTGGAATCTTCACTGCCGACACGCGACCATCGGTGGCATGGAAGCCCGGGACGTCCTGCTGGCCACCAAGCTGCATGTGCCCCGGCCGCGGCCCGATTTCGTGGTCAGGCCCCGGCTGGCCGCCAGGCTCGATGAGGGGCTGGGGCGCGAGCTGATCCTGGTCTGCGCGCCGGCCGGCTTCGGCAAGTCGGCGCTGCTGGCATCCTGGGCCAGTTCGGGCCGGCATCCGGTCGCGTGGCTGTCGCTCGACTCGGGGGACAACGACCCGGCCAGGTTCTGGCGTCATGTCGCCGCCGCGCTTGAGCGGGCACGTCCAGGGATCGGCGACCGGGTCCGCCCGCTGCTTGGGCCGCCGCCACCGCAGTCGTTCGAGAGCGTGATCACAAGCCTGATCAACGAACTGGCCGGGCAGTCAGCGGCCAGCCTCACGCTGCTGGTCCTTGACGACTTTCACCTGATCGACGCCGAGCCGGTCCAGGCTGGCGTGCAGTTCCTGCTTGACCATCTCCCGCCGGGACTGCGCGTCGTCCTCTCGAGCCGGTCTGACCCTCCGCTGCGGATAAGCCGGCTCCGGGCGCGCGGCGGGCTCACCGAACTGCGCGCGGCCGATCTCAGGTTCACCGCAGCAGAGGCGGGAACCCTGCTCAGCGCCCAGCCCGGCCTGACCGACGCGGCGGTGGCAGCGCTGACCGGCCGGACCGAAGGCTGGGCCGCCGGGCTGAAGCTGGCCGGACTGTCCCTGTCCGGCCGCGGCGACGTCACGGCGTTCGTGACCGAATTCAGCGGCAGCAACCGCTTTGTACTTGACTACCTGGCCGAGGAGGTGCTTGACCGCCAGGACGCCGAGCTGCGGCGATTCCTGCTGGAGACCTCGGTGCTCGACCGGCTGTCGGGCGACCTGTGCGACGCGGTCACCGGCCGGGCGGGCGGCCAGGCGATGCTCGAGCGGATCGAGCGGGAGGGCCTGTTCCTGCTGCCGCTGGACGATGCGCGTGAGTGGTGGCGCTATCACCAGTTGTTCGCCGACCTGCTCCTGGCCCGGTTGCAGGTCGAGCTTCCCGATCGCGCCGTGGCCCTGCACACGGCGGCGTCCGCCTGGCATGCCGAGCACGGATTGCCCGACGATGCGGTGACGCACGCGCTCGCCGCCGCTGACCCGGTAGCCGCCGCGAGGATCATCGAGCGGTATTTCGACGCCGTATTCTTCACTGGCGAAAGCGCCACGTTGCGAAGCTGGCTCACGGCGCTGCCGGCTGACATGGCGAGCAGCCGCCCAAGGCTGAGCCTGGCCCGGGCGTTCATGGCGCTGACCTACGGCGACCCCGTCGCCGCACAGGCGGCGATCGCCTGCCTCGGGGCCGAGCGGGACGCAGACGACGATGGCTTCCGTCCTTCGGCCGGCCGCGGAGCGAGCCTGATCGCCAACGTCCCGGCCGCAACGGCGATCGCGACGGGCTGGCTGGGGTACCTGCACGGCGATGTCGGCCAGATGATCGAGTCCGCCGAACAGGCCCGCGCCCGGCTGCGTCAGGGCGAAGAGCTGCTCACCTCCACCTACCAGCTCAACCTTGCGCTCGCGGACTGGCTCGGCGGCAGGCTCGACGCCGCCGGGCAGTGGTACACGGCCGGCATCGCCAGGTGGCGGGCCACCGGCCAGCAAGCCTTGGCCGCCCAGGGCTGCAACCACACCGCGCAGATCCGGATCGCACAGGGCAACCTGGGAGGTGCCCTCGACGCCTACCGTGCGCTGCTCCAGATCGCGGCACCACCGGGCCGGCCGCCGTCGCCGGTGGCCGGCATCGGGCAGGTGGGCCTGGCCGCCGTCCACTATCAGCGCGGTGACCTAGCGGCAGCGCTCAGCGACCTTGCCGAGGGTCTGCCGCGGTGCCGGCAGCTCAGCGAAACCCTGCCGCTTGCCGCCGGGCTGGCCACGCTCGCCTGGATCCGCCAGGCCGAAGGCGACTCGCCGGGAGCGCTGGATGCGATGCAGGAGGCCGAACGGGCCGGACCGAGCCCGGTCGTCACCAGCTTGCTCTACCCGGTGCCCGCCGAGCGTGCCCGGCTGTTGCTGGCCCAGGGCGACGTCGCGGCGGCGGCCGCGTGGACGATCGAGCGGGGGCTGCGTCCGGACGGCGATCCGTCCTACCCGAGTGAGCGGGACTACCTGGTGCTGGTCAGGGTGCTGATGGCCCAGGACCGTTCCGGGTTGGCGCTCGGTCTCCTTGACCGACTGCAGGTGACCGCGGAGAGCCAGGGCCGTACCGGAAGCGTCATCGAGATCCGCGCACTGCGGGCACTGGCGCTCCGGCGCGACGGCGACGAGCCTTCGGCCATGGCCGAGCTTGCGACGGCGCTCGTTCTCGCCGACAGCCACGGTCACGTCCGGGTGTTCGCCGACGAGGGCGCGCCGATGGCAGCGCTGCTTGGCCGGTTGCTCGCGGCGAACCGGAATGGGCAGCCGACCGTCCCGCCGGTGCCACTCGCCCACCTGGCGGCCGTACTGCGGGCCTGCGGGCCTGCGCAGCAGTCATCGGGGGACGGCCGCGGGAGCGCCCGCCCCGCCGTAGCTGGCCTGATCGAGCCACTCACGGCCAGGGAAACGCAGGTCCTGGAGTTGCTCGCCGCCGGCTGGCCGAACCAGCGGATTGCCGAAGACCTCGTAATCAGTCTCGACACCGTCAAGAAACATGTCACCCACGTGCTGGCCAAGCTCGGCGCGGTCAACCGGACCGAGGCGGTCATCCGCGCCCGCCAGCTCGGGCTGATCTCCTGAGACCGAGCGAGTCGCACATACCCCCCACTTCAGCCGGAGCGCCCTACGCGGGATGGGCGTTTGTGCTCGCGAGTTTGGCGCGGACTTGATCGGCGTGGTTGTGCTGCAGGTCCTCGAGAATGGTGAGTGCCTGCTGCCAGGCCCTCTGGGCCTGAGCCAGCTCGCCCGCGGCGTGGCGGTTGTCGCCGAGGCGGGTGAGCGTGCCCGCTTCATTGAAGCGGGCACCGGCTTGCCTGGCGATGTTCAACGCTCGCTGGTAACAGGCGGCGGCCTCGGCAAGGTTGCCCACGTGGTGCTCGGCGTACCCCAGGCTGTCCCAGATACATCCCTCGAGCCAGCGGTGGCCGGCTTCCGCGCACAGGGTGAGCGCCTGGCGGCAGAACGCGCGGGCCTGCCGGTAGTTACCGAGAAGCCCGTGGTACCAGCCGATGTCGTTGAGCATCACGGCCTCGTTTGCCTTGTCACCGACGGACTGGTACAGCCGCAGCGCCTGCTCGGCGTGCCCGAGCGCGTCGGCGTAGCGGCCCTGGGCTTCGGCTAGCACGCTGAGATGCTGCTGAATCTTGCCCTCGCCGAGGCGGTTGCCGAGCCGCTGGTAGAGCGTGAGGCTGCTGGCGCGATGGCGATGAGCTTGATCATGGTCGCCGAGGCTGGTACAGCTGTTTGCCAGGAGGCGGCTCGACAAGGCTTGTGCGGCGATGTCTCTCTGGCGGGTCGCGGCGGCCAGCGCCGTGCGCTGGATCGCAGCCAGTTCTTGCCAGTGCCCGCGGGTATGCAGGAAGGGCGTCATGGCCCAGGGGAGCTGCCAGGCGTGGCTGTCGAACCCGGACTCGGCGGCGAGGGCGACGGCGGCGAGCAGGACCTGATGTTCGGCCTCGAACCAGGCGAGGGCCTGCCGGTGATCGGCGGACCGCCATGTAGCGACGCCTGGTCTGGGCGAGGCGAGTGCGACCGGCTCCCTGGCTGGATCAAGCAGGCGGCCGGCACGAGCGGCGGCGTGCAGGTAGTAGTCGAGCATCCTGCCCGTGGCCTCGCGCCGATCGCTGTCGGTGTCGGTGTTGTGGGCTTGCTCGATGGCGTAGAACCGCAGCAGGTCGTGGACGGCGTACCGGCCGGGGACGTGCTCGGCGATCAGGTGCGCGCGGGCCAGCTCGCGCAGCAGGCAGCGAGCCTCGGGCTGCGGACGGCCGACGAGGCTGGCGGCGGCGGGAACGCCGATGTCGGGGCCGGGGTGCAGGCTCAGTAGCCGGAACATCCGCGCGCCATCGGGGGTGAGCTGCCGGGTGGACCAGGAGAACACGGCCCGCACGCTGGCCGCCGGGTCGCCGGCATCGAGGGCGTCCAGGCGGCCCGCTGTGTCGGCGAGCTCGTCGGCCAGGGCGGCGAGCGGGAACCCGGGGTTGGCGGCGGCGCGGGCCGCGGCCGAGCCGGACGCGGTCGATCAGATCGCCGGGCTGTGCGCCCGGCTCCCGCTGGCCCTGGCGGTCGCCGCCGCCCGCGCGGAAACACGCCCAGGATTCCCGCTCGCTGCCCTCGTGGCCGAGCTGGCCGATGTGGCCGGGCGCTTGGACGCCCTCGATGGCGGCGACCCCGCCGCAAGCGTGCGGGCCGTGTTCTCCTGGTCCACCCGGCAGCTGAGCACCGACGCGGCGCGGATGTTCGCGCTGCTGGGCCTGCACCCCGGACCAGACATTACCGTGCCCGCAACAGCCAGCCTGGCGGCAGCAGAACAGGCCGATGCCCGTCGCCTACTCGGCGAGCTGACCCGCGCGCACCTGATCGCCGAGCGTGTCCCGGGCCGGTACGCCTTCCACGACCTGCTCCGCGCCTACGCCGCCGACCAGGCCCGCGCCCACCACAGCCAGCACGAGCGCGAGGCCGCCATTGGCCGGGTGCTCGATCACTACCTGCACACCGCCGCCCGAGCCGCCCTACTGCTGA
>JASHOL010000419.1 GCA_030041135.1 Streptosporangiaceae bacterium | reverse complement strand
ACGTAACCAATTCCCGCGCAGCGTGGCTGTCGGTACCGGCCGGCCTCGCCTTCGGCGCACTCGGGCTGTGGGCCGGACCGCGGCTGCTGCGCGGCTACGGCACGCTCGCGCGCTCGATGCTGGCACCCGCCCGACGCGCAGAACCTGCGCTGGCATCTGGCCGGCCGACGGCACGCGACGCTACGGATATCTGAGTTCGCGCTGTTCCTTCGTGGCGTGCATGGTCCAGAGCAGGTCGGCGAGATATTCGGGGTCGACGACAGACATCTCCCACACCGGTTCGCCCGCCGCTTTGGCCCGCTCCAACTCGGTGTGGAAGGCGCTGTTCTTGATGGCGGCGCCGATGTAAAGCATCCCGACGTAGACGCCTTTGCCGGCAACCTCGGCGTGCAGGGCTTGCAGGTAGTTGCGCTGGGCGGCCTGGGCAGGACTGGGGCCGCTCATGTTCGGCACGCCGTCCACTGTGCTGCCGCCCTGCGCAGTCAGGATCGCGCCGTCGCCCTGCTCAAGCATGTGCGGCAGGAACTCCTGCACGAGTGCCAGCGTCGTGTAGAAGATCAGCGGCATGAAGGTCCGGGCGTGCTGCGGGGTCAGGTTGGCTGCGGAAACGAACCCGGCCCTCGGGGTGGGTGCGTAGTAAAAGGCGTCGAGGTGCCCGGCCTTGGCGCGGATTTGCCCGGCCAGCCGGGGAATGCCACCGGTGTCGACGAGGTCGGCCGTGATGACGTGCGCGGTTGCCCCGGCACTGGACAGATCCTTCGCCAGCCGGTCAAGCGGCTCCGAGCGGCGAGCCACCAACGTGACGGCGTAACCCTCCCGCGCGTAGCGACGGGCGACAGCCTGGCCGAGGCCGGGCCCGGCTCCGAACACGGCGATGGATTTGGACATAAGAGTGCTCCGGTGGGTAGTTCGACCACTACTCCGAACTACCTAAGGCCACGACTACTTTGCGGTCAAATCATGACGACGTCCCCTGCTGGGGCTTGCACCGCACCGCCGCTTGCCGGGCATGGTCCACTACCCTGTGATACCGTATAGTGGTACTCGGTAGTACGGAGTACCAAGAGGACCGCAGAGGACCCGCGATGGAAGACCTGACGGAGATGCTGAAGGGCACGCTTGAGGGCTGCGTGCTCGAAATCATCGGCAGCGAGGAGGCCTACGGGTACGCCATCACGCGTCGGCTGAACGAGATCGGCTTCGCCGACGTCATCGAGGGCACGGTCTACACCATCTTGCTGCGGCTGGAGAGGAACGGCCTCGTCGAGGTAACGAAACGGCCATCCGGGATGGGCCCGCCGCGCAAGTTCTATGCACTCAACGACGCGGGACGCGGAGAACTCGCGATGTTCTGGGCGAAATGGGAGTACCTCTCATCACGAATCGACAAGCTCAGGGAGGGCGGCCGATGAGCTTCTGGGAGACCATCACGGGCAGCGACCTCACCAGGGAATGGAAGGCGCTCGAGGCCCGGGCCGAGGCACTGCCGGCCGACTACCGGGAGGCGTGGGAGCAGATCAAGGCTGACATCTTGCCCTACGGGGGCTTCACGGGCCGCAACCTGATGCCGGTTCTTGACGGCGCCCTGGGGCTGCTCGAAGAAACAGCGGCGGACGGGCGGGACATTCACGAGGTGCTGGGCGACGACATCAAGGGGTTCTGCGCGGCGCTGGCCGGCGGAGAAGGGGCTCGGAGCTATCGCGACCGGTGGCGCGCGCAGCTGAACAGGAACGTTGCCAGGAAACTGGGTCGGCTAGGAGGCTGACGTGGGCATCCAGGACGTCATCGAGGGCAAGAAGCAGTGGCGGGCGCACATGGCGCGGGTGAAGGCGCTTCCGCCGGATTACCAGATCGCCTGCAAGGAGATTCAGAGGTACCTGTTCAAGATCGGGTCGGCCGACCTGGCTGACGGGCACCTGCTGACGGGAATTGTCGATTTCTTCGAAGAGGGCGTGGCGGCCGGCAAGGGAGTCCTGGAGCTCATCGGCGACGACGTCGCTGCCTTCTGCGACGACCTGGTCAGGGACTCGCGCACCGGCGCGGACAGTGATCAGGAGTCTATCGGCGGGAGATCCGGCACGGCCGAGAAGTAGCACCGCCGACCAAGGACACCGGCTGGCGGCCCGCCATGCGGCAGGGGCCTCTGCGCACAGTTCAGTTCCTCCCGGCGCAGGTCAGGCGCCAACTCTGCTGGTCAGAATGCGCGGAACTATGCGGATCACTGTTCCTGGCGGCTGCCCGGCCAGGTGCAGGAGGCTAGCCCCTGCGATGCGCCATTTCCTCCATCCCGTCCAGCAGGAAAGAGAGCACATGAAGGCCAGACTGATTGCCGCGCTGTCCGCGGGTGTGGCTGCGGTGGCCGCGGTCCCGCTGATCGCCGGCATGGCAGCCGGGGCGACCGCGCAGCTCGCCCCCCCACCCACCCCAACCAACCCGAACCCCGCCGTGCCGGCCAACCCGAATCCGAAGGTCTGCGCGGACTACACGGCCGCCGTTAAGGCGGCGGAGGATTACTACAAAGAGGCTCTGCGTACATACGAGTCGGATCTCAGCCTGTTGGGCAAAGGGACCTACGCATCCTGGAAGGACGTGCTCAACTCACGGACGGAGCTTGATGAGGCCATCATCGCCCTCGAGAAAGCCGAATACGCCCAGGCGACGTGCTGGAACAACACAGCCAATCCGAAAGACAAGAACTGCATCGACCTGAACCTCGCACTTAACCTGCTTCTGGCGGAGCTTCCGGCAACAAAGGACATACTGAACAATGCCCAACTGCTCCTCCAGCAGGCCGAGAGGCTTCCGAAGAAATATCAAACTCCGGCGTTGCTCTTGCCTCTCAAGAAGGCTGTCGCGACAGATGCTGCGGCGGTAGCGAGCCTCGATACGGCAATCGCGAAGGCGAGGCAGGAACTCGAGAAGAACTGCCCGGAGAAGCCGCCCGCGCCGCCCACGCCGGCACCGACCAAGTCCTCCACCCCCCCGAGTTCTCCGTCGCCAAGTCCGAGCCCGACCTCCCACTCGAGTTCTCCGGCGCCGACCCCGAGCACCACTACAACCAGCACTGGCTGACCACGACGATGACGCAGGTACGCGGGAGGCACGCCAGCGTGGCTCCCGCGTACCTCGCCTATCTCGGCCCGGGCCTGTCTCGGCCCGCGGAGGAGCCGAGGAGCTATTCACCAGCTAGTGGCGAATCGCCCAGACCTGGCAAGCGCGAGATCGCCGGTCCGAGGCGTCAAGCTCACCGTTGGGTTCAGGCGATCCGGGACAGGGCGTCGGCGGGGGCGAAGCCGGGCGATCCGCCAGCTGCCGAACGCGCCGGATAGCAGGGCGCCGGCCACCGCGAGGAGCACGGCCAGGGCGATCCCGGCGGCGGCGCCGGCCAGGCCGACGAGTCCACGAGCAGGCAGCTGAGATCGATTCCAGGCGGGAGCCGCAGAGGACAGCAACGGCGGCCCATGACCTGGTGGTCTGAACCGCCGCTGAACTGGCAAAACTTCGAGTCGGGGTGGCGGGATTTGAACCCACGACCTCTTCGTCCCGAACTAGCGGCAGTGCTGGGCGTTTGCCTGTCTTCCCAGCTAGACCGGCGTGCTGCCAGTAGCGGTCGTTGGCGGATGTGAGGGCACGTTGCTGTACTTCGGCGCTGTACTCCGCCGCCGCCGACGTCGTTTTACGCGGGAGGCGTTACGCCCGTCCGCCTTCGGCGTCGCAGCTTCAAATCGATCGCGATCAACAGCCAGCAAAATCCCATCAG
>JASHOL010000418.1 GCA_030041135.1 Streptosporangiaceae bacterium | reverse complement strand
GTTTCATCCAGGCAAAGCGCTGGACTGGCGTCGTCGGGTTAGAGGCCGTCCATGCGCTGACCGGTGTTATGGCAGACCACAACGCCACCACTGGTGTCCTGGTCACGACGTCGTGGTTCGGCCGCGCCAGCGAACAGTTCGCGGGCCGGAACCGTATAACGCTCATCAATGGCGCCGAGCTGAAAGACCTGCTGAAGAAACACCTGAACCTGGACGTCATCCCCGGCACAACTCCGCCCCGCAGACTCCGCCCCTCGGACAACACGCAGACTGGACGTCCAGGACCAGTCCAGTAGCTAATCGAGCTGACAGCGCGGGCTTGCCGACCTGCACCAACGCCGTTAGATGACGGCCATGCCGCTAAGTGGCAAGGAGGAGGTCGGCGGTTCCCGCGGCGACCGGCGGTGGCCGGAGGTTCTGTTAGCATCGGGCCCATTGATACCGAGCGATATCAGTTTGAGCCTGTCGTCGGGCGCCCACTCTTGCTGGTTGCGGGCTGGGCTCTGTTGGGCTCCGCTGCCTGCCTCACCACGTTTGCGATCTCTACTATCCCGGCTCCGCTGCCCGAAGGCCGCGACATCCCTACGTGGCTTGAGGGCGCCGAGTTGCTGCTGGCGATCGCCATGATTCCAGCCTGCGCGTTGATTCCGGTGCCGTTGCTGGCATTCGCGCGCCGTTTGCGTCGAGGGCCAGTCCGTGTCTCCAGGAGCTGGGTCGCCGCATGGGTTGTGGTCACCTCGTCCGGAGCCGCCGTCGAGGGGCTCTTCGTCTGGCGGTTGGTGCGGTTCATTGCCGCACCTTTCGCTAACTTGCCAGCGCCCAGCTGGCACGCGCTCTACTTCGGGATGGGTTACCTTCTCACCGGCACCGCCATGATGCTTACGCTTGCTGGCGTGAGTCGGTCAGCCCGGAGAACAGCCAGAGATTCCTGACGAATCGTGTTGACGTGCCTCCGATTAGCAAGATCGTCGTGCCATTAGCGTGCCTGACCCGGTGAACAGCGGGCAGCGGCGGTCACTCCCGGACATCTGGACCTGCAGCTCAGGGCCGCTGACTGCGGTGTTGCGACAGATTCCCAAGCTGATAGTGCGAGTTCGATTCTCGTCACCCGCTCCACGTTCGCGCAGGCCAGGGTTGTCTGTTGGCCTCATGCGTGACAGGTCGTAACCGCTCTCAATGCTCGTGCCATTAAGACGAGCCTGAGAGAGCCCGCTGGCGCAGTCCGTGGCGCTTTGCTGGGCAAGCTGACAGTGCGGAAACGCCGTCAGGCGCCGTTGTGTGCCATCCCATGAGCCGTTATGGCGCGAGGCGTCGCCGTCGTGGGCGAGCTTCCACGGTAGGTGGACGGCTTCGAACGGCTAGCGGCACCTAGCTATGCTCCAGGAACATCACCTGACCGGGCTCAATCTTGGCCGCATCGTGTAGCAGCGACGCAAAGGCGGACGTTACGGCAGCCGTGAAGCCGCGATTCTGCGGGAAGGTCTTGGTCGACACGAGTATCAGGCCGGCGTGTGACTGCGCAGCGGCGCGGTAGCGCCCGTCGAGGGGGATGAAGTCCTTGATGTTCGCTGTCACCAGCGCTCGGCCCTCGGCAGCGGCGTCGGCGAGGATCTGGTCATCAGGCAATGCCACCAACGCAGGGTCGGCGACGACCGATGTCACGTCGTGGCCGCTGGCGCGAAGTCGCTGGGCGATGCTGTCGGAGAACACTTCGTCCAACAGCAGTGGCTGACTCACCCGGCTATCCGGCCAGAAGGTCGCGCTCGCGCTGCCAAGACTGCTCGGCGGCTTCCTCGGCTGCGTTGGCGGCGGATATCTCGGCGTCAACCTCGTCGGGGTAAGCCGCCCAGTAGCGGACAGCTATGCTCAGCAGGCGCCGCGCAACGCCAGTGTTATCGCTGACCAGGCTTAGCACGCGGTCCCGGTCCAGGTCAGGCTCGGTCTCATGGGCGGACCTGACAGCGCGGATGACTTCCCAGACATCCGGGCCGCCGGCCAGTGCCGCGCGCCGCCCGGCGGGGCCAGCCCTGAAGACGATCCCTGGATGCTCATTCATCCGCAGGGCCTCGTCGACCAGGCGGTTGGCGGCGGAGGACAGTGACATCCCTGGGTTCGCCGTAACGAACGACACCAGCCTGTCCGCGACCGGCGGATCAAACCGGACTGGGGTCGGGGAGCGCTTCGTCATGACTACATGGTAGTTGCCATAGGCGCAGTCGAACTGCCGTGCATCAGACCCGGTGAACGGCGGGCAACCACGGTCACTCGCGGACATGCGGATGTGCAGCTCATAGCCACTGACCTCGGTGTTTCAGCAGATTCCCAAGCTGATAGTGCGAGTTCGATTCTCGTCACCCGCTCCGAGACGAAACCCCAGGTCAGAGCGTCGTCTTGTTATGCGCAAGATTGCACTTGCGGGTGCTTAGGAGCTTTCGTATGGCCGCGGCGCTTCGCCGCGAGTGCGTTAGCCTTCCAAAGCTGACAGTTCTGTGCTCCCTGAAGCCGTTGGTCATGCCGACTAGCGGAGCTCTCTAATGCTCCGTGCCGGACTCTCCGGCCAGCAATCGCGCGGTATCGGCCATGTGCGAGGCCATGCCACTGACGCCATCGCGTCGATGCTGCTCGGCCTGATCTTCGATCCACTGGCTGTGCGCTTCCCATGCGGCTTGCTTGCTCGTTCCCAGAGCTGCACCGATCTCGGACCAGGATGCGCCGCTCGCGCGAGCCGACCGCACAGCGAGCTGGCGGCCGTATGCGGCCTTGCGGGCAATCAGCGCTCCGAGCGCTAGCAGCTCGAGCGCCTCTTCCGTGTCCAGAGGTGGCGCGTCGTCGGCTGCTTCGTCTCCGGCCACTGACGCCAGAGCATCTCGAAGGCTCAGATCATCGAAGCGCGCTGCAGCGGCCAGGAGCGTGAGATGCTGCCGTGTAGCATCGGAGTGATCATGTAGTCGAGCCTCGTGTCAAGCCAGGCCGGCGTCAAGGGAACTCGACATTCGCTGCTTGCGCTCTGCGTGAACGCATCGCGAGTTCAGCAGACCGCGATCGTCTCGGCGTGGAAGTTGGGGCAGCAGACGGCGGATGTCGGACCGGCGGTCTCGTCGCCCGCGCTGTGCCGGCAAGCAGCCGCTGTTGTGTTCAGGCCGCCAGGAGCGCTACGCCGTAGTCGTCGAACCGCTTATCACGCGTCACGAGCGTCAGGCCCTCGGCGAGAGCTTGGGCGATCAGCATCCGGTCGAAGGGGTCCTCGTGACGGCGGGCGAGCTGCCCGGCAGCGAGCCCGTGGGCAATGCTGATCGGCAGTTCCGTAAACCCGCCTGCCTGCACTTGCTGTTCAAGGTCATCCGGCGCGGCCAGTTTGCCCAGCGCCTTCTTGATGGAGACCTCCCACGCGGTGGCGGCTGACACCATGACGAGGTTGGCGGGGTCAGCGATCGCATCTCGCGCTTGTGCGCTCAGGCTCTCGTCGGCCAGCCACCACAGCAGGGCATGAGTATCGAGCAGCAGCCTCATGCGCCCTCCCCGCGAAACGCGGCATCGATCTCGCTGGGCAGTTCGTCGAAGTCGGCAGCAACCGTGACCTTGCCGCGCCATCCTCCGGGTTCACGTCGGGTCGGCGGCTCAGCCAGTGCCACGAGACGCGCAATCGGGCGCCCTGCGCGGGCTATGACGATCTCCTCGCCGGCCGCGGCACGTTCGAGCAGTTGCGACAGGTGCGTTTTAGCTTCGTAGACGTTGATGCTCTCGGACATGTACTCATCCTATAGCACATGGTCTAGTCTGACCAAGTCAGGAGTTCGGGCCCGCTCTCGCGAGAGTCCCAGCTCACCGCCTCGTCACGCGTGCGGGACTGACTGAGAGCTACGTGCGGCGTGCCCGCCGCGTGCCACACGCATGCCGTTGAGCGCCACTCGACAGCGCACCAAGCCCTGTATAAAAGCAGCGCATGCAAGGAGGTTCCATGCGAGACTTTTATACATGCCCGCCATATCTGACCTGCCGCCGACGTTCACTACCGAGACAGCGCTGGGCGAGGGCATTTCGCCGCGGGATCTGTATGCCTCCCGCGACGCCGGTGAGATTATTGAACTGTCGCGCGGAGTCTTCCGCCAAGCCGGCGCACCGCCGGCCAGTCTTCCTGACCTTCTGGCCGTGACCTACCGCAGCCCCAGAGCGATTGTCTGTCTCCTCTCGGCCGCCGCCGTGCACGACCTTACTGACGAGATTCCCCAGGCCGTCCAGATCGCCGTTCCGAGGTCCAGCCATCCGCCGCGGATATCGTTCCCGCCCACTGCTGTCTTCCGGTTTGATCCTTCGACCTTTCAACTCGGCCTTACACACGTCGAGGCAGCTCCGCACGAGCCAGTGCGGATCTATAACGCTGAGCGGACGGTGGCCGACCTCATGCGCTTGCGGCACCGAATTGGTGAGTCAACGGCGTTGATCGCCCTCAACCGATACATCCGCCGGCGGGAGGTCAGGCCAGCGGAACTGCTGAAGGCAGCGGCGGCCCTGCGCGTCTACGGGCCGGTTCTCCATGCTCTCGACGTTGCGAGTGCGAGGTGAGCCGACCAACGCGGGCCTCTGAAGCCGGCCGCGCTTACCTGGGTCTTCAGAGTCGCGCGAGGGCAGAACGGCGGGGGTGGCTGCGCAGGCGTCCGTCGGAACCGCGGTAGCGGACCTGGTACCGTCCCGATGGCAGCATTCGGATGCTGCCGAATCGCCGGTTTCGCTGCTTGTTGGGCATCAGACGGCCGTCCCCGGTGCGGCTGCGGCACGGCCATCGGCTCGATCAGAGCGGGGCGAGGATCATGAGGATCTCATCGCGGTCGTCGTCCGGTCCGAGGCGGAGTGCTCCGGGCCAGCGGCCGATCTCCTTCCAGCCGAGTCGGCCGTAGAAGTCTTCGAGGCCGATGCCGGCGCGGGCTGCGAGGTGGAGTTGCTGCAGGCCCATGTCGTCGCGAGCGATCTGCCGTGCGCGGTTCATGAGCGCGGCGCCGATGCCGCGTCCGCGGAAGCTGGTGTGGGACTGGACGTGGCTGACGGTGCCCCAGTGTGCCACCACGGGATGAAGGTCGCGGCGGATGTTCAGCCATCCCGCCAGGACCCCGTCGACCATGGCCAGGACCAGGCGGCTGCGTTGCGGGGTGAGACCGTCGATGAGTTGCTTGGCGACGGGTGTGACGTGAGTGACGTCGACAGGCGGGAAGGGGAATCCGACGGCTCCACCAGCGTTGGTGACTGTGATCCAGCAGTCGATGAGTTCTTCGGTTAGTTCCGGGCTGATCTGGTCGGGGCGGATGATCTGCTGGAAGTCAGGCACGTCGTTGCTGGTCATGGCCGAAGCTTTTCAGAGTTGTCCGGCAAGGCCTTCAGTGGTGTGCATCACGCTGTGGACGGCGGCGGCTGACGTCGGCGGCGTAGGTGGTCCAGTCCCCGGCGGAGGCGCGCCTGCGCGTGCTCGTACGGCTGGCAAAGGCTGCGTGCTGGTGACAGACGCCGCCGCGCTCATTCCCAAGCTGATAGTGCGGGCCGATGGTCCGGCTACTGCTACTCCACTACTCCACGAACATCGCGATGTTCGTCCTGGTCAGCTAGCATCGGTTTTCTCGCTCTTCCGAGCTGCGGCTGACGCTCATGGGGACGTCTCCGTGCTCGCTCAGGCGGACGCGGCTACTGTCGAGGCCATGATGAGCACGTTCCACTCGGGAAGGGAGGCGGCGTGAGGCCACGGTCAACCGCTGAGCCTGACCTGGTTGCCAGCGAGAAGGGCTGGCTCCAGGTAACCTGCGATCCGCGCTACTGGATCCCGTGCCCGGTGACGTTCCCGCCTGGGGTGGATCGCGACTCGTGGGCGACGGGGATGTCGCAGGCATGGTGGGAGCAGTCGGGCCTGGAGTACAAGGAGTCCTCGGTTGAGCAGCTTGCCGCGATGCTATCGAGGATCCACGAGCGGGGGTACGCGACCATCCGGTGCCATCAGATCTGGATCTACCTGCGCGATCTGGCAGTCATTCCGATGACGGTGGGCATCGGAATCTGGAAGCGGCAGGGAGAGCGCCGGGCCCAGCTGCGGGAGCTCGCCGGCGCCGACGACAAGACGAGCGCGCGCAAGCCGCAGGTCACGGAGATAACGACTGAGAGCCTAGGCACGGGCCTGCGCGTCATGCGGTACCGCAAGCGAGACAGCGGGGCGCTGTTCGGCGTGCTCGGATACGCTTTCCGGTCCGATGAGTTCGGGACCGACGTCCAGGTGGCTGTCGCGTCCTCGGACCTGAGCTCGCTCATGACTGTCAACGAGGACATCGACCAGTTCGTCCACGGGATGACGGTGTACGACAACCCGTCGTCGCCGCAGCTGGCGCAGGCTTAGCCGCCGTTTGAGCCGCGGTAAGCTGCGGCGATGGGTTGCGGTCGCCCTCGACTGAGCCCGGCCCGCAGAGTCGCCGGTCAGTGGCAGCCAGCAGGGACCGCGGACGCACGGGACAAGGCGATAGAACGGTCCTATGGCCGAAGGCTGTGTCTTTTGCGATTCACAACAGGTTGCGCGAGGCAGACCTGTACTTGGAGAGCGACTTCTGCATCTACGCCTCAACCAGAGACCCACGTGATCCACCCGACGTGGTCCCAGGCTGCTGCGCCATCGTCCCGAAAGTTCACCGAGCGTCTCCGTTCGACCTGACCGCCGAGGAATGGGCGGCGACACGGGAACTTCTGCTCACCGTACGAGCCGAGCTGCACAAGCGGCTCGCTCCGGACGGCTACACCCTCGGCTGGAGCGATCAGGGCGGCCTTCACCCCCACCTGCATGTGGTCCCTCGCTTCGATGACGAGCGGATGGCCGACCATGGCGTCCGATCGGGAATTAAAGACCCGGCCAA
>JASHOL010000417.1 GCA_030041135.1 Streptosporangiaceae bacterium | reverse complement strand
AGCCGACGAGCCGCGGGCCGGGCTAGCCGACGAGCCGCCGGCAGGGCTGGGTCCAGGCCGAACCGGGACATCGGCGGTCATGCTAGTGCCCCCTTCAACCGCCTGATCACGGCCTCGCGCAGGTCAACGGGCTCGAGCACGACGACATCCGCACCAAACGAGGCGATGTGCTCCGCCGACCAGCCGATGTCGGAGAACGGCACCTCGACGAGGTCCCAGCCGGGCTCGGCCTCCGGCGTGCTGTTAGTAGCGTGCCGCCGCAGGCCATGCCCGGCGCCGGACCGAATCCGCAGCTTGCAGGTCTGCGGCGGCGGGGCGTCGGTGTAATCCCAGTCTCGTACCGCGGCCCGCACGTCCGTGTCAGGCGGCACGATCACCGACCCGGCCGGGCCGGTGAACTTGACCTGGCCGAGGATCCGGCTCAGCCGGAAGACCCGCTGTTCGCCACGGTCCCGGTCATGGCCAACGACATACCACCGGCCGCGCCGGTTCGCCACGCCCCAGGGCTCCAGGCGGCGCACTTGCGGCGTGCTGCGGCCGGGGGCGAGGTACTCGAACGAGACCGGCCGGCGATCCCTGACGGCCTCCCACAGCGGGCCGAACGCAGCCTCGCCCGTCTCCAGCCTCGGCTCGATTCCCGGCTGGGTCATGTCTTCCGCATCGATCCCGGCCGCCCTGAGTTTGAGCAGGGCGCCCTCGGCCGCGCCCGCTAGCTCGGCTCGGCGCCACACTCGCGCGGCGAGGCCGAGCACGGCCGCCTCGTCCGGCGCCAGCCGCACATCGGGCAGCTCGTAAGCCTGCCGCGAGATCCGGTAGCCAGGCTCATCATCGCCGCTAGCGTTCATCCCGGTTTCGAGGGGTATGCCCAGCTCGCGCAGCTCATCCTTATCGCGCTCGAACATGCGCTTGAACGCGTCGAACGACTCAGGGTAGCCGGGGACGGCATCCCTGATCTGGCTCGCCGTCAGGTACCTGCGTGCCGACAGCAGGCAGACGACAAGGCTGAGCAGCCGCTCGGTCTTCCGCCGGGACATCGCCATCCTTTCCCGCCACCGACGCTACCCTGCCGGAGTGATCAGGTGGCGTAGTGGCGAAGTTTCCGCTCTCGGCCGGTCGTGGCCGGGCGCAATCGAACTGGAGGTCGCCATCGGCGACGGCGCCGGCGGCGACATCAGCCGGACAGTCCGGGCACTGGCCTACCCGGAGCTGACCGGGGTCCCCGAGCCCGGCGACCGGGTCCTGCTCAACACGGGGGCGCTGGATCTTGGCCTCGGCACCGGCGGTTACGCGCTGGTGGTCGCGATCCCCGACCGGCTGCCGCCCGACCGGCCGGGACCCGGCCACCTCATCAAGGCGAGGTACACGCCGCTGCAGGCCACCGTGCTCGGGGCCGACGAGCAAGGCTCGGAATACCACGACATCCTCACGGAAGCCGACGATCTTGAGGAAATGCCCGTCGTCGTCGCGGACCTGCACTCGGCCCTGCCCGCGGTCCTAGCGGCCTACCGCGCGGCCCGGCTTCAGGCCGAGACAGACGACCAGGCACGGGCCCCGGTGATCGCCTACGTGATGCTCGATGGCGGTGCGCTGCCCGCCTGGTTCTCCCGTTCTGCGGCCGCCCTGGCCGATCTCGGCTGGCTGGCTGGCACCATATCCGCCGGCCAGTCCTTCGGCGGTGACCTTGAGGCTGTCACCCTGCACAGCGGACTACTGGCGGCCAGGCACGTGCTTGGCGCGGAAATGGCCGTGGTCGCGCAGGGACCGGGCAACCTCGGGACCGGCACCCGGTGGGGTTTCTCCGGCGTGGCCGCGGGCGAGGCGATCAACGCCGCGGCCGTGCTCGGCGGCAGGCCAGTCGGGTCGCTGCGGGTGAGCCAGGCCGATCAACGCGAGCGGCACCGCGGCATCTCACACCACAGCCTGACCGCCTACGGGCGAGTCGCGCTCGCCAGGGCCGACATCGTCGTGCCCGAGCTGCCCGGCCAGTTCGGTGCGGAACTGCTGGCCGCGGCCCAGGCGCTGGCCGGCCGTCACAACCTGGTCCGCGTCAGCGTGGCGGGCCTGGCCGAGGTGCTGCGCGAGTGCCCCGTCCCGCTGTCCACCATGGGCCGTGGCCTGGACGAAGACCTGGCCTACTTCCTCGCGGCGGCCGCCGCTGGCCGGCACGCAGCCGACCTTCTCACGCTGGGACCAGCCCAGCCCGGCTCAGCTTGATTGTGTCTGGACGCCGACGATGTCGATGACGAACACGAGAGTGTCGGTCTTCTTGATGCCGGCGCTGGAGTTTCCGCCTTCTGGCCCGTAGCCGAGCGCGGGCGGGAGGACCAGCATCACCCGGCTGCCGACCGTGACGCCCGGCAGGCCGTCGTTCCAGCCGGAGAGGACCTGCCCGCCGAGCTCGAAGCTGAACAGGTCGCTCGGAGACTCCGAGGACGTCGACCAGGTCTGGCTGAAGACCTTCCCCGTGCGCCAGATCACCCCCACGTACTGGGCCACGACGGTGTCGCCGAGAACCAGCTTCGGCCCGCTGCCCTTGAGCAGGGTCGTGACCGACAGCTTGGTCGGCGCGGACTTCTTCGGGACCGTGACCGTCGGGGCCTGGCCAATCAGCGGGTACGAGACCGTCGGCAGGCTGCCGCCGCCCTGAGACACGCGCTCGCCGGTAGCCGCTGAGTCGGGCGAGAACTGCTGCAGCAGGTCCAGGACCCAGACCAGCGTGTCGCTGCCGCTAACGCCGATCTGGCTGTTACCAGTGGTGCCGTAAGCGTCCTTCGGGGGCAGTACCGCGACGACACGGCTGCCCAGCGTGGCGTTCTTCAGCGCGGTGACCAGGCCCGGCAGTCCAAGATCCGCCGGAATCAGCTGCGCGCCGGTTGAGTAGGTGCTGTCAAGCAGCGAGCTGTTGGTGCCCGACCACTTGTAGATGGTCACATTGGCCAGGGTGTCATCGCCGCCGATCAGCTTTGCTCCTGTGCCCTTGATGAGCGTGCTGTAAGCGAGGTTGCTTGAGGGGGCTTTGTGCGGGATGACGACGGTGGGCGTCTTGTTGAACGCCCCGGTCACTTTCACCGCTGCATTGGTGTTGCTCGAGCTAGTGGGGCCCGACGAGCCACAGCCCGCCAGGGCCGCGCAGGCAACCAGCGGGACTAGCAGGGTCGCGGCGATGCGGCGCATGGTAATCCTCTGTGTTTGGCTTCAAGACCAGTTAGCCTACCGCCCTCATCTGACCAGAAAGGCAGGCAAACATCGGGTCATGCGCCGTTAACCCGGCTGGACCTCGTGGGCATGAAGCCAGCCAGGGCCGCCACGTCGCTGCCGACCCGACAGCGCGTTCTTATTCCATAAGAGCACGGTATATCCAGTGAGAAAGTACACCCCGCGGGCTGCCCGGACGCGGCCGGCCGGCAGGCCGGGTCTCCAGCCGCCGGCATACCGGGTGGCGGGCCGCCGGGCCCTGCCCGCCTACATGCCCGCGATCAGCTTCTCCACCCGTTCGTCGACCGAGCGGAACGGGTCCTTGCACAGCACGGTCCGCTGCGCCTGGTCGTTGAGCTTCAGGTGCACCCAGTCGACAGTGAAGTCTCGGCGCCGCTCCTGCGCCCGGCGGATGAACTCACCGCGCAGCCGCGCCCGCGTGGTCTGCGGCGGGATCGACTTGGCGGCGAAGATGTCAATATCCCGGCATGCCCGCTCCACCGCGCCGCGCTTTTGCAGCAGGTAGTACAGGCCGCGGCCGCGGTGCACGTCGTGGTAGGCCAGATCGAGCTGGGCCACCCTGGGAGAGGCGAGCGGCAGGTCATGCTTGATCCGGTAGCGCTCGATGAGCTGGTACTTGGTGACCCAGTCGATCTCTCTGGAGACCGACTCCAGATCCTGGGTCTCCACCGCGCGCAGCGTCCGCTCCCACAGGTCGAGCACCCTCGCCGTGACCGGGTCAGGTCCCTTGCGCGCGGTAAAGTCCTGCGCCTTGGCCAGATACTCCTGCTGGATGTCGAGCGCGCTGACCTCGCGGCCGTTGGCCAGCCGCACCTTGCGCCGGCCGCTCATGTCGTGACTGACGTCCCTGATGGCCCTGATTGGGTTCTCCAGCGTCAGGTCGCGCATCACGATGCCGGCCTCGACCATCCGCAGCACGAGGTCGGTGGCGCCGACCTTGAGCAGCATCGTGGTCTCGCTCATGTTCGAGTCGCCGACGATGACGTGCAGCCGGCGGAACCGCTCCGCGTCCGCGTGCGGCTCGTCCCTGGTATTGATGATCGGGCGGGAACGAGTGGTGGCCGAGCTGACCCCCTCCCAGATGTGCTCGGCGCGCTGGCTGACGCAGTACACGGCCCCGCGCGGTGTTTGCAGCACCTTGCCGGCCCCGCAGATGATCTGCCTGGTAACGAGGAACGGGATCAGGACGTCCGCCAGCCGGCCGAACTCCCCGTGCCGGCCGACCAGGTAGTTCTCGTGGCATCCGTAGGAGTTGCCGGCCGAGTCGGTGTTGTTCTTGAACAGGTAGATGTCGCCGGCGATGCCCTCCTCCCGCAGCCGGGTGTCGGCGTCCACGAGCAGGCCCTCGAGGATCCGCTCCCCGGCCTTGTCGTGCGTGACCAGGTCGATCAGGCTGTCGCACTCGGGCGTCGCGTACTCGGGATGGCTGCCGACGTCCAGGTAGAGCCGTGCGCCGTTGCGCAGGAATACGTTGCTGCTGCGCCCCCAGGAGACGACGCGCCGGAACAGGTACCTAGCCACCTCATCCGGCGACAGTCGCCGCTGGCCGCGGAACGTGCACGTGACGCCGTACTCGTTCTCCAGGCCGAATATCCGTCTGTCCATCCGTCCCCAGCTACCAGTCGACGGCGATGTACTTGGTCTCGGTGTACTCAAGCAGCCCCTCGTGCGCGCCCTCGCGCCCGAGGCCCGACTGCTTCACGCCGCCGAACGGCGCAGCCGGGTCCGACACCACACCCCGGTTTATTCCCACCATGCCCGCCTCGAGCCGCTCAGCAACCTGCAGCGCGCGGCGCAGGTCACCGCTATACAGGTAAGACACCAGTCCGTACTCGGTGTTGTTGGCGAGCGCGACCGCCTCGTCGGTGTCGCTGAACCTGACGATCGGCGCGACCGGGCCGAAGATCTCCTCAGACAGGATCCCGGCCCCGGCGGGCACGCTGTCCAGCACCGTCGGCAGGTAGTAGTAACCGGGCCGCTCGGGAGCCTGGCCGCCGGTCAGCACCCTCGCGCCGGCACCAGTTGCCGAGTCGACCAGGTCGGAGACCTTGGACCGGGTGTCGGCATTCACCAGCGGCCCGAGGTCAACGCCATCCTCCAGGCCAGGCCCGACCTTCAGCGCGGCTAGCCGCTGCGTCAGCTTGGCCGAGAACTCAGAGGCGACCTTCTCGTGCACGTAAAACCGGTTCGCCGCGGTGCACGCTTCGCCGCCGTTGCGCATCTTGGCCAGGAACGCGCCGTCGACCGCGGCGTCCACGTCGGCGTCGTCCAGCACCAGGAACGGCGCATTGCCGCCCAGTTCCATCGAGCACTTTGTTACGTAATCCGCGGCCTGCTTGAGCAGCATCCGGCCGACCTCGGTCGACCCGGTGAAGGACAGCTTGCGCACCCGCGGGTCGGCCAGCACGGCCTGGGTCAGCGGCCCTGGTTTCGTCGTCGGCAGGACGTTGACAACGCCGTCGGGGACTCCCGCCTCGGCCAGGATCTGGGCCACGGCGAGCGCGCTCAGCGGAGTCTCCTTGGCCGGCTTGAGCACCACCGTGCAGCCCGCCGCGAGCGCGGGTCCGATCTTGCGCGTCGCCATCGCGGCCGGGAAATTCCACGGCGTGATCATGTAGCTGACGCCGACCGGCTGGCGCAATACCATGATCCGGTTGGCGCCGGACGGCGCGACCGACAGCTGACCGTCGATCCGCACCGCCTCCTCGGCGTACCACCGGAAGAACTCCGCCGCATACAAGACCTCGCCGCGCGCGTCCCGCAGCGCCTTGCCGTTCTCCAGCACCATGAGCCGGGCAAGCTGCTCCGATCGCTGTGCCATCAGCTCGTACGCCTTACGCAGGCACTCTCCGCGCTGCCTGGGCGGCGTAGCTGACCACGCGGGCAGCGCCCCGGCCGCTGCCCCGACCGCCTGAAGGCCGTCCTCAGGGCTGGCATCTGCGACCTCGGTCAGGACATCCTCGGTCGCCGGGTCGATGACGGGCAACGTTCCGGCCCGGCCCGATGACCACTGCCCGCCGATCAGCAGGCGCGTCGGGGCGTCAATGCCGGTGATGGTCGCCAGGTCGGCTGTCACGGTGTCCTCCTGCCAGGCTGCGGGGACCGCGGCCACCGGCCCCGGTATTGACAGTACCAACGCATGTCTACCCCGGCAGGGGGCCCTGAGGCGGGGTCTGGCGCACGCGCCCCCGGCTGACGGCTAGCCCGAGGGGATCGCTCAGGCGGTATCCGGCGCCTCGCCTGCCCCGCCCGCCCCGGCCTCGCCGCTCTCCTCCCCGCCGGCGGGCAGGCTCGCATCCGGGCTGGCCGACAGCGGGGCCGGGCTGCTGGCCTCAGCGAGCAGCGCGTCCAGGCGCGGACCAGCCACCGACCGGAATGCCCGGTGGGTCCGGCTGCGATCCAGCATCGCCACCTCGAGCTGATCGCCCGTGATGTTCTCGCTGCTGCCGCCGTCGTTCTGCACCGCCAGCGCGGCCATTGCCAGCCCCATCGCTTCTTGCAGGGACAGGCCAGGCCGGTAACGCTCCCGCAGGACCTCGGCTACCCTCTCGGCCTGGCCGCCTATCACCACGAACCCGCTGTGCTCCTCGTCCACCGAGCCGTCGAAGATGATCCGGTAGATCTGGTCGGCATCCTGGGCGTGCCCGACCTCAGCGACCACGAGCTCGACCTCGTAGGGCTTGCTGCTGTCGGTGAAAAGGCTGCCAAGCAGCTGGGCGTACCAGTCGGCGAGCCCGCGCGACGTCACGTCCCGGCGGTCGTACTGGAAGCCGGTCATATCGGCGTACCTGACGCCTGCCTTGCGCAGGGTCTCGAACTCGTTGTAACGGCCAACCGCTGCGAAGGCGATCCGGTCATAAAGCTCGCTGAACTTCCGCAGCGCCCTGGAGGGATTGGGCGCGACGAACAGGATGCCGGCATCGCAGGTGATCACTACTCCGCTGCGGATCCGCGTCAGGACCTTGCGGGCATAGTCCGCCTTGTCCTTCATCACCTGTTCTGGTGACACGTAGAACGGCATCGACACCGCTGGCGTTCCTTACTCGAGTGGGCCGACTGGAAAGTGTTCCGGCTGAACAGCGGCAGTCAGGACGTGATCTGCTGCATCTGCGCAGCCGGCCCGTCGGGCAGCTGCATCCGCTCGTTCACGACGGCCAGAGCGTACCTGGCGGCGTCCTCGTCCGAGAGCCGCTTGAAGCCGTCCCCGGTCACGATAGCGATGACAGGGAAGATCCGCCTGGTCACGTCCGGGCCGCCGGTCGCCGAGTCCTCGTCGGCCGCGTCGTACAGGGCCTGCATGCACGCGAGGATCGCCTCGTCGGTGGACATGCCGTCGCGGTAGAGCTTCTTGAGAGCGCCGCGTGCGAAGATCGAGCCCGAGCCGACGCCGGCGAATCGCTGTTCTTCGTACCGGCCGCCGGTGACGTCGTAGCTGAAGATGCGGCCGCGCTCGGTCTCCTCGTCGTATCCGGCCAGCAAGGGCACGGCGACGAGGCCCTGCATGGCACCGCCGAGGTTGCTCCTCACCAGCCCGGCGAGCCGGTTCGCCTTGCCCTCCAGCGACAGCGACCGGCCCTCGAGCTTCTCGTAGTGCTCAAGCTCGACCTGGAACAGCCGGACCAGCTCGACCGCGATGCCGGCCGTGCCGGCGGCGCCGACGCACGTGTACTCGTCGCTGCGGAATACCTTCTCCATGTCGCGATACGAGATCATGTTGCCGGCCGTGGCCCGCCGGTCGCCGGCCATCACGACACCCTCGGCGCTGACCGCGGCGACGATCGTCGTCCCGTGCGGGATGTCAGCGGGAGCAGCCCCGCCGCCGGCGGCAGCGCTCGTGCCGCTCAGGGACGGCAGCAACTCGGGAGCCGCCGTCGTCAGGAAGTCAGTGAATGAGGAAGAGCCCGCGGCCAGGAACGCCGAAGCCTGCCATCGTGACTGGGGTTCTATGCCGCCCACCGCATAACGTCCTTCCGGCCTGTTACATCACCCGGAGGCGGCCATGCCCCTTGCTCCGGCTGGCCGCGCTCGCACAACGAACTTGCTATGACCCTAGCGTTGTTTCCCGCTCAGCCCTCGGGGGGCGCTGGCGCGCCGCCTTCCCTCGCAGTGTTTCCCGCTCAGCTCTCGCGGCGCTTCTGGGCATCGCCTTCCCTCGTCGCACAACCCGCTCCTCAGTCCAGGCGATGCCGCGCCGTTCGAGCTCGCTCAGGGTTTCCCGCTCAGCCCTCGGGGCGCGCTGACGCGCCGCCTTC
>JASHOL010000416.1 GCA_030041135.1 Streptosporangiaceae bacterium | reverse complement strand
CCGACGGACTCGAGCTGGCGGCGCACGTGGCGTCGATCCGGCGCGCCTGCCTGACCGGCGCCGAGCGCAACCGGCTGCGCCGGGCGGCCATCGCGGCGGCCCAGCTGGCTCGGGCCAGGAGCGCGCGGGTCGTACTGACCAGGGTCTCGCTGTTCGTTTCGTCCCCGCGCCGGCAGGGGCAGCAGCCAGCACTGCGCCGGCAGGGTCAGCAGCCAACGCGGCAGCGGCCGGGATGGCAGCGGCCGGCATGGCCCGGGCGCCGCGTTGCCACGCCAGGCCCGCAGCCAGCCGGGCGGCCCCAGGAAGTCCTGGTGACCGAGCTCAGTGACACGCGCGATGGCGTGATGGAGCGATCTGGCGCCACTAGATGACGACGGCAGGGCGCAAGACCGGAACGTCGTCGGCCAGCTCGGCCGTCCCCACCACCGACGCTCCCACCACCGGCGCTCCCGCCGCAGGCGCTGCTCGCGCCGCCGCTCCGGCGCCTGCGCCTGCACCGGCCAGGCGCAGCCCCAGCATGGCCCGCTCCAGCACCGTGATGGCGCTGGGCACGATCATCTCGCGTTTTACCGGCTTCCTGCGCACCGCCGTCCTGCTGTACGCGATCGGCACGCAGAGCCTGGGGGACGCCTACAACGTCGCCAACAACCTTCCGAATGCCGTCTACAACCTCGCGCTCGGCGGCATCCTCACCAGCGTCGTCGTCCCCCTGCTAGTCAACGCAGCCAAGAAGAACCATGACGGCGGCGAGGCCTACGACCAGCGAATTTTCACTCTTGGCGTGCTCGCGCTCGGCGCGATCACCGTGGCCGCCACGGCCGCGTCTGTCCCGATCACCGCCATCTACGGCCACGGCATGGGCAGCCCGGCGACGTACCACCTGACCGTGATCTTCACCTACTTCTTCCTGCCGCAGATCTTCTTCTACGGGGTCAGCTCGCTGGCGGGCGCGATACTCAACGCCCGCGGCAGCTTCGCCTCCCCGATGTGGACGCCGATCGTCAACAACGTCGTGGTTATCTTCGTGGGCATCGCCCTGATCCTCATCGCGGGGACCGGCCGGACTCCGGCGAACATCTCCCCAGCGGAGGTCCAGCTCCTCGGGATCGGGACCACACTCGGGATCGTCTTGCAGACGCTTGCAATGTGGCCGTCCATGCGGCGGGTCGGCTTCCGCTGGCGACCTCGGTTCGACTTCCGGCGCGCGGAGGTCACGCAAATCGGCCGTATGGGCGGCTGGATGTTCGTCTACATCTTGGCCACCCAGCTCTCGTTCGTGACGACGACGATCGTGTCGAACGACGCCGGGTCGCGGGTGTGCAAGACCTGCGCAGGTGCCGGGTACGCGGCCTTCAGCAATGCGTGGCAGCTCTTTCAGCTTCCGTACGCGATCGTGGGCATGTCCGTGATCACTGCCATGCTGCCGCGCATGAGCGCGCACGCATCCTCGGGGGAAAACCGCCTGCTGGTCAGGGACTTCTCGGCCGCGACGCGCCTGTCGTCGGTCATCACCGTGCCGTCGGCGATGATCCTCGCGGTTCTCGGCCCGCCGCTGGCGCAGGGTGTATTCGGTCACGGCGCCACCTCCGCGGCCTCGGCCAGGTACCTCGGCGTCATCTTCGGCGTCTTCTGCCTCGGCCTGCTGCCTTACACGCTGTTCAACCTGCTGCTCCGTGCTTTCTACGCGGTACACGACAGCAAGACGCCCGCGCTGATCGGCTGCGTCTCGATGGCGGTGCGGATCGCGTGCAGCTTCCTGGCCCTGGCCCTGCTGCCACCGGCCGACGTCGTGGCGGGCCTCGGCGTCGGTTTCGGTATCTCTAGCCTGGTAATGGCGGTATGGCTGTGGTGGATTCTCAGCCGCCGCATCGGCGGCCTGGATACTCGCCGGGTGAACAGGACCCTCGTCCGGATGCACCTCGCCGCGGTGCCTGGAATGATCTTCGCGATCCTCACGTCGGTCGCGATCGGCTATGTCGGATCGGGCGGCACGCTGACGGCGCTTGCCATCATCGCGATCGGCGGCAGCGGCGGACTGCTCCTGTACGTGCTGAGCGCCAGGTGGCTGCGGATCGCCGAGGTGAGCGACCTGATTACGATGTGCCGCGCGCGGCTCGGCCCGCACGCCCAGGCCCGGCTGGGGGGTTAGCCCGGCCGGGCCCGGCTGGGGAAGTCAGGGCCGGGCCCAACTGCGGGCCGGAGTGCTATACCTGCTGCTCGGGTGTCAGCTCCGGGGCGCGACGGGCGACCATCTCGGTGATCACCCTGGCCAGGTGCTGGGATGCCAGGCCGACCTTGTCGAGCAGGTCGGCCCGCTCGCCGTGGGTCAGGAACTCCTGCGGCAGGCCGAAGGTGCGCACCGGGGTCTCGACGTCGTGGTCGCGCAGCAGCCTCGCGACGGCGTCGCCGAACCCGCCGACGCGGCCGTTGTCCTCAACCGTCACCACGAGGCCGTGCTCTGCGGCAGCGGAGGGCAGCGCGGCATCCAGCGGCTTCACCCAGCGGGGATCGACAACCGTGACGCCGATGCCCTGATCGGCGAGCCGGTCCCCGGCGGTCACGCACACCGAAGCCATCGCGCCCGCGGCCAGCAGCAGTACGTCCCGGCCGGCCGGCTCGGCCGGCCGGTGCAGCACGTCCATGCCGCCGATCTGGCCGACCGCCGGAACATCGGGACTGGACAGGCGCCCAGGGAACCGCAGCGCGGTCGGCCCGTCATCCACGGAGACGGCCTCGCGCAGCAACTCGGCGACGCGGCTGCCGTCCCTGGGCACGGCGATCCGCATTCCCGGTACCAGCTGCAGGATCGAGCCGTCCCACATGCCGTGGTGGCTGGCGCCATCGGGTCCGGTGACCCCGGCCCGGTCAAGCACGAAGGTCACGGGCAGCCGGTGCAGGGCGACGTCCATGAGCACCTGGTCGAAAGCCCGGTTGAGGAACGTCGAATAGATCGCGACGACCGGGTGCATGCCGCCCATAGCCAGGCCCGCCGCGCTGGTCACGGCGTGCTGCTCGGCGATGCCCACGTCGAACACCCGGCCAGGAAAGGCCGCGGCGAACTGGGCGAGGCCGGTAGGGTGCAGCATCGCGGCCGTGATCGCGACCACGTCCGGCCGCCGGGTACCGATCTCGGTCAGCTCGGCCCCGAACGCCTGCGTCCACGGCCGGCTGCCCTTCGCCGACGTGCGCTTGGCCGACGAGCCCTTTTTCGCCGGGCTGACCTGGTGCAGGCAGTCCTCGTCATTCTCCTCGGCCAGCGGGTAGCCGAAGCCCTTCCTGGTGATGACGTGTACGAGCACAGGGCCGCCGAACTCGCGGGCCCGGCTCAGCGCGTGCTCGACCGCCTGCTCGTCATGGCCGTCGACCGGCCCTAGGTACTTGAGCCCTAGGTCCTCGAACAGCACCTGCGGCTGCAGTACGTCCTTGAGGCCTTTCTTGATCCCGTGCAGCGCCTCGAAAAGCGGCGGCCCGACCAGCGGAGTGTGCGACAACGACGTCTTGATGTAGTCGAGCACCTGCTCATACCGCTGGGACACGCGGACGGACGCCAGGTGGTCGGCGAGCCCGCCGATCGTCGGCTGGTAGGAGCGGCCGTTGTCGTTCACCACGATGACGAGCCTGCGGTCCTTGGCGGCGGCGATGTTGTTCAGCGCCTCCCAGGCCATCCCGCCGGTCAGCGCTCCGTCCCCGATGACCGCGACCACGGCGCGGTGGCTCTCGCCCCGCAACTGGTAGGCCTTCGCGAGCCCGTCGGCGTAGGACAGGCTGGTCGAGGCGTGCGAGTTCTCGATCACGTCGTGCTCGGACTCCGCCCGGTTCGGGTACCCGGAGATCCCGCCGCCCTGGCGCAGGCTGGCGAAGCCCTCGTGACGGCCGGTTAGGAGCTTGTGTACGTAGGACTGGTGGCCGGTATCGAAGAGGATCCGGTCGACGGGCGAGTCGAATACGCGGTGCAGGGCGATGGTGAGCTCCACGACCCCGAGATTGGGGCCGAGGTGCCCGCCATTGACCGTCACGACCTTGATCAGGAGATCACGGATCTCCGCGGCTAGCTGGGGCAGCTTATCGGCGCTCAGGTTCTTGACATCCCGCGGACCTTCGATGCTCTCCAGCAAGCTCACTTCATCGGCTCCTTGTGCGCGGCAGGGAACTAACGCGGCCCGCGATACTGGCGCGACCCGGCACCTTACCGGGCGGGATTAGTCGAGTGTAAGTCGGCCTTGTCGCAGCCCCGCACCGGACCATGCACCTGGCCAGGGCGCGGCCGGTTCGCTCCGGTCTCGTCGGGCTAGCCGGGGCGGCCTGCACAGCGGCTTGCCAGTTGGCAGCGCCGGTGAATTATAGTATCTTATACACTTTTATGCGCCCTCGGCGGCCGCAGTGCCCGGCCCGTCGGAGGTCTGCCTGCCGACCGCGAGCCGGTGACGTACGCGTCAGCCGATCGGCACGGTCAGGGCCCGGCCTGCCAGCCAGCCGGTGATGAGCTGCAGGACGCCCACGCCGAGCAGCACGGAAACCGATGCGCTCCAGCCGCCGGTGACCGTGTGCAGCAAGCCGATCACCAAGGGCCCGGTGCTCGCGATCAGGTAGCCGGCCCCCTGGGCGAAGGAGGACAACGACGCCGCGGCCACGGGATCGGGTGCGCGCGCCATTGTGTAGTAAATGCCGAGGGCCAGGCATGCGCCCTGGCCGAGCCCGAGCAGCAGCATGAACGCCGGCGCCAGCCCGGTCGGGGCGAAGCCGGCGCCCGCGAGGCCAATCCCCGACACCGCCACCGACATGACCGCGAGCCAGCGCTGGTCCCTGGCGCGCTGAGCCAGCACGGCGACCGCCAGGGCGGTCACCGCGTTGCCGAGGTTCATCAGCGCGAGCAAGGTACCCGCGTAGGCGGCGCTGACGCCGCGGTCCCTGAACATCGTCGGGAACCAGGAAAGCGCGGCGTAGTAGGCCAGGCTCTGCAGGCCCATGAACAGGGTCACCTGCCAGGCCAGCGCGTGCCTGCGCATGGCAAGCGCTCCGACCTGCCGGGCCTGACCACCCTCCGGCATGGTACGGAACCGCAGTTGGGGCAGCCAGATGACAACCGCGATGACCGCAGGCCCGGCCCACAGACCAAGGATCAGGCGGCTGGCCGTCAGTCCGCCGCCCGCCGCCGTGAACACGGGCACCGCCAGCGCCGAGGCGGTGATGGCCCCCGCCGACAGCGCGAGCAGGTAGAGCCCGATCACCAGGCCCGCCCGCTCCGGCATGCGGCGCTTGACCAGGCTGGGCAGGAGCACGTTCATCAGCGCGATTCCGCCGCCGGCGACGATCGTGCCGGGGAAGAGCAGCGCCGAGGGCACCAGGCTGCGCAGCAGCAGGCCCGCCACGATCAGCAGGAGCGCGGCACACAGCACCCGCTCCTCGCCGTACCGCCGGCTGAGTGGCGCCCCGGAGCCAGAGAACACTCCGAAGCACAGCACAGGCACGGCTGCGAGGACGGCCAGGGTCGCGGCGGAGATATGCAGGACCGACTGGAGTTCGGGAAAGACCGGCGGCAGCCCGGTAATCATGGAGCGCAGGTTGAAGGCCAACGCGAGGATGCCGACGACCAGGAACGCCCGGCCCGCGGTTCGCAGGCCCGTCCGCCTGCCCGAGGCCGCTGCCTGCCCGATCTGCATGTACCTCCTGGCCCCGCTCATCTCCGAAGGGTCCGGCGCGGCGGTCGGGTCCGGATCAGCCAGAACCGCGCCAAGCCCGCCCCGGCAGCCTATCCAGCCCGCTCAAAACGCCCGGTTGGCCGGCCTGTCCCATGACGAGGCCGACCGGGCACGGGCTGTCGGCGATGCCTGATACTAAGGGCGGCATGACAGGCGACGAACCGGCACTCGATTCCATGCGTGGGCAGGCCGAGGCCTGCCTGCGGGTCCTGGCCGGCCCCGGCACCCGGCTGCGGGATGATCAATGGACCGCGATCCGCGCCCTGGTGGCCGACCACGTTCGCGCGCTGGTCGTGCAGCGGACCGGGTGGGGCAAGTCCGCCGTCTACTTCGCGGCCACGGCGCTGTTGCGCGCCAGGGGCGCCGGCCCGTCGGTCATCGTTTCCCCGCTGCTCGCCCTCATGCGCAACCAGATTGCGGCGGCCGAGCGAGCCGGGATCAGGGCGCGCACGGTCAACTCGGTCAACGTCGAGCAGTGGGACCAGGTTTACGCCGAGGTGGCGGCCGGGCAGGTCGACGTGCTGCTGGTGAGCCCCGAGCGACTCAACAATCCCGGCTTCCGCGATCTGATCCTGCCCAAGCTGATCGCGACCACGGGACTGCTCGTGGTCGACGAGGCGCACTGCATTTCCGACTGGGGGCACGACTTCAGGCCCGACTATCGCCGACTGCGCACGCTGCTGACCGGGCTGCCGCCCGGCGTGCCGGTGCTCGCCACAACCGCGACCGCCAATGAGCGGGTGAGCCGCGACGTCGCCGAGCAGTTGGCGGCCGGCTACGACGGCGAGACCATGGTCCTGCGCGGTTCGCTCGACCGGGACAGCCTGCACCTGGCCGTCGTCCGGCTGCCATCGGCCCAGCAGCGCCTGGGCTGGCTGGCCGAGCATCTGGACGAGTTGCCGGGCTCGGGCATCGTCTACGCCCTCACGGTCGCCACAGCCCGCGAAGCCGCCTCGTTCCTGCGCGAGCGGCGCAGCAACGTTGCCTCCTATACCGGGCAGGATGACCCGGCCGAGCGGCAGGCAGCCGAGGACGCGCTTCTCGCCGGCAAGCTCAAGGCCCTCGTGGCCACGAGCGCCCTGGGCATGGGGTTCGACAAGCCCGATCTCGGCTTCGTCGTGCACCTGGGCGCACCCCAGTCGCCGATCGCCTATTACCAGCAGGTCGGCCGGGCCGGGCGGGCGGTGGACCACGCCGACGTAGTCCTGCTGCCCGGCCGCGAGGACGCCGACATCTGGGCCTACTTCGGGTCGCTCGCCTTCCCGCCCGAGCCGGTCGTGCGTCACACGCTCTCCGTGCTCGCCGAGTCTGGCCGGGCCCTGTCGACCGCCGCGATCGAGGCCAGGGTCGACCTGTCCCACACCAGGCTCGAGATGATGCTGAAGGTCCTGGACGTCGACGGGGCGGTGCGCCGGGTGGCTGGCGGCTGGACGACCACGGGGCAGCCCTGGGTCTACGACTCCGATCGCTACGCCCGCGTCGCCGCCGAGCGAAGCAGTGAGCAGCGGGCCATGCTCGGCTACATCACCACGACGGGCTGCCGGATGGAGTACCTGCGGCGCCAGCTCGACGACCCGGCCGCCGCCCCCTGCGGCCGTTGCGACAACTGCACGGACCGACGCTGGTCAGATGCCGTAACCGACACTGCGGCCACGGCGGCCCGCGATCATCTGCTCCAGCCCGGCATCGAGATCCAGCCGCGCAAGTTGTGGCCCACTGGCATGCGGGAACTCGGGATAGACGTCGGCGGAAAGATCAGCGCGGAAGTATCGGCCGAGCCCGGCCGGGCCCTGGGGAGGCTGACCGACCTCGGCTGGGGACCCCGGCTGCGCGGGCTGCTCTACGGCGAGCTGGCCGGCGGCGAGTCAACCCGGTCACCGCTCGCTGACGGAACGGACCCAGGCGGAGCGGTGCCGGACGGGCCGGTGCCAGACGACGTGCTGGCCGCCGTGGTGAAAGTGCTGGCCGCGTGGAACTGGCCGCAGCGTCCGGCCGCGGTCATCGCCCTGCCATCCGGCACGAGGCCGCACCTCGTCGCCAGCCTGGCCAGACAGCTCGCGAGGATCGGGCGGATACCGTTCCTCGGCACGCTCGAATACACGGGCAAGGCCGGGCCGGCGCGTCAGCACAACAGCGCGCAGCGGCTGGCAGTCCTCTGGAACGCCTTCGTCGTGCCCGAGGCGATCCGAGCCGGGCTAGCCCGAGTGACCGGTCCCGTGCTCCTGGTCGACGACATGATCGAAACTGGCTGGACGGTGACAGTCGCGAGCATGCGGCTGCGCCAAGCCGGAGCCTCAGCCGTCCTGCCGCTCGTGCTCGCGGCAAAGGCGGGCTGACCGCAGGCGATTGACCGTCGCGCCGTCGTGCCCGCCGCGCTACCCTAAGCACATGACCGCTTCGAGTACCCTCCTCCTCCCTAGGCCGCGATGACGCGATAAGTCAGCGCGGCCGCCCCTCATGGACTGAGGGGCTTTTTTATTTCCCGGCCAGGACAGGAAGCCAGAGCGAAGGGCAATGACGCCATGAGCGATCAGCACGTGCAGGCAAGGACGACCGCGCCGCCGGCTACGGTCATCGAAGATCACTCTCCCTTCCGCTACGACGCTCGCCTGGCCGAGCAGATCGAGCTCTCCTGGCAGGGTCGTTGGGCGAGGGAAGGGACATTCGACTGCCCTAACCGGTCCGGCCCGCTGGCCACCGGGTTCGGCCGGTTCGCCGGCCGGCCGAAGTTCTTCGTGCTGGACTTCTTCCCGTACGCGAGCGGCACCGGACTCCACGTCGGCCACCCCGAGGGCTACATCGCGACCGACGCCTTCGCCAGATACCTGCGGATGACCGGCCACCACGTGCTGCACACGATGGGCTTCGACTCGTTCGGCCTGCCCGCCGAGCAGTACGCACTCAGCACCGGAGAGCACCCCCAGGTCACCAGCCGGCGCAACAGCGACAACATGCGCCTGCAACTGCGGCGGCTGGGCATGGGCTACGACCCGCGGCGCAGCGTCGAGACCACCGATCCTGGCTATTACCGCTGGACGCAGTGGATCTTCAAGCAGGTCTTCAACAGCTGGGTGGACGAGCGAACCGGACGGGCCCGCCCGATCGGCGACCTGATCGAGCAGTACTCCTCCGGCCAGCGCCCCGTGCCGGATGGCAGGCAATGGGCAGAGCTGACGCGGGCGGAACGGAGTCAGCTGATCGATGAGCGACGCCTGGCCTACATTGCGGAGGAGCCGGTCAACTGGTGCCCGGGCCTAGGCACGGTACTGGCAAACGAGGAAGTCACCAACGAGGGCAGAAGCGACATCGGCAACTTCCCCGTCTACCGGCGCCCGCTGCGGCAGTGGATGATGCGGATCACCGCGATGGCGCAGCGGCTGGCCGACGACCTGGACCTGGTGGAGTGGCCAGACAACGTGAAGCTACTGCAGCGCAACTGGATCGGGGCCAGCGACGGTGCCGTGATCACGATGCCCCTGGCCGGGCCCGCGGTCGGTCAGGTCGAGGTGTTCACGACTCGTCCCGACACTCTGTACGGGGCGACCTACCTGGTGCTGGCGCCCGAGCATCCGCTGGTCGACGCCCTGGTGGCCGAAGAGTGGCCAGCCGGCACACCGCGGGCCTGGCGCTACCCGGAGGGCGGGACCGCAGATCGCTGGGCGCCGCGGGCGGCGGTAGACAGCTATCGCGTAGCCGCGGCCCGGCTCACCGACCGGCAGCGCATCGTCGGCGGCAGCACCAAGTCCGGCGTGTTCACCGGCGGCTACGTCGTGAACCCGCTCACGAACGAGCGGATGCCGGTGTTCGTGGCCGACTACGTGCTGATGGGCTACGGCACCGGCGCGATCATGGCGGTGCCCGCGCATGATCAGCGCGACCTCGACTTCGCCCGCGAGTTCGGGCTGGCGGTCCGTACCGTGATCGATCCTCCCGCCGCCTGGTTCGCCGGGCACGACATCAGCCCGGCGACGCCATCGGCACGGTGGCCCGCAGCCTTCGATGGCGACGGCGAGTACGTCGCCGCGCCCGGTCCCGAGCTGGTCGGCCTGGACACCGCGGCCGGCGTGCGGGCCGCCATCTCCTGGCTGGAACGTGCCGGTCACGGCCGGGCCGCCCGGACCTACCGGATGCGGGACTGGCTGTTCTCGCGGCAGCGCTACTGGGGCGAGCCGTTCCCGATCGTGTATGACGACGACGGCCGACCGCTGGCGCTGCCTGACGACGCCCTGCCGGTCGTACTGCCCGAGATCAGCGACTTCCGGCCAGAGCCGGACCAGGACGAAGCCAGCCAGCCGGTGCCACCGCTGGCCAGGGCGACGGAGTGGGCCGCGGTCGAGCTGGACCTCGGTGACGGCCTCCGGCACTACCGGCGCGAGCTGAACACGATGCCGCAGTGGGCGGGGTCGTGCTGGTACTACCTGCGGTACCTGGACCCGGACAACGAGACGGCTTTCGTCGACGCGCAAGTCGAGCGGTACTGGATGTCCGAGCCTGCCGGGCAGGAGGGGCCCGGCGGCGTGGACCTGTACGTCGGCGGCGCCGAGCAGGCGGTGCTGCACCTGCTGTACGCGCGGTTCTGGCACAAGATCCTCTACGACCTGGACCTCGTATCGACGCCCGAGCCGTTCCGGCGGCTGGTGAACCAGGGCATGATCCTGGCCGACGCCTTCATCGACGAGCGCGGCATGTACGTTCCCGCCGCCGACGTCGTGACGGCGGCCGACGGCTCGGCCAGCTACGAGGGCAGGCCGGTTACCCGCCGGGCCGGGAAAATGGGCAAGAGCCTGAAGAACGGCATCAGTCCCGACGAGCTGTGGCGCCAGTACGGCGCAGACACGCTGCGGCTGTATGAGATGGCCATGGGCCCGCTTGAGGTCGACAAGCCCTGGCGGACCGATGACGTCATCGGCATGCACCGGTTCCTGCAGCGGCTGTGGCGGTCGATGGTTGACGAGCGGACCGGCGAGCTGCGGGTCAGCGACCAGGCGCTGGACGCGGACACGCTGCGAGCGCTGCACGCAACGATCGCGACGGTCCGGCATGACTTTGGGGCGCTGAGGTTCAATACCGCGATCGCCAGGCTGATCGAGCTGACCACGATCGCAGCCAGGGTCGCGGGCAGGGACGACGCGCTGCCGCGAGCGCTGGCCGAGCCGCTTGTGCTGATGATCGCGCCACTAGCGCCGCACATCGCCGAGGAACTGTGGGCCAGGCTCGGTCATCAGGACTCGCTGGCCTACGCCGACTTCCCCGAGCCAGACCCGCTCCTGGCTCGGGCGCAGTCCGTGACGATCCCGGTCCAGGTCAACGGCCGGATCAAGTTCACCGTCGAGGCGCCCGCGGACGCCGGCGCCGAGGACCTCGAGCGGCTGGTCGCCGCCGATCCGCGCTACGCCGCACAGGTCGGGGACCTGACCGTGGCCAGGCTGGTGATCGTGCCGGGCAAGATCGTCAACATCGTGGCCAGCTAGCCGGCGACCGTGGGCCAGCTAGCCGGCCACCGTGGGTCAGCCGGCCAGCCGCATGTGGATGTGCCCGTCGGTGAACCACAGCGGCGGCCTGGCCGGGCTGAGTTCCCTGAACGGGTACCCGGATTTCTCCGCCACCCGGCAGGACGCCGGGTTGTCGAGGTCGTGCACGATCATGATCTGCCGTAGGCTGCTCGCGCCGAAGGCATCCAAGGCCCAGTCGGTTACCGCGCGGACCGCGGCCGGCGCGACGCCGCGGCCGCGGGCCGCCACGGCGGTCCAGTAGTGGATCTCCGCGGTCTCCCGCTCGCCGATCCGGCCGCCGTCCAGGCGATTCTCGAACGCGACGTGCCCGGCTAGGACCTGGCCGCTGTCGGCATCCGTTTCAACGACGGCGAAGGTCAGCCAGTCACAGTCGCGCCAGCCGCGGTCCTGGCCCGCCAGCCACTGGACCGCGTCGCGCTCGCCGGTCGGCCCGGTCCACCGCTGCGCCCCGCCAGGCAGGGTCGTCCGGCCGGGCAGTGCGTCGGCCCTCGAAGCCAGCCCGGCGGCGGGGTACTCGCGGCCCATCTCTGCCACCAGCGCCGGCATATCCGCCGCCAGCCATGGCCGCAGCAGCAGCGCACCACGGCGGCCCGCAGCCGGCACGTGTAGCTCAGTCGCCATGAGCGGCATGATGCCGAGCCGGATACGTCGCGTTCAACCGGATTTTCGCCGGCCTCAGCCGTGCCTGACCGGGTGCGCGTGCTGCAGGCTGGCCGGGGCCGGCGGGACCGACGACCCGCGCACCGGCGCGGCCGGCGGCGTGAGCACGGTCAGGACACCGGTGACCGCCAGCACCGCGGCCAGCGCTCCGACCTCTAGCCTGGTCACGAGCGCAGGCCCGGCTTCTGGTCGGTGGGCGCGCCTCAGCCGGGTCCGGCCCGCCATCGCCAGTCCGGCCGCCACCGCGACGAGCGCAACCTTGGCGATCAGGAACGACCCGTAGGTCGTGGTCAGCGCCGATCCGAGGTGTCCGATTGGCAGCACGACCAGCGCCGAGATCACCCCGGTCACGATGACGAGCGCGAACAGCCAGGCAGCCGCGGTCGCGTACAGGCGGACAATCCCGCGTGCCGCCTCGGGATCGCCGCGCCAGGCCAGCGCGGCGCGGATGGCATACACAAGCATCCCGGCCCACAGGATCGCCGGGAATATATGGCAGAAGGCGACGAATGCACCCGCACCCGCGATGATCCCCTCGGGGTGGGACCTGATCCCTTCCGCCAGCACGACGCAGCACAGGCAGATGGTGCCCAGGCCCGACTGGCGCAGCCGAAGCAGGGCGGCGGCCGCCGCGAAGAGGATCAGTTCGATGGCGGCGATCTCCGCCGTGCCGCCCGAGTGCAGGCCCTCAGGAGCCGGCCTGGCCAGGCCGGTGGCCAGGCCGGGGCCAACCACCGCGGTGACGAGCAGCGCGGCGGACGCAAGGGCGCCGAGCAGGGCGCCCCGCACCGCCCACGGGCCAGGCAGCGGGCCCGGCCGGTCGCCCTTGTACTGGCGCGACAGGCCGCGGCCCGCCAGCCCGCCGAGCGAAATCGCCAGCCCAGCCAGCATGACGCCGCGCTCGACGGCGGTCAGCCACAAGCCGGGAGTGGACAGCGGCACGGCCGCCGCGGTGCTTACCACCGGCGGCACGACCGGGCGAACGCGCAGGTCACCGCGCCCAGGGCGGAGCCCGCCAGCGCCACGCGGTACTTGCTATCCAGCAACAAAGGTCTCACCGGCACGACAGTAGCCGCGCCGGCGAGCTTTGGGCGGGTTTGCTGCGGATGTGCCCCGAGCTTTTACCTGACCGATACCGTGCTGGGGCAGTTCAGGGAGTCCCCGCGGGAGACGGCCTCACTCGGCCGCGGCGGGCCAGTTGACTGTGTGCGTCACCGGGACGCGACTCGGCCGTTTGCCGGTATAGATCCAGGTCATCCGGCTGAAGTAGTCCTCGCCCTTCTTGCCTGCCCAAGGCTCGGCCCGCCACAGCACGATCAGGATCGGGTACTTGATGAATTTGCCCCCGGCGCAACTCGGCGTGCAGTTGTTGACCTCCAGGTCGCCCGCGCCGAACGCCACCGAGGCCCAACTCGTCCACGACGCCTTGCCAATGAACACGCTGGAAGGCATGCATTCAGGAAGCGGAATGGTCGGCGAAGGCTTCACCTGACCCTTGCCCGTGCACTGGTTGACCAGGACGGCCGGCTTCGCCTTCGCCGCTGCCGACGACACAGCCGCCGGGCGGGCGGACGCGGGCCCGGCCGCGAGCACCATCGTCCCCGTAGTTGC
>JASHOL010000415.1 GCA_030041135.1 Streptosporangiaceae bacterium | reverse complement strand
ATCGCGGTGTGCAGGTCATGCCCGCAGGCGTGCATCGCGCCCGGCAGCCGCGACGCGTACTCGACCCCGGACTGCTCGGTCACCGGGAGCGCGTCCATGTCGGCGCGCAGCAAGACCGCGGGACCCGGCCGCCCGCCGCGCAGCACCGCGGTCACCGAGCTCAGGTTGTCGCCCACGCTGACGTCGACCGGCAGCCCGGCTAGGGCGTCCAGCACCTTGCGCTGAGTCAGCGGCAGGTCCAGGCCGATCTCCGGCTCGGCATGCAGAGACCTCCGCAGATCGCTCAGCTCAGCGGAGATCGACTTGGCGTCCTCGTGGATCGTGCCCACCCGCCCACCGTTCCTTCCCTGGCGAAACTGATATTTATCCCGTTTGTCACGCGTGCAGGTCTACGTAGCTTAGAACGGGATTCGTTGGCCAGGCGGGGCGGGTCTGCCCTGGTAGCGGCCGCGCGACAGGACGCACCGGCGAGTACGTCTCGCCCCCACGGGCAGACTGCTTAGACTATTGCAAACTACCGCGCGGCACTGGTGCGGCCGCTGCCGGGCTCACGAGGTGCGACGGCGCGCCGCGCACGTCGAATGACGAGGTCAGGTATCCGGACGTGAACGTCGGCTGGAGCATTCTCCTCGTCCTTGTCGTGATCGGTATCGGCGGATTCTTCGCGGCCGCCGAGATGGCCCTGGTGTCGCTGCGCGAGACGCAGGTCCGCTCGCTCGGCAGGCGCGGCAGGCGCGGCCAGCGGACAGCCAAGCTCGCGCAGGACCCGAACCGGTTCCTGTCCTCCGTCCAGATCGGGGTCACGCTCGCGACGCTGTTGTCCGGCGCGTTTGGTGCCGCGTTGCTGGCCGACAAGCTGGCAAACAAGCTCCACCACCTCGGGCTGTCGAACGATGTCGCCACCCCGCTCTCGATCGTCGTCGTAACGCTGATCATTTCGCTGTTCACGCTCGTCTTCGGCGAGCTCGCGCCGAAGCGGCTGGCACTGCAGCGGGCCGAGCGAGTCGCGCTGGTCGCCGGCCCCGTCGTGGACCGGGTATCCGCGCTGGCCAGGCCTCTTGTCTGGCTGCTCTCCAAGTGCACGAACATGGTTGTTCGCTTGCTCGGCGGCGATCCGGCCACCGCTCGCGGAGTCATGACCGACGAGGAGCTGCGAGACCTGGTTGCCGGGCATCAGGCGCTGAGCGCGGACGAGCGGCTCATCGTTGGCGAGGTCTTCGACGCCGGCAAGCGGCAGGTCCGCGAGGTGCTGGTGCCGCGTACCGAGGTCGAGTTCCTGCCCGCGGCGATGCCGATCAAGGAAGCGGCCACGGTCGTGGAGCAGGCGAGATACTCCAGATTCCCCGTGTATCAGGAGTCGTACGACGACGTGATCGGCTTCGTCCACGCGCGCGACCTGTTCGACAACCGGGCAGATCGGGACGGCCGCCGGGTCGGCGACGTGTGCCGGCCGGTGAAGTTCCTGCCGATCAGCAAGATGGTCCTGTCCGCGCTGTCGGAAATGCGGAAAGACAGGGCGCACCTGGCCATCGTCGTGGACGAGTACGGCGGGACGGCGGGCATCGTCACCCTCGAGGACCTGGTCGAGGAGCTTATTGGCGACATCCAGGATGAATACGACGAAGAAGCTACCCATCCGCGCCAACTCCACGGCGGCGAACTGGAGGTCGACGGACTGCTCAACCTGGACGAGTTCGCCGAGCAGACCGGGCTAGAGCTGCCCGAGGGTCCGTACGAGACCGTGGCCGGGTATTTGCTCGCCGCGCTCGGGCACCTGCCTGTGGATGGCGAGTCAGCCGAGGTCGGCGGTCGTCGGCTGACCGTCACTCAGCTCGACGGCCGCCGAATCTCGCGGCTGCGGGTCAGCCCGTCCAAGCCTGCCGCGGATCGCGACGACGCGGCCGGGACGGCCGGTTAGTCCGCAGGTCAGCTCATTAGACTGAGGACATGTCGGAAGGCGCCGAGGCAACACCAGCCAGCGACCTACGGACCTCGCCCGAGGTTACTGGTCACATGAGCCGGCCGGGGCTCGCCTCCGGCCCGGTCCTCGTGGTCGACTACGGCGCGCAGTATGCCCAGCTCATCGCGCGCCGGGTACGCGAGTGCCAGGTCTACTCGCTGATCGTGCCGAGCAGCCTGAGCACGGCCGAGATCATGGCACTCCGCCCAAGCGCGGTCATCCTGTCGGGCGGCCCGTCGTCGTGCTATGCCGAGGGTGCGCCGCCGGCGCCTGCTGGCCTGCTGGTGTCCGGAGTGCCGATCCTGGGGATCTGCTACGGCTTCCAGCTCATGATCCGCGATCTCGGTGGCGAAGTTCTTCACACCGGAACGGGGGAGTACGGGGCGGCCCTGCTCCACGTCGCGCACGACCCCGGCCTGCTGCTTGAGGGCATGCCCACTACTCAGCAGGTCTGGATGTCACACGGCGACACGTGCGCGGTCGCGCCGCCCGGTTTCAAGGTCACGGCCAGCACCGCAGGTACGCCGGTCGCCGTGGCCGAGGACACCACTCACTGCCTCTTCGGGATGCAGTTCCATCCCGAGGTCATGCACACCGATCAGGGCTTGATCATGATCCGCCGCTTCCTGAAGGCGGCCGGCTGCCGGACCGACTGGACGATGCGCGGGGTGATCGATGAGCAGGTCGAGCGCATCCGTGTGCAGGTCGGCGTCGGGCGTGCGATCTGCGGGCTGTCCGGGGGCGTCGACTCGGCCGTAGCCGCGGCGCTGGTGCAGCGAGCCATCGGGTCCCGGCTTACCTGCGTTTTCGTCGACCACGGCCTATTGCGGGTCGGGGAGGCCGAACAGGTCGAGAAGGACTTCGTCGCCGCCACCGGGGTCGAACTCAGGGTCGTCGACGCCGCTGACGAGTTCATCAGTGCGCTGGCTGACGTCACTGACCCCGAGGCCAAGCGGAAGATCGTCGGCCGGGAGTTCATCCGGGCGTTTGAGCAGGCGGCCGCCGAGATCGCGGGTGAGCATCACGAGGCGGCCGGATACCTGGTGCAGGGCACGCTCTATCCGGACGTCGTCGAGTCGGGAGGCGGCACCGGCACGGCTAACATCAAGTCGCACCACAACGTGGGCGGGCTGCCGGAGGACCTGGCGTTTGAGCTGGTGGAGCCGCTGCGTGAGCTGTTCAAGGACGAGGTGCGCCAGGTTGGCGCCGAACTCGGGCTGCCGGAGCAGATCGTCTGGCGGCAGCCGTTCCCAGGCCCTGGGCTCGCGATCAGGATCATCGGCGCGGTCACGCCCGAGCGGCTCCGGATCCTGTCAGCGGCCGACGTCATCGTCCGCGCCGAACTGTCCGCGGCCGGCATGGACCGCTCTATCTGGCAGTGCCCGGTGGTGCTGCTGGCCGACGTGCGGTCGGTTGGCGTGCAGGGCGACGGCCGCACGTACGGCTATCCCGTCGTGCTCCGCCCGGTCACCAGCGAGGACGCCATGACCGCCGACTGGGCCAGGATCCCCGAGGCCGTCCTGGCCGCGATCTCGACCAGGATCACCAACGAGGTGCCCGAGATCAACCGGGTAGTCCTTGATATCACCACCAAGCCTCCGGCCACGATCGAGTGGGAGTAGGACGGTATAGCTCAGGCGGACTTCGAGTGGGAGTAGGACGGTATAGCTCAGGCGGACTTCGAGTGGGTGTGCGAATTTACTGTCGTTCCAGCGACACCAAAGTCGCACAGCCACCGGCACCTGGGTGATTTGTCCGGCTCGTGGAGCGTGGCGCAGGTGACTTCTCGGCAACCTGGGGCTGCCGGGGCAGAGGTGTCACATGGTGAAGCGGAGGTTACGGGCGGCCCGGTCGCCAAGGTCATCGTCTCCCGACCACGTTACTTTCCCGGCGTCGATCTGCTCCTGGGGATCTATGCGGCCGCAGGCCAGCTGCATGAAGGTCAGGAAGTCGGTCGTGAGTTCCACGTCTGGCTGGTCGACGTGGTCGACAACCTTGGCGCGTCCTTCCACGACCACGGCCAGGTCGCGGGTGAGCGGGCCGGTCAAGTGGAAGACGATGCTGGTGCCGTCGGGCAGGCCGATTCGCTTGCCGACGATGTAGCCAAGCGAGCCTACGACCTCGGCCAGGGCTATCTCTGCCCGCGGGCCGGCGTCGTCGCTCGGCCAGCCGAGCGGCGTCGAGACGTCGCGCTCGTGCACCCAGAAGTCAAAGATCCGGATCTCCAGGAAGCGCCCGAACGTCTTCACGCCGACGGGGGTCCAGGAAGGCCGGTCGAGGTCGGCCGCCGTTAGCCGGGCCAGGTCACCCCGCCGCGCCGCGAAGATCTCCTTCGTTAGGCCGGCGAACTCCTTGTTGCTGAGCGCCGCGACCTGGTAGTCGCCGGAGAGAACGCGCTCGAAGTGGGGCAACTCCTCCGTGGAGGACGGCACCCAGCCGGTCATTGCCCGCTCCATCAGGGCCAGGTGGTTGACCACGTCGCGGGCCGTCCACTCTGGGCAGAGCGACTGCACCCGCCACTGAGCCTCGTCCATCCGGGCGGACAGCGCGTCGATCGCGTCGTACGACTGGTCAAGGCACGCGCGGGTCGTGGCGAGGTCGGTCACGGCGTCTCCCTCTGTATCGTGATCCAGTCCCTGGCCTCAAGATACGGCTGGAACGTCGCAGCGATCCGATCGAGGTCGTGGCCCCGTTTGGGTCGCTGCACCTCATACAGGGCCGGGAACTCCAGCCATTCGGTCAGCAGCCGCCAGAGCCGCACCGCGTCATCGCCGCGCGGCGGATCGATCAGCACCGGCCCGAAGAGCGCGCGATCGCCGGCGAAAACGAGGGTCGGCACGCCCCAGCCACCCAGGCCGGTTACGCGCTCGTGGTCGTGCCTGACGTCGTCGTGCGTACTCGGGTCATCGATGGCCTGCGCCACGAGCGCCGGGTCCAGGCCGAGCCGGGCGATCAGCTCCTCGGCTACCTCGCGCCGGTGCGGCTTGTGCCCGTCGACGTGCAGTGCGGCTCCGGCGGCGGAGTACCAGCGGTCGACGAGGACGGGGTCCATCCGCCGCAGGAGCGCGCCGATGCGCATCATCGACCAGCCGTAGGACCACTGGCGCTCCCACGGGTGCTTCTTGCCTTCTGGGCGGTTTATCTCTTCCAGGCTGAAAAACCGCCAGCCCACGTCGAGGCCGAGCCGATCTCTCGCTTCCCTCATCCAGATCGATGCCTGATAGGCCCACGGGCACATGATGTCGAAGTGGAAGTCAACCGCGCCGATCGGCCCGGTCATAATGCCTGTCCGCTCGGGGCGACTGTCGGCGCGGCGCAACCGTCGCCAAGCAGCACTCCGATCCCGGCTCTCATCGCCGCCTCGGCTTCCTCGCGCGACAGGCCCTGTGCGTGGCGCAGCAGCTCGTAGGACTCGAACGAGCACAGCACGTGCAGGGCCGGCTGGACGGCCGGTCCGACCTCGGCGAGTTCGGGTGCGAATACTTCGCTGATCTGCCGGCGAAGGTAGGACCGGTTGCGCTCGAGTAGCCCGCGCAGCATCTGACGCCGAGTCGAGGCGGCGCGCAGCGCCCGCGCGGCCGGGCCCGTCTCCTCGAACAGCTGCGCTCGCGAGCTGACGACGGATCGGATCTTGTCGGCCGTCGGCTCGGCTGGCCCGGTGCCCAGGCGGACCAGCGGCAATGCCAGTTGCACCGCCCGGTCCGCGGCGGCCCGGTGGAGGTCGTCTACGTCATCGAAGTAGCGGAACAGAGAGCGGGCCGACAGGCCGGCCTTGGCCGCGATCTCTTCCGTGCCTGGCTGATAGATGCCGTCGCGGAACAGCGCGAGGAGAGCCTCGATGACGGCGGCCCGGTTCTGCTCACGGCGCAGCCTCCGGCCGTCGGCGCGCGCCGCATCAGGTGTCATCGCCACCGGACGATCCTCGGCTCGAGCAGCAGAGCCTGGTACTCGGCGCGAGGCCGCTGCAGCGGAAGCGGTGTGCCGGTCTCGATGGCGGTGTAGCGGGCCGCAGTCCACTTCCGCCCGTCGCCGATGACCGTGCCTTCCACGTCAAAAAAGGTGACCGGCCCGGCCGCGAGGGGTGGCGGAGTCGGCCCGTCCCAGAGTTCCAGCAGTATCCGGCCGCCGGCCGCGTCGGCCGGCAGATCTTGGGCGGGGAGCATCCCGACCACGGTCGTGAGCTCCACTGCCGCCTGCTTGTGCATATGCCATTCCCTGAAGTCTCGTCGCTCGGCCAGTTCGAGGAACGACCGCCTGGTCGGGTAGTCAACGACTGTGGCTTGATCCCAGTCGCCAGAGCTCGCCACCACGTCGGACACCAGCCGGAGGGTGGCGCCGACCGCCGTCAGCAGCGGGATGGGAGCGTACTCGTCCGCATCGTGGCTGCGGCCGCTGCCGAGGCGATCTGCGCCAGGCAGCGGGTCACTGCCAGGAACGAACTTCGTCAGGTTGAGCATGTAGATGCGCCCGTCGCCGTCGTAGGCCACGGAGCGCAGTCGTAAGCCGTAATCTCTGTCAATCAATCCGTATCTGGGCACTTACAAAAGGCTAAACATCTGGCAGTATGGGTGTCAAATACTTGTGTCGCTACGCCTGACACAAGATGCCTGAGCCGCCGCCCGACGGCGGCGTGGGGCTGCTTCCGGTGCCGGAGGGGTGCACCGGAAGCAGCCCCGGATGGCAGGGGCACCGGGCCAGGGTGGCCTGCGCCGAATCCACAGCCGGCGGCCAGTCACAGCCGGCAGTTACAGCCGACGGGCAGTTACAGCCGGCGGGCAGTCACAGCCGGCGGGCAGTCACAGCCGGCGGCCAGCCAGCGCCGGCGGCCAGTCAGCGCCGGCGGGCGGATTGCGCCGGGCCGGGCAACCGGGGCCGGGCAACAGACCGCCAGCGCCGGACCGGTCCTGGCGATAGAGGAAGGGGTCGGGCTGTGGTCGCAGCTCCGAGCGAGCCGGAATTCGGCGGTCACGTCGGGCGCACCTACCGCGACTCCATTCCCTCGTGGCCGGAACCGCCCGCCGGACTCGGCGGGCCCAACGTCGTGATGGTCGTGCTGGACGACACCGGCTTCGCGCACCTCGGCTGCTACGGATCGGACCTGGCGACGCCGCACGTCGATGCGCTCGCCGCCGCCGGCCTGCGATACACCAGCTTCCATACCACCGCGCTCTGCTCGCCTTCCAGGGCGGCGCTGCTGACCGGGCGCAACCCGCACGCCATAGGAATGCGCGGCGTCTCGAACTGGAATACCGGGTTCCCTAACATGCGCGGCGGCATCTCGCCCCGCGCCGCCACGATCGCGGCCCTCCTGCGCGAATACGGCTACGCAACGTACGCGGCAGGCAAGTGGCACCTGGCCCCCATGCACGAGTGCAGCGCGGCCGGGCCGCACCATAACTGGCCGCTGCAGCGCGGCTTCGATCGCTTCTACGGCTTCCTTCAGGGCGAGACCGACCAGTTTTACCCGGAGCTGACCAGCGACAACGGGTTCATCGAACCGCCCCGAGGGCCGGAACAGGGCTATCACCTGTCGCAAGACATCGTCGACCAGGCAACTGGCTGGATCAGTGACCTGCAGTCGATCAGGCCCGACCGGCCGTTCTTCCTTTACCTCGCGTTCGGCGCCACCCACGCGCCGCACCAGTCACCGCTTGAGTACCGGATGCGCTGGCGCGGCCGGTTCGACGACGGCTACGACGTCGTGAGGCGGCGGTGGTACGAGCGGCAGCTTGAACTCGGCGTCATCCCCGCCGGGACGACGCTGGCCCCGAGGAACCCCGGCGTGCCCGCATGGGACGACCTGACGCCGAACCAGCAGGCGTTCTCCGCGCGCCTGCAGGAAGCGTTCGCCGCCATGCTCGAGCACACCGACGCCCAGATCGGCAGGCTCACGGCATTCCTGCATGATCGAGGGCTGCTGCACGACACGCTGCTGCTCGTGCTGTCAGACAACGGGGCATCCCAAGAGGGCGGGCCGTACGGCGTGCTAGACGAGTTCAGCTTTTTCAACGCCATGGCCGAGGACATCGACGAGATTGCCGCGCGCCGGCTCGATGACATCGGCGGCCCGCGTTCCCACTCGAACTACCCGTGGGGCTGGGCGCAGGCCGGCAACGTGCCGCTGCGCTGGTACAAGCAGAACACCTACGGCGGTGGCGTGCGCGACCCGCTCATCGTCCACTGGCCTGCCGGGATAACCGACCGCGGAGCCTTCCGCCGCCAGTTCTGCCACGTCGTCGACATCGCGCCGACCGTCCTGGCCGTGACCGGCGCGCCCGCGCCCGACCACGTGGCCGGGGTGCCCCAGCTGCCTATCCACGGCAGGCCGCTGACGGCCACGTTTGCCGACCCCGCCGCGCCGGCCGCTCGGCCTGTGCAGTACTTCGAGCAGATGGGCCACCGTGGTTTGTGGGCCGGTGGCTGGAAGATCACCACTTATCACAGAAAGGGCCAGCCCTTCGACGATGACGAGTGGGCGCTCTACCACCTGGAGACTGACTTCTCCGAGTGCCATGACCGGTCCGCCGACCACCCGGACAAGCTGCGCGAGCTCATCGACACCTGGTGGCAGCAGGCGGGCGAGCACGGCGTCCTTCCCCTGGACGACCGCACCATCGAACTATTCGGGGCCGCACCGCAGCCCGGCACCGTGCACGCGAGGGCGGAGTATGTCTACTACCCCCCGGTCACGCACATCCCGGCCGACGCGTGCCCGCCGCTGGCCGCCCGGCCCTGGCGCATCACCGCCGTCGTCGAGGTCACCGGGCCGGCCAGCGGCGTGCTGTATGCGCGCGGCGGCCGCAGCGGTGGCCACAGCTTCTTCCTGGCCGACGGCCAGCTGCATTTCGACTACAACGCGCTCGGCACTCATTTCCGGGCATCGGGGCCGCTTGTCCTGTCGCCAGGCTGGCATGCGATTACTGCCCGCTTTGACCGGAACGAGGAGGGCGCCCGGCTGGTCGTGGGCGCCGACGGAAGTGACCTGGGGTCGGTCGAGATCCCTTACGTGGTCAGGATGCCCGGCGCTGCGGGCGTTGACATCGGACGAGATGCGCTGTCGGCGGTGACCGGCGATTACGACCCCCCGTTCCCCTTCGGAGGAAGGATCGAGCGGATCACGTTCAGCGTCGGCGGCCGGGCGGATGCGGACGAGGTCGCCGCGACCGCACGCGCGGAGCTGGCCAGGGAGTAGTCAGGTCACCCTGTACTGACCGGCCGGGATATCGGTGTAGGACTTGTCGGCGGCGATCTGCCGCAGCGTGTCCATCGCTTCCCAGACGTCGGTGAACCTCGTACTGATCGGCGACGGGCCCAGGCGCACGCGGTCGGGCGTCCGGTAGTCGCCGATGACGCTCTCGCGGATGAGGGCCTGGCTGATCTGCCAAGCGTCGGGGTGCCGGAGGCTGACGTGGGATCCCCGGCGCTCGCTCTCCCTGGGCGAGGCGACAGCGAACCCAAGGTCGCCGAGCCACTCGTCCGCGAGCTGGATCACGTATGCCGTGAGCGCCACGCCCTTGGCCCGCAGCCGGTCGATGCCGGCCTCGCCGAGCAGCCGGGTGCCCTCCTCCACCGCGACCGTGCCGATGATCTGCGGCGTGCCGGTAGCGAACGCGTCGATGCCGGGCGCGGGGTCGTAGCGCGGCCCCATCGCGAACTGGTCACGCTGCCCGAACCATCCCCAGATCGGCTGCCGCAGGCGGTCCTGCAAGCGCTCGGCCACGTACAGGAAGGCCGGCGCGCCTGGTCCGGCGTTGACGTACTTGTAGGTACAGCCGACGGCCAGGTCGGCGTCGCAGGCATCCAGTTCGACCGGAACGGCGCCGACCGAGTGGCACAGGTCCCACAGCGCGATCGCGCCCGCCTCGTGGGCGAGCCGCGTGAGCCGTTGCATGTCCGCGAGCGCCCCACTGCGGTAGGCCACGTGGGACAGGCTGACCAGCGCGGTGCGGTCGTCTAGCACGGCCTCGAGGGCCCGCTCGCTGATGCCGTCGTCCATGTCGGTGTGGATAAGCCGCAGTTCGCCGCCGTGCTGCTCGGCGACGCCCTCAAGCACGTACCGGTCTGTCGGGAAGTTGTCGTCATCGGTGATGATGACGTCGCGGCCGTCCTGGTAGGCCAGGGCGGCGCTGGCCAGTTTGTACAGGTTGACGGTGACCGAGTCGCACACGATGACCTGACCAGGTGCCGCGCCGATCAGGTGCGTGCCGACCATGTCGCCGGCCTCGCGGGGCATCTCGATCCAGGAGTTCCACGACCTGACCAGGCCGACGCCCCAGTCCTGGTCGACCACCTCGGCGATCCGCGCCTGGGTCCGCACCGGCAGCGGACCGAGTGAATTCCCGTCCAGGTAGATCAGGTCGCGATCGGCGTGGACGAAGCGGTCGCGGAACCCGGACAGCTCGTCGGCTGAATCTAGTGATTCCGCATATGACCGATCTGCCGAGAAAGTCATCACGTACCCCACACTAGCTGAGTGCCTGGCGCTTTCCGGGTACCCGCTGACGGTCGCCGCTAACGCGCCGACGCGCTGACCAGGGCGTAGACGTCCCGTCTGCCCCGATCGCCACTGCCACATCACGCGCCACGAGCGCGCCGCGAGCGCGCTGCGAGCGCGCCGTTAGCGCGCCGCGAGGCCGGATCGGCCGCATGCTGGCGGGGTTGCCCCGCTGCTGCACTCGGCTGAGCCGGCGCCTGGCGGCGGCCTGCTACCGCACCCGGCAGACCGAGCGTCCCCGCTCCGGCCTGCTTCCGCACCCGGCAGACCCAGCGTCCCCGCTCCGGCCTGCCGCCATAGGATCGAGTCGTGCTCAATGACGCTGAGATAGCCAGGATTCTGGTAATCACCGCGCACCCCGATGACGTGGACTTCGGCGCGGCCGGGACCGTGGCGCGGTGGACGGACGCGGGCATCGATGTCAGCTACTGCATCGTCACGAACGGCGACGCCGGCGGCAGCGACCGGTCGGTGCCGAGGGACGAGATGGCCACGCTGCGCCAGGCCGAGCAGACTGCCGCGGCGAAGCAAGTAGGCGTATTTGACCTTCACTTCCTCGGCTATCCCGACGGCCGCGTCGAGCCGACGCTCGGATTGCGCAAGGACCTGGCCAGGGTCATCCGGTTGCTGCGCCCAGACCGGGTGCTGTGCCAGTCGCCAGAGCGCAACTATCTCCGGCTTGGAATCGGGCACCCGGACCACCGCGCGGTTGGCTCGGCGTCGCTCGACGCGATCTACCCTGACTCAAGGAACCCGTTCGCGTTCCCAGAACTGCTCGCCGAGGAGAAACTCGAGCCGTGGACGGTGCGCGAGGTCTGGATCGCCGGGGGCCCGGCGCCGACGCACTACGTCGATGTCACCGATACCTTCGCCCGCAAGCTCGCCGCGCTGCGGTCGCACGTGAGCCAGGTGAGGGACATGGACGGCCTGGAGGAGATGCTTCGCAGTCGGCTCGGCCGTTCCGCGGTTGAGGGCGGGCTGCCCGACGGCAGGCTGGCCGAGGCATTCCAGGTGCTGCAGTCGGTCTGACGCAGAAAACCATTCACGACAACCCGTAGCGATATCACCTGTTTGCCATCTGTTCACTTTCTGCTAGACGTTTAGAAATCTGAGTAGAAGAGCCTGTTTGGGCCTGCGGCGTAATTGGCTGCGTCGTGGAGCCTTGCTGCCGGGCACCGGAGGGGCATTGTCATGGCCGTCGCGCTGACTTCTGCCCGCCCGGCGCCAGCCGACGATGACGTTCCGCGCACGATCGTGTCGCGCCCGTCACGTGGTGACATGGTGTTCAGGACGATCCTGCGCCTGGCCGGGCTGTCGAGTTTCGCGATCACGGCCCTCATCCTGGTCTTCCTGATCATCCGGAGCAGCTGGGCGTTCGGGGCCGACGGGTTCAGCTTCTTCACCAAGCAGAACTGGATCTTCGTCGACAACGAGTTCGGCATCGGCGGGGTGCTACCTGACACGCTCATCATCGGCGCGATCGCCAGCGTCGTCGGCATCCCGCTCGCGCTGGCAACGGCCATCTTCATCTCCGAGTACGCGCCGGTGCGACTGCGCCGCGTGCTGATCGCCGTCATCGACCTCATGGCGGCCATTCCCAGCATCATCTACGGCATCTGGGGGCGGTTCTGGCTGATGCCACGGGCCATCGGGGTGATGAGCTGGCTGGCCGCCCACCTGTCGTGGTTCCCGCCGCTCAAGGTGACGGTCGAGTACACGCCGTCGACGTTTGTCGGTTCGCCACTCCTGGCCGGCCTGGTCGTCTCGCTGATGATTATCCCGATCATCACCTCGCTATCGCGCGAGGTCTTCTCCCAGGCACCGCAGGGAGAGCGGGAGGGCGCCTACGCCCTCGGCTCGACGCGCTGGGGGATGGTCAGGGCGGTCGTCATCCCGTTTGGCCGGGGCGGCGCGGTCGGCGCCTGCATGCTCGGCATCGGCCGGGCGCTGGGCGAGACGATCGCGGTACTGCTGATCGTCAGCGCCATCTTCAAGGTCAACTGGCACATCGCGCAGCAGGGCGGCAATTCGATCGCGGCGCTGATCGCCGGCGAGTGGAACTCAGCTAGTTCCAACCAGCTGTCCGCGCTGATGGCGGCCGGCCTGGTGCTTTTCGCGATCACGATAGTGGTGAACTCGCTGGCCGCGATCATCATCAGCAGATCGCGGTCGGGCGCCGCAACGGCGGACTGACGGTCACGACCGGCTGGCGAACAGGAGCATTCGATGACCACCGTCGGTACCAGTCCGCGGCAGCCTGGCCCGGCCAGCGCCGATCGGCAGCCTGGCCCGGCCAGCGCCGATCGGCAGCCCGGCCCGGCCAGCGCCGACGAGCCGCTGCGCATCAGGACGGTCACGCCCGAGGACGTGGTCACGCTCGTGGGCGCGGCCGTGGGCGCGCTCGGCCTGGACTGGCTCGTGTTCGAGCGACTGCTGCCCCTGAGCGGCGCGCTGGGCTTCTGGGTCTGCTGGTACGTGCTCTTCGCTCTCTTCTACGTTGCAGCGGCCTCGATGCGGTGGAACCGGCTCGTCGTGCGGGACAAGGGCGTGGCGGTACTGGTCAGCACCGGCGGCATCTTCGCCACCGCCGTGGTCGTCGACCAGATTGGCTACAGCTTCGTCAAGAGTCTCCCGGCGATCGTGCACCCGAACTTCTGGACCAAGACGATGGTCGACACGGCGGCTCTGCAGCCGCTGAGCTCCGGCGGGATAGTGCACGCCGCCGTCGGCTCGCTCGAGCAGCTTGCCATCGCCACGCTGCTGTCCGTGCCGCTTGGCATCACCGCCGCGGTGTTCCTGGCCGAGGTAGGCGGTGCGCTGGCCAGGCCCGTGCGCACGATCGTGAACGCCATGACCGCGCTGCCGTCCATCATCGCCGGGCTGCTCGTGTACGCGCTCGTGGTGCTCAGCTTCGGGCTTGGCAAGTGCGGCCTGGCCGCGGGGATCGCCATCTCCATCGTCATGCTGCCCACGGTGACCAGGGCGGGCGAGGTCGTACTCAGGGTGGTACCAGGGACGCTGCGCGAAGCCTCCTTCGCGCTCGGCGCCAGCCACTGGCGCACCGTGTGGAAGGTGATCCTGCCGACGGCCAGGTCCGGGCTGGCCACGGCTGTCGTGCTCGCGATGGCACGCGGCATCGGCGAGACGGCACCGGTGCTGCTTGTCGCCGGATTCTCGGACACGATGAACGCGAACGTCTTCCACGGCTGGCAGGCGACGCTGCCGACGCTTATCTTTAATAACGTCTTTGTTGATGGGGAGTATCCAGAATTTGTCGAGAGGGCGTTCGGGGCCGGGTTCGCGCTGATGCTCGTCGTGGTGGTGCTGTTCGCGATCGCTCGCTTCCTGGGCGGCAAGAGGCCAGGCGAACTCACCAAGCGACAGCAGCGCCGGCTCAGGCGGGAGGCGGAGCAGCCGTGACCCGTCCACCAGCACCACCATCCGCGATGAGGAAATAGATGCGAACCGGCGACTCCCGGGTATCGGCTGGCCGGCGGGCGTGCGCGCTCGCCGGGTCGGCGTCGATCTTCGTCGGGCTCATGCTGCTGCCGCTGGTAACCGGGAGCGCTCCGGCGGCGCACGCCGCCACGCCCCACCCGGCGGCGGGCTCGCCCGCCCCGGCGCGGAGCCACTCGCCCGCGCGC
>JASHOL010000414.1 GCA_030041135.1 Streptosporangiaceae bacterium | reverse complement strand
TAGGGAGACCAGCGCCATCTCGGCGGCGGCGAAGAACCCGCCGATCAAGATCACGGCGAGGACGAGGAGGATATCCCAGCCGACGCCATTCACGTCCGGATCCCCGACCCTCGTCGATGTAATGTGCGCGAAGCTGCCGTCCCCCGCCTCTGGCAGCAGCCGGAACTCGGCCGCGCGGTAATTTGCAACAGTCTATGCAGTCTGCCCGCCGCGGCGGACCGTACTCGCCTAGCCTGTCCGGACGGCCCTGGTTGGCTGCCGCTCTCAAGGGGATTTTTCTATCTATAGGACAATGATCGCTTGTAGCCGTTTATTGCGTGGAAGGACAGGTGGGCACGTGGCAGGTGTACACGACGAGGCCGTCGCGATGGCGACTGAGCTGGCTGAGCTCCGCAGAGCTATCCACGCCGAGCCCGAGATCGGCCTCGACCTGCCGGGCACTCAGCGCAAGGTGCTCGACGCGCTGGCCGGGCTGCCGCTCGAGATCAGCACCGGCACGCAGCTGACATCCGTGACCGCCGTGCTGCGGGGCGGCAAGCCGGGCAAGACCGTGCTGCTGCGCGGCGACATGGACGCGCTGCCGGTGACCGAGCGGACCGGCCTGGACTACGCGTCGCGGATCGATGGCGCCATGCACGCTTGCGGCCACGACCTGCACACCGCGATGCTGGCGGGCGCGGCCCGGCTGCTCTCCGCCCGCCGGACCGACGTGGCCGGGAACATCATCTTCATGTTCCAGCCGGGCGAGGAGGGCCCGGGCGGCGGCCGGATCATGGTTGAGGAGGGCGTGCTCGACGCGGCGGGCGAGCGACCGGTCGCTGCGTACGCGCTGCACGTCGCCTCGGGCCTGCTGCCGTTCGGCCTGTGCGCAAGCCGACCCGGCACGATGATGGCCGCTGCCGACACCCTGCACGTCACCGTGCACGGTCGCGGCGGCCACGGGTCACAGCCGCACCGGGCCGCCGACCCGATCCCGGCCGCGTGCGAAATCGTGCTGGCGCTGCAGACGATGGTGACCAGGAGGTTCGACGTTTTCGACCCGGTCGTGATCACGGTCGGCACGTTCCACGCGGGCACCACCGACAACGTCATCGGTGACGCAGCCCACTTTGTCGCCACCGTCAGGACGTTCTCTCGCGAGGCCAGGACGGCTGTTCAGGACGCGGCCCCCAAGCTGGCCCGTGATATCGCGGCCGCCCACGGCCTCACTGCAACCGCCGAGTTCCGCGACGGTTATCCGGTGACCGTGAACGACCCGAGCGAGGTGGACTTCGCTGCGGCCACGATCCGCGAAGTCCTTGGCGACGGTTCCCACATCACGGCTCCGAACCCGCTGACGGGCTCGGAGGACTTCTCCTATGTGCTTGAGCGGGTGCCCGGCGCGTTCGTGATGCTGGGCGCGTGCCCGCCGGACGCCAATCCGGCGACCGCGCCCTTCAACCACTCGGCCGAGGCCGTCTTCGACGACGCGGTCCTCCCCGACGGCACCGCTCTCTACGTCGAGCTAGCACTCCGCCGCCTAGCCCAGGCCTGACAGAGCGAGTCGGCGCCCACACCGCCGGTCGCCGACTGCAGGCGCTGGGCTTGCCGCGGGCGGCAGCGGGCGTAAGCGTGGCCTCCGATAGCCCGCGCCGTACCTGGCACGGGCAGGGCTACGGAACGCGACGCTGCCTAAGCCAAGCCCGCAGAGCACCCGGCAAGCCCAGCGCTCCCACGAGTGCTACAGGCTCGCGACGTCTGCCTGCTTGGCCCTGACCGCCTCGGCGGCGGCGCGCAGGCCGGCAAGCTCAGAGTCGGTCAGGTCGCGCTCGACGACCCGCCTGACGCCAGTCGCGCCGATCTCGGCCTCAACGCCGAGGTACACGCCCGCGATGCCGTACTCGCCGTCCACCCAGGTGCAGACCGGCATGACCGCGCCTGAGTCCTCGGCCACCGCCCGTGCCATCCGGGCCGCGGCGGCCGATGGTGCGTAGTAGGCAGACCCGGTCTTGAGCAGCGCGACGATCTCGCCGCCGCCGTTGCGCGTGCGCTCGACGAGCTGCTCGATTTCGTCCGCCGACAGCAGGTCGGCCAGCGGCTTGCCGTCCACCGTGCAGGCTGACGGTACCGGCACCATCGTGTCTCCGTGCGAGCCCAGCGTGAGCGTCCTGACCGAGTGAACCGGCACGCCCAGCCGCTCGGCCACGAAGTTCGTGAACCTGGCCGTGTCGAGCATGCCGGCCTGGCCCATGACGCGGTGCGACGGGAAGCCGGAGACCTTCGCGGCCAGCGCGGTCATCTCATCGAGCGGGTTGGAGACCACGATGAGGACCGCCTCGGGCGCGTGCTTAACGACCTGCTCGGTCACATTCCGAACGATCTTGGCGTTAACGCCGATCAGGTCCATCCGGCTCATCCCTGGCTTGCGCGGCAGACCCGCCGTGATAATCACGATGCCGGAGCCGGCGATCGCCTCGTAGCCCTCGCCGTCGGGCCCGGTGGTCTGGCCGTTGACCTTGGTCTCGAAGCCCTCGACCGGACGCGACTGGCTCATGTCAAGCGCCAGGCCCTCCGGCTTGCCGTCCACGATGTCGGTCAGCACCACCTCGTCGAAAATGTCGTACTCGGCGAGCCGCTGAGCCGTGGTCGAGCCGTAAAAGCCCGCCCCTACGACCGTAATCTTCCCTGTCCGGGACATTCGCTTGATCTCCTTCTCACGCTTCTCAGTCGCGTCGATTCGGGTCAGGCCGCGCCCATGGCCGCACGCAGGTTATCCGCGAGCGCGGCCAGGAACTCCTCGGTGGTCAGGTACGGCGTGTCCTCGCTGACGAGCAGGGCCAGGTCCTTGGTCATCTTGCCGCTCTCGACGGTCTCGACGCATACCTGCTCCAGGGTCTCGGCGAACCGCGTGACCTCGGGCGTGCCATCTAGCTTGCCGCGGTGCGACAACCCTCTGGTCCAGGCGAAGATCGAGGCGATGGGGTTGGTGGACGTTGCCTTGCCCTGCTGGTGCTGCCGGTAGTGGCGAGTGACGGTACCGTGCGCGGCCTCGGCCTCGACAGTCTTGCCGTCAGGCGTCATGAGCACGCTCGTCATCAGGCCGAGCGAACCGAAGCCCTGGGCCACGATGTCGGACTCCACGTCGCCGTCGTAGTTCTTGCAGGCCCAGACGATGCCGCCGTTACCCTTGATCACCTGAGCAACCATGTCGTCGATCAGCCGGTGCTCGTACCAGATCCCGGCGGTCTCGAACTCGGCCTTGAACTCGGCCTCGAAGACCTCGGCGAAGATGTCCTTGAACCGGCCGTCGTAGGCCTTGAGGATCGTGTTCTTCGTCGACAGGTAGAGCGGGAGCTTACGGTCAAGCGCGAACCGCATACTGGCGCGGGCAAAATCCCTGATCGAGTCGTCGAAGTTGTACATCCCCATGGCCACGCCGCCGCCGGTGAATTTGGCCACGTCGAACTCGAGCGGCTCGGCGTCCGGCGAGTCGGGCCGGAATGAAATCCGGACTTCACCCGGGCCGGAAACGACGAAATCCGTCGCCCGGTACTGGTCACCGTGGGCGTGCCGCCCAATCACGATCGGCTCAGTCCACCCGGGCACGAACCTCGGAATGCTGGCGACAACGATGGGCTCGCGGAAGATGACGCCGCCCAGAATGTTTCTGATCGTGCCGTTCGGCGACCGCCACATTTTCTTCAGCCCGAACTCTGTGACCCTGGCCTCGTCAGGAGTGATCGTGGCGCACTTGACGCCCACGCCGTGCCGCTTGATCGCGTTCGCGGCATCGACCGTGACCTGGTCGTCGGTGGCATCGCGATTCTGGATCGACAGGTCGTAGTACTCGATATCGATGTCGAGGTAGGGGACGATCAGCTGATCCTTGATGAAGTGCCAGATGATCCGTGTCATCTCGTCGCCGTCGAGCTCTACGACGGGATTTATCACCTTAATCTTTGTCATTGCCGCTTGGGTTCCCTTCATCGCCGGCGCCTTTGCCTGGCGAGTCCTGACCGGGCACTGACAAGCCCGGTTGTCCATAAAGCCGCCGACCGCACGTTCGGGTCGGCACGTCAGCCTGGGATCTTGACGATAAGCCCCGCTAGGAGCAAGCCAATGCCCAGTACGATCAGCGCCGCGGCGTCGAGCAGCCGCCGCCGAGATCCGAGCAATCCGATCCTGCTTGCCGGCAGCACCAGTCTGGCCAGGGACCCAGCAAGCAGCGCACTCGCCATCACCAACGTACCGCCCTTCACGTCCTGCGCACCGCCACGCATGACTCCCAGGCCGACGATGACGCCAATCACCACGATCGCGTAAGGGAGCTGCGCTAGCCGCCTCGCCCCGGCCCGGCTCCCCGCCGCTGTCGTGGCGGCCGGCC
>JASHOL010000413.1 GCA_030041135.1 Streptosporangiaceae bacterium | reverse complement strand
TTCTGCTTCGGCCCGGACGGGCTGCTGCGCCGCCATGACTTCAGCATCGACCTGCTGGGCGGGGTGCCCTCGCAGCTCAATGCCGCCGGCTACCGCGACGTCGGCGGCATCATCTTCCCCGCCACGCGGCGGGCCTACGACCAGCTCAGCCCCGAGCATCCGCTGATGGTCGCCATCGACATGACCAACATCACCCTCAGCTGATACCCGCGCCACACCCAGGCCGAGGAAAACGGAGCACTCCATGTTCGCAGCCACCCAGGCATTCAGCGCCTTCGCGGTCGACGACCTGGCCCGGGCCAGGACGTTCTATGGCCAGACACTCGGGATACCGGTTTCCGAGCAGCACGGACTGCTCACCCTGCACCTGGCGGGCGGCCACGACATCCGCGTGTACGCCAAGCCGGACCACACCCCGGCCAGCTATACCATCCTCATGTTCCGGGTGGATGACATCGGGGCCGCGGTCGGCGAACTGGCCAGGCGCGGCGTCCGGTTCGAACATTACGACGGGATCGATCAGGACGAGCGCGGCATCACCACCGGCAGCGGGCCGTTCACCGCCGCCTGGCTCAAAGACCCGGCAGGAAATCTCCTTGAGATACTGCAGGAGCGCTAGCGCGAGCCGTCTGAGGCGCCGCAAGCGTGCGGGAGCGTGGTCCCTGGCTCGGCACGGGTCAGCAGACGGCGGCCGCGCGGTGCTGCGATCCTGGCTGGAGACAGGCCTACCGTCACGACGGGGAAATGAGTCTTGTGCACATCGTGCGATACCGGGTCAGCGGATCCGTGGCCCCGCGCGTCGGAGTGCGCGCGAGCGGACAGATTTTCGCACTGCCGGGAGTCTCCGCACTCGCGCCGCTGTGGTCGCTGCGGCTGGCCGAGATCCGGCGGCTCATCGACGAGCGCGAGACAGCAGGACGTGTCCCGGCGGACGAGGTCACGTTGCTTCCGCCGATTGACGGCCGGACCGAGGTATGGGCGGCCGGGGTCACCTACGAGTCGTCGCGGCAGGCCAGGGTCACCGAGAGTGAACGGTCGGCGGATGTCTACGAGCAGGTCTACGACGCGCGGCGGCCCGAGCTCTTCTTCAAGTCGGCGGCCTGGCGCGTAGTAGGCGACGGTCAGACCGTGGCGGTCAGGGACGACTCGAGCGTGAGCGTGCCCGAGCCCGAAGTTGCTCTCGTCATCAACAGGTACGGCGAGATTGTCGGCTACACCGTGTGCGACGACGTGTCGTCCAGGTCGATCGAGGGCGAGAACCCGCTCTACCTGCCGCAAGCCAAGACCTACTTCGGCGGCTGCGCGCTCGGCCCGGCCATCCGCCCGGTCTGGGAGGTCGCCGACCCGTACAAGCTAGGCATCGCGCTGACCATCGACCGGGCCGGCGAGACCGCCTGGCAGGGCAGCGCGAGCACGGCGCTGTTGCGGCGCACATTCGACGAACTTGTCGGTTACCTGATGCATGCCGACGTGCATCCCGACGGGGTGGTGCTGTCGAGCGGCACTTGCCTGGTGCCGCCACCGCCTTTCAGCCTCGCCGACGGCGACGTCGTGCGGATCGAGGTCGCCGAGATCGGCACTCTGACTACCGGCGTGGTCTGCGGACTGGACCGGATGCGCGCAGCGTTCGGCCCGGTGACCTGACCGGCCGCTCGGCAGTCGCACTGCGCCCGATGGGTTGCTACCGTCAGGTTCATGACGGCCTGGGCGGTACGCGGCATTGAGCTACCGTTCGGCTCGGCGTCCCGGTCCTGGTGGATCGACGCGACCGGCGCGGCCCACGACGACCCCGTCCAGGATGCCGACCCGCTGCCCGGCAGCTACGTCCTGTCCGGTCTGGTCGACGCGCACGCGCACCCGGCGCTTGGCGCCGGCCCGTCGGGGCCGCGGGCACTGACGAAGGAAGCGGCCCGCTCGAACCTGCTGGACTGGGCCCTGATCGGTGTCACGCTGGTCCGCGACACCGGATCTCCCGCCGGCCTGTCGCTCGAACTCGACCGAGAGCCTGGCATGCCCGCACTGGAGGCTGCGGGCCGCTTCCTGGCCCCGGCCGGCCGATACTTTCCTGATCTCCTTGTCACCCCGGTCGCGGAGGCCGAGCTGGTCAGCGCGGCGCTGCAGGAGATCGGCCGGGGGGCTACCTGGGTCAAGCTCATCGCCGACTTCCCCGACCTCACCGCCGGGACTGGCGCGCAACCCACCTACGGTTACAACGCCGTCGCCGCGCTGACCGATGCCGTGCACAGGGCCGGGGGCCGGGTCGCGGCGCACTCGACGACCGGCCTGGCGGGCCAGCTAGTCGCTGCGGGAGTCGACTCGATCGAGCACGGAACGTCACTTGACGAGGACGCGATCCGGGCGATGGCCGAGCACGGCACCGCGTGGACGCCGACCCTCGGGGCGAGTCTCCACCTCGGCGACCAGCCGACTCCGGAACGGCGCGAGGCCGTCGCGGAGCTCCGCGACCGGTTGGCGTACATGCTCCCCATGGCGGTTCGGCTCGGCGTGCCCGTGCTGGCCGGCACGGACGTCATGGGATCCCTGCCGGGCGAGGTGGCGCTGCTGGCCTCGCTTGGGCTCACCCCGGCGCAAGCGCTCGCCGCCGCGAGCGACTGGCCCCGGCGCTACCTCGGCGCCGCCTCCCGTGCCGACGTCGTGACCTACTCCCGTGATCCCCGCGACGACCCGGACCAGCTAGCGAAGCCCGCCGCGGTGGTCGTCGGCGGCACCCGGCTGCGCTGACAGTGCGGCGCCGGCGCTGGCCGAAATACGCCCAACCGTGAAGGAGGCCCGAAGTGACCGAGTCGGCAGCGCAAGGCGGCCGCCGGAGCCAGAACTGGTTCGGCGCGACCGGACGGGCTGGCATGGCCCATCGCTCGTGGCTACGCAGTGAGGGATTCGGGCCCGACGTGTTCGATGGCCGCCCAGTGATCGGCATCGCCAGCACATGGTCGGAGCTGGTGCCCTGCAACGCCCACCTGGACCGGGTCGCAGCCGCGGTGAAGCGGGGCGTCTGGCAGGCCGGCGGGTTCCCGCTTGAGTTCCCGGCCATGGGCACGGGCGAGACGCTGATGCGCCCGACGGCGATGTTCTACCGCAACCTGCTCGCGATGGAGGCGGAGGAGCTGATGCGGGCCAACCCGCTCGACGGGGTCGTGCTGCTCTCGGGCTGCGACAAGACCACGCCGGGCCTGCTGATGGCGGCCGCCAGCGTCGACCTGCCGGCCGTCATGGTGACCGGCGGCCCGATGCTGAACGGAAAGTTCCGGGGCCGCGACGTCGGGTCGGGCACGGACGTCTGGCGGTTCGAGGCTGAGGTCAAGGCCGGGCGAATGGCGCAGGACGAGTTCCTAGCCGCCGAGAGCTGCATGGCCCGCTCCAACGGGCACTGCATGACGATGGGCACGGCCTCGACGATGGCGTGCATGGCCGAAGCCCTGGGTATGCAGCTCCCCGGCTCGGCGGCGTGGCCTGCGGTGGACACCCGCCGCATGGAGATCGCGCAGGAGGCCGGACGGCGGATCGTCGCCATGGTCGAGGAGGATCTGCGTCCGAGCCGCATCCTGACCAGGGCCGCGTTCGAGAACGCGATCCGGGCGAACGCGGCGATCGGCGGCTCGACCAATGCCGTCATTCACCTGCTCGCGATCGCCGGCCGGGCCGGCGTGCAGCTGGACCTTGGCGATTTCGACGAGCTGGCGCGCCCGGTGCCGACCGTGGTCGACCTCATGCCCTCCGGGCGGTTCCTGATGGAGGACTTCTGCTATGCGGGCGGGCTCCCGGTCGTGCTGCGGCAGCTGGAAGAGGCCGGCCTGCTGGTCAGCGAGCAGGTCACGGTGACTGGCAAGGGAATCGGCGAGGTCAATGCTGACGCCGAGTGCTGGAACCGCGAGGTGATCAGGACGATGGCCGAGCCGCTGCTGCCGCCAGGGTCAGGGACCGCAGTGCTGCGCGGGAACCTGTGCCCGGGCGGCGCCGTGATCAAGCAGTCAGCGGCCTCTCCTGACCTGCTGACCCACCGTGGCCGCGCGCTCGTTTTCGACTCGCCCGAGGACTACCACTCCGTCTGCGACAAGCCCGATCTCGGCGTGACTGCCGACGACGTGCTGGTCGTCCGCGGCGCGGGACCGCGCGGTTACCCTGGCATGCCGGAGGTGTCGAACGTGCCGCTGCCCGCCAGGCTTCTTGCCCTCGGCGTCACCGACATGGTGCGGATATGCGACGGGCGGATGAGCGGCACCGCTTACGGCACGGTCGTGTTGCACGTCTCGCCCGAGTCCGCCGTCGGCGGTCCGCTCGCCCTGGTGCAGACCGGTGATGCCATAACCCTCGACGTGCCGCGGCGGACGCTGACGCTCGAGGTGCCCGATACCGAACTGGACCGGCGGCTGGCGGCCTGGCACCCGCCGGCGAGCCGCGCGCCGTCGGGTTACGCCTGGCTGTACGACCAGCACGTCATGCAGGCAGAGTTCGGTGCGGACCTGGACTTCCTGCGGGGCCGCCGCGGACATCAGGTGCCGCGCGACTCGCACTGACGGGCCCCACGCCGTTGCGATCGCCGCGACCGCCCAGAGCCAGGGCCCGGGCGGCTACCGCTGGCCTGAGCCCGCGGCCATGTGCTCGGCGAGCCGCTCGACTGCGGTGCGCAGCCGCCGGAAATAAGCTGCGCGGCTCATGCACAGCCTTGAGGCTGCCTCCTCGTGACTGCGGAGCGGCTCGAGGTAGCCCGCGACCAGCACGCTGTGCAGGAGTTTCTCGGTCTCACTGTCGCCGAATGCCTCGGCCGCGGCGCTGCGGACGAGATCCCGCACGAACTCGGCTCGTTCCGCTACGGAACTGCCAGAGGCGAGCGGGCTGCGGGCGAGCTCGCGCGGCACCCTGAAGTTCTTCAGAAGCTCGCGCACGGTCTCCAGATCCACGACCGGCGGGCGGGGCGACCCGGCGCTGGCGGGCGCAGGCAGGCCAAGCTCGGCGTAGATCTGGCTGCGGACAAGCGCGAACAGGCCGCCAGGCCCGTAGTCGAGCCGGTAGCACAGCAGCTCCATGGTTTCGAATCTCGCGTCGAGTTCTGGCACGTGATGCGCGCCGATGGCCTTCACGAAGTCGATCGCCCCGCGGACCCTGGTATCGACGGGCAGGTAGGCGAAACGCGGACTGACCGCGCCGGATCGCAGCACGCCGGCGATCCCGAGCATCGCCTGGACCCTGCCCTCGCCGCTGAAGTCCACGGCCGACTGCCAGAGCACCGAGTCGCCGAGTTCGGCATTCTTGCGGGCGTGCGCGAGCCAGGGCCCGATCAGCGGGTCGGTCTCGGCGAAATTGGGCGCGGTGGCCAGGCTCATGCACACCATGTAGCCGCACATCTGGTCCCGGTCATCGCGGGCGATGGCCACCCGGGCCGGGGCCTCGGTGAAGTACCGCAGTATCGCGGGCCACAGGACCGGGTCGCCGCCGAGAGTCCGGCCACGCTGGGCCTGTTCGGCATCGCCAGGCCGGACCGTGTCGATCCGGAGCCTCACGCTTCCTTCCCAGCTGAAGCCCCATTTAATCAGCGGGTTCTCGACCAGGTGGGCCATGTCGATGATGAGCAGCGGATCCCCGGCAATTGCCCGCTCGTAGAGGTAGTCGGCGATCTTGCGGCGCAGGTCGCGCTCGAGATCGGAGTTGCGCGCCCGGAGGTCGGCCAGCAGTGCCTTGCGAACGAGCTCATGCAGCATGATGCCGTTGCCGAGCGGCTCGGTGACCGTCAGGCCGGACAGCTGGCGGTAGGCGTCCTCGGCGTCCTCGTCCGGCAGCACGGCCCGCAAGAGCTCCGGGGTGGTCGCTCTGGCCACGACAGCAATGCTGAGCGCGGAGGGCCTGATGTCCTGCAACTCGGTTTCGACCAGCCGGTGCAGCAGGGACCTGAGAATGTCGGGCCGGTCGGGCGACCGGGCTGCGTTCCAGCCCGCATCGGCGTTGGCGGCGTCGGCGGCGAGCGCCAGCGCGAGCGGCGATCCGGCGGCCCAGTCGACGATGGCAGGGACGCGCTCGTCGGCGACGCCGTGCGCAGCGAGCAGGTTACTTGCCTCCTCGGGCGGCATGGCCGCGAGGTCGAGGCGGGCGGTGACCGACTCCCATCCCCCGGCGAACCAGCCTGGATCTGGAGCGCCGCGGCCGGCGATGACCACGAGCGAGGCGTCGGGCAGGGCTGGGAGCAGCTCGTGCCGCAAGTGCGGGTCGAGCGCGGTCATCTGCTCGTAGGAATCCAGCAGGACCACTGGCCGGTCATCGCCCGCGACCGCGCGCAACGTGTCGTCAAGCACGCTATTGCCCGGCCCAAGCTCGCGGCCATCGAGCGCAACGACGGTTCTCCCGCGATCCCTGGCCCGGCGGCCGACTTCGCGCAGCAGAGTGCTCTTGCCGATCCCGCCGGGACCGCAGACGTGCACGACGCTCGCTGGCGGGTCGGCGGCGTCAAGGCAGCGGTCGAGGAACGTGATCTCGGCGCGGCGCCCGGTGAACCGGCAGCGGTCCCGGTCCTCAAGGCGAGCGGCGAGCGTCCGGCGCGGCTCGTCTCCCATGGTTCCATCCTGGCGAGCAAGTTGCTGTCCGCGTTTCGCCAGCGGGACGGCGTGGCCGGGACTGCGACACGGTAAGCGTACCAAAGAGAGACTTCAGTGATATTGCGGTCAGCAACGCGCTAGCGCATGGTAGTGCGCGACGTGCCGTGCGGCGCTTCGGACGGAATGCGACGGAGCGGAGGGACAGGACCAGGCCGGATGAGAACGCTCAGCTGCGGGAGGGACGGGAAGGACGCGGTCGAGGCTGCACCGGCGGAGGAGGCGGGTGCCGTTAGGACCAAGCCCGATTTCGAGCCAATCGCGGGCGTCGCGCTTGACCAGTTCGCCGCGGTGTCCAAGGGCATCGTGCCCTACAACTACGACCGGTCGAGGCTGGCCGAGGTGGCAGCCTCGCAAGGCATCGACCCGGTCAGCTGGGAGGCAGCATCGCAGGGATGGACAAGCCGGATTCAGGCCAGCCCGGTCATCGCTCAGTTGTTTAATCAGTTGTACCGGGCGATCTGACCGGTGGCTCTGGCGCGGCGCGCGCCGGAAACTCCTAGTCCTGGTCAGCAACGCTGACCGGTACCGGCCGGGGCGGTGTGGCGGCCGTCCCGGCGGCCCACGGCATGGCAGTCGGCCGGGTACTCGCACATCTCGGAGGGGGGTGCGAGAACCCGGCCTGCTGCGTGCGCCTTGGCGGTTACATTGACGGACGCGGGACCTGGCGGCACGCTACGGTAAGTCCGCGTTCGTGCGGCCGTCCGCCGGGCCTAGTAGGAGCGCGGCAGGCCGAGCACGTGCTCGGCCACGTAGTTGAGGACCATCTCCTGCGGCACCGGGGCGATGCGCATCAGCCGGGCCTCACGCCAGTACCGCTCGACGTGGTACTCGCTGGCATAGCCGAATCCGCCGTGAGCCTGCAGGGCAGCGTCGGCCGCCTCGAAGCCGGCCTCAGCCGCGAGGAACTTGGCCAGGTTAGCCTGCTCGCCGCACGGCAGGCCGGCGTCGATCCGCCAGGACGCCTCGCGGACCGCCAGTTCGGCGGCGGCCAGGTGCGCGTGCGCGGTCGCGAGCGGGAACGCGACGCCCTGGTTCTGCCCGATCGGACGGCCGAACACGGTCCGCTCCTTCGCGTACCTGACGGCCCGCCGCAGCGCCGCCCGGCCGGTACCGAGCGCCTCGGCGGCCACCAGCACGCGCTCGGCGTTGAGGCCATCAAGCAGGTAATAAAAGCCCTGGCCCTCCTCGCCGACGCGGTCCGCGCCGTCCACGTACAGGCCGTCGAAGGTAACCTCACAGGACGCGACGGCGTTGCGGCCGAGCTTGCGGATCGGGCGGATGCCGACCGCCGGGTCCCGAAGGCTCGCGATCAGCAGCGTGAGCCCGTCTGTCCGCCGCACGCAGTCCCGCGCCGCGGTGGTGCGCGTCAGCAGGAGAACGCACTCCGACTCCAGGGCCTTGGACGTCCAGACCTTGCGTCCGGTGACCCGGTAGCCGTCGCCGTCGGGCTCCGCGCGGGTCTTTATCGCCGTCGTGTCCAGGCCAGCGTCGGGCTCGGTGACGCCGAAGGCGACGTGCAGCTCCCCGCCGGCGACCCGAGGCAGGTAGCGCTGCTTGAGTTCCTCCGAGCCGTGCAGCACAACGGGGTGCATCCCGAAGATCGACATGTGAACGCTGCTCGCGCCGTTCATGCACGCCCCGGACGCGGCAACTTCCTCCAGGATGACGGAGGCTTCGGTGATGCCGCGGCCACCGCCGCCGTACTCGGCCGGAATGGCGATGCCGATCCAGCCGCCCGCGGCCATTGCCTCGTAGAACTCCCACGGGAACGTGTGAGAGTCATCGTGCCGGGCCCAGTATTCGTCGGGGAACGAGGCGCACACCTCACGGATTGCCGTGCGGATCAGCAGGTCGTCCGGACTCGTGGTGAAGTCCACGGCGTCGCCTCCTTCGTTCAGCTCGGGCCGATGGACGGAGAGCCTAGGCCACGCCTGGTGATGCGCCTCGTGCACTAGCGCACGGTACCGGTGCCGACCCCAGGCTGCCGCAGTTCAGCGCCCGCGGGAAGACGCGGGCAGGTCAGGGCGCCATGATGCTGGTGTGGTCGCGCTCGCTGAAGGCTTCCGTGCTCCGTTCGGCCGCTACTGGCTGTCGGGGTTTGTGGCCAACTTCGGCGACGGCGTCCGGCTGGCGGCCTATCCGTTGCTCGCCGCTCAGGTCACCCGCTCGCCTGCGGCGATCGCGGCGGTTACC
>JASHOL010000412.1 GCA_030041135.1 Streptosporangiaceae bacterium | reverse complement strand
CCGTGCTGGCGTCGGCCGGAGTGGCTGGCGCCAAGACCGCTGGCGGCCACCCCGCCGGAGCCAGGACCCCTGGCGGCCATCCTGCCGCCGGCCAGTTCGCCGCGGGCCAGCCCTCCGGGTTCCTGATGGCCATCGCTCCTGGCTGGCGCTGGCTGGCGGCGGGCATGGCCGCGGCAGGCATCGGACTGCTGCCGTGGATGGTCTACCTGGCCATTAGCCTCCCGGCGAGCACGGAGGCCTGGCACTGGCCGGCCGCGTGGATTGGGCTGGACGTGATGGAGGCGGCCGGCCTGCTGGCCACCGGGGTCCTGCTGCTGCGCCGAGACGTCAGGTGCTGCCTGACGGCTCTGCCGACGGCTGGAGTGCTGCTTTCCGATGCCTGGTTCGACTGCGCCACGGCGCCGCCGGGTGGAAGCGAGCTCGCGTCGGTGGGGATGGCAATCGTCGCTGAGCTGCCGACTGCGGCACTGTGCGCGATCATCGGCGTCCTGGGGCTACGCCGCCTGCTGGCCCGCGGCCTCCCCGAGCAGCGCTCGTGCGCCGCCAGGCCGGCCCCGGCGCTGCACGGCCATGACGAAGCCGCCGCCAAGCCGGCCGGTAGGCTCTGGGCCGTGCGAGTACTGGTCCTCGGGTCAGGCGGCCGTGAGCACGCTCTCGCCAGGTCGCTGGCCGCGGATGCCGCCGTGACCGGCCTGCACGCGGCACCGGGCAATCCGGGCATCGCGGAGGTCGCTGAGCTGCACCCCGTCACGGCCACCGATCCGGCGGCAGTGACCGCGCTGGCCACGAAGATCGCTGCCGACCTGGTCGCGATTGGCCCCGAGGCACCGCTGGTGGCAGGCGTCGCCGATGCCATCAGGGCAGCCGGAATCAGCTGTTTCGGGCCCGGCCGGGAAGCGGCCATGATCGAGGGCTCAAAGTCGTTCGCCAAGGACGTCATGAGAGTCGCCGGAGTCCCCACCGCGCGGGCCAGGACCTGCCGGGGCGGCTCGGAGGTCGAGGCGGCGCTGGATGAGTTCGGACCGCCGTATGTGGTCAAAGCCGACGGCCTGGCCGCGGGCAAGGGCGTCGTTGTCACCCCCGACCGTACTGTTGCGATCCGGCATGCGCAGGCGTGCGGCATGGTGGTCGTCGAGGAGTTCCTCGATGGCCCTGAGGTCTCGGTGTTCGCGTTGGCCGATGGGACCACGGCCGTGCCGCTGCTTCCGGCCCAGGACTACAAACGCGCCCATGACAGCGACAAGGGCCCGAACACGGGCGGCATGGGGTCGTATGCCCCGTTGCCTTGGGCCCCGGCCGACCTGGCCGCAGAGACGATCGCGACCGTGGTCGCCCCGACCCTGGCGGAGTTGCGTCGACGCGGGACGCCCTTTGCCGGGCTCTTGTACGCCGGGTTGTGCCTGACAACGCGGGGTCTGCGCGTGGTGGAGTTCAACGCGCGGTTCGGCGACCCGGAGACTCAAGTCGTGCTTGACCGGCTCGCGACCCCCGTCGGCGGGCTGCTCAGGGCTGCTGCCGACGGGGACCTCGCCACGGCGCCGGATCCGCACTGGGCTGAGGGTTCGGCGGTGGCGGTGGTCGTTGCCGCCGAAGGCTATCCCGACGCGCCGGTCAGCGGCGACGTCATAGAGGGCGTTGCGGCGGCAGGGCGCGTGCCCGGTGCCTACGTCCTCCAGGCAGGCACAGCTGCCGACGGCGCGGGCAAGCTGAACGCCGCAGGCGGCCGGGTGCTCAACGTGGTCGGCACCGGACCAGGGCTGGAGCAGGCCAGGTCGGCCGCATATCAGGCCGCCTCCCTGATCAAGATGCGCGGCGGCTGGTATCGGCACGACATCGCCGCGCGCCCGGCAGCCGGCACCGCCGCCGGGCCGTGAGCACCACCGGGCCCGAGCAGGACCTGCGCGTCAGCACGCTGGAGATCTTCTTTGATCTGGTCTTCGCGTTCACGCTGATTCAGCTCACCGCGCTGCTGGCCGATCACCTGTCCTGGGGGTCGGTCGGCCGCGTGCTGCTGGTGTTCGGGCTGGTGTGGTGGATGTATGGGGCTTATGCCTGGCTGACTAACTCGCGGCCGCCCGAGCGTACGGCCGAGCGATTGCTGCTGCTGGTCGGTATGGCCGGGTTCCTCGTGATCGGGCTGGCCATCCCGAGGGGCTTCGCCAACTACGGGGTCATTCTCGGGCTCGGCTATCTGCTGGTAGTGCTGGTCCATGCCGTTCTCTATTACCGGGTCAACGCCAACATCCTGCGTATCGCCCCGTTCAACATCGCCTCGGCCCTGCTCGTCACCCTGGCCGGCGTGCTGCATGGCGCCGATGGCGGCGCGAGCCCGGCAGCGTACGTGCTGTGGATCGCCGCGCTGGCCGTTCAGCTGGGGTCACCGCTGGTCGTGCATCCGGCCGGCCGGTTCGAGCTGCGCCCCGCTCACTTTTGCGAGCGGCACAGCGCACTGCTCATCGTGGCTATCGGAGAGTCGGTGGCGGCCGTCGGCATCGGCGCGGCCGGGCCGACCAGCCGCTCAGGGCCGTTGGCCTGGCACGTGCTCGCCAGCGCGCTCCTCGGCCTCGTTGTCGCCGCGGCCATGTGGTGGATTGCCTTCGGCTCGGGCGACGATGAGCGCGCGGCGCGGGTGCTAACCGCGGCGAGCGGCCGACGACGGACCGCGCTGGCGCTGAATGCGTTCTTCTACGGGAACATCCCGCTGCTCCTCGGCCTGATCGCGATGGCCGCGGGCGTGCTGCGCGCCGTGGTGCAAGCGGCCGGGCGGGCTGCGCCGGCCGCGGGCTCTGCGGTCGCAGCCGGTCAGGCGGTGGTCCTCGCGGCGGGTGCCGCCCTGTTCCTGGCCGGCGGCATGATCATCCGCGTTCAGCTACGTACTGGCCCGGCCGGGGTCCGCGCTGCCGCGGCAGTGAGCGCGCTGGCCACTGCCGCCGTCGGTGCGTTCGCCGGACTTAACGCCCAGCTGCTGCTCGTCGCGGCCGTCCTCATAGCGCCGCTGGTCGCCGAGCGCGGCTCGGCTGGCAACGACAGCGAGGCCCGCCTGGACGTGGCCGTCGGGGCCACCGCGCCGGTCCCTGCCGCTGGTGAGGCCGCCGATGATCCGTCGCGAGGTGATGCGGCAGGATAGAAGGGTGATCGAGCGTTACACCCTGCCGGAGATGGGCCACATCTGGAGTGAAGCTCACAAGTACGAGCTGTGGTGCCAGATAGAGACGCTCGTACTGGCCGCCCACGCCGGGGCCGGGACCGTTCCTGAGGAGGTGGTGGCCCCCGTCGCGGCGGCGCCGCCGCCCACGCCCGAGGCCGTCGCCGCCCTTGAGGCGGTGACTGGCCACGACGTGATCGCCTTCCTGTCGGCCTGGGCCAACAACACGACTCCACGCGAGGCCGCCGCCTACGTGCACTTTGGCATGACGTCCTCGGATCTGCTGGACACGGGCCTGGCCCTGCAACTGGCCGAATCCACCGACCTGCTGACCGCTCGCTGCGAACGCCTCCTGCACGTGCTGAGGGAACATGCGCTGGCCCACAGGACCACGCTGCGCGCCGGCCGCACGCACGGCATTCACGCGGAGCCGGACGTCTGGGGGCACCGCGTCGCCGACTTCGCCTTTGCCATCCACCGGTGCCGCGACCGGCTCATCCGGGCCCGCCAGTCGGTGGCCGTCGGGAAACTATCCGGCCCGGTCGGCACGTACTCCAACATCGACCCCGCCATCGAGACCGAGGTGCTTGGCAAGCTGGGCGTGCGCCCGGCCGACGTGGCCACCCAGGTCGTCTTGCGCGACGGCATCGCCGAGTGGGTCAGCGTCCTGGCGATCATCGCCAGCGTGTGCGAGGCAATCGCGCTGGAGATCAGGCACGGCCAGCGCACCGAGGTGGCCGAGCTTGCCGAACCCTTCGGGGCGGGCCAGAAGGGCTCGTCGGCCATGCCGCACAAGAAGAACCCCGTGAAGGCGGAGCGCATCGGCGGACTGGCGAGAATCGTGCGGGCACAGATCGTTCCTGTCATGGAAGGTATCGCGCTGTGGCACGAGCGCGATATCTCGCACTCATCCACCGAGCGGATCGCGCTGCCGGACGCCGCGATCGCGACGGACTTCATGCTGGAGCAGACGACCGAGCTGATGGCCGGGCTAGAGGTCGACGCAGCGCGCATGCTGGCGAACCTCGAGGCCAGTCACGGCCTGATCTATACGTCGGCGGTGCTGCTCGAGCTGGTGTCGACCGGGATGTCAAGGGAGGATGCGTACTCGCTGGTACAGCAGGCGGCGATGGACACCTGGCAGACCAGGCAGCCGTTCAGGGAGACGTTGCACAAGCATGCTGCGGGCCGCGGCCAGCCGCTCGACGAGGAGAAGCTGGATGAGGTGATGGCTCCGGAGCGGTACGTGCGCCGGCTGGGCGCGGTCTTTGACCGCCTTGAGCGGCTGGTGTGACGGTAGTGACCAGCGGGGCCACAGGGCCCACAGGGCCCACCGGACCGACAGGCGCCACCGGACCGACAGGCGCCACCGGCGGGGCCGCAGCCGCGGGCCGGCGGGCCGGCGGAAACCTGGAGCACGTTTACACGGGCAAGGTCAGGGACCTGTACCGAACCGCGGACGGAGTCCTGCTGCTAGTGGCCTCCGATCGGATCTCCGCGTTCGACTATGTGCTGACGTCCGAAATACCTGACAAGGGCAGGATCCTCACCAAGCTGACTGAGTGGTGGTTCGACCGCCTCGCCGACATCGTGCCCAACCAGCTGGTCAGCGCGCCGATCCCGCCTCAGTTCGAGGGACGGGCCATGGCCTGCATGCAGTTGTCCATGGTGCCGATCGAGTGCGTGGCCCGCGGTTACCTGACCGGAACCGGCCTCGCCGACTACCGCCGTGACGGCGAGGTGGCCGGGCAGGCGCTGCCCGAGGGACTTACCGACGGGTCTGCACTGCCCGAGCCAATATTTGACCCAGACAGTAAGGCACCACAAGGCCGGCATGACGAGAACATGACCAGGGCGCAGGTCGCGGCGCTGGTTGGCGAGCCGACCGCCGCAGATCTCGAACGAATCACGCTGGAGGTTTACCGGCGCGGCGCGAGCGTGGCCAGAGAGCGCGGCATCATCGTCGCCGATACGAAGATTGAACTCGGATTTGACCAACAGGGAACACTGCGGCTGGCCGACGAGGTGCTGACGCCTGACTCATCCAGATTCTGGCCTGCCGAGTCGTGGCAACCGGGCAGCCCGCAGCCATCCTTCGACAAACAGTACGTGCGCGACTGGCTGACCTCGCCCGAGTCCGGGTGGGACCGCAACGGGACGCAACCACCACCACCCCTACCTAGTCATGTGGTTGAACGAACTCGTCAGAGGTACGTAGCGGCGTACGAGCGTATCACCGGCCTCCGCTGGTCCGACCAGCGGTAACCCCGGTTGATAACGCTATGAACACACTCAAGTACGTTACGTAACACTGTCGTCATGGTCTGGGGGGCTCGATAGCAGTGGAATACTTGACGTCACGAGACGGGGTCGGACGGGAGACGGTGGGGGCACCGTCGGCCTGGCCTGAAGTTCCGGCTTTGCGCCGGGTTGGTCACGTAGACAGTGCGCAGCGAGCTGACAGGAGTCCCATCGAGATGACCGGCGGCCCAGAGACCCGCTATCTCGTTCGCGGCGGCAATCCCCTGCAGGGGACCGTATTCGTCCAGGGCGCCAAGAATGCCGCGCTGAAGATGATCGCCGCCTCGCTGATGGCGCCGAAGGGCCGCACCGTCCTTCGCAATGTCCCGGTGATCGAGGATGTCCGCCGGGCCATCGAGCTGGCGCAGGCCGTCGGCGCAGTCTGCAAGTTCCACGAGGCCGAGCGGACCCTGGTGATCGACGCATCCGATCTCACCAGCTCGGTGCTGCCCGCGGAGATAGCCAGGCGGTTCCGCGCGACGGTGTTGTTCGTGCCCGCGCTACTGCACCGGCTCGGTGAGGCCACGATCGAGGGCATCGGCGGCTGCAACCTCGGCAATCGCCAGCTGGACTTCCACTACCGCGGGTTCGCCAGGCTCGGCGCCATCGTCGAGCAAGGTGACACGGTCATCTACATCAAGGCCGACCGGCTCCGTGGCGCCCACCTGTACCTGGACACGCCGTCGCACACCGGCACCGAGAACTTGATCATGGCCGCGGCGCTGGCGCCGGGTACGACGATCATCGACAACACCGCACTCGAGCCTGAAGTGCTTGATGTCATCGCGTTCCTGACCAAGATGGGAGCACGCATCACCGGCGGCGGCACCGGCTTCGTCACCGTCGAGGGAGTGGAGGAGCTCTCCGCGGTCGAGCATACGGTGATGGCCGACCGCATAGACGCGGGCGCATTCGCGATGGCCGCCGCGATCACCGGCGGCGAGATCAGCCTCGTCGGCGCGTCGCTCGAGCACTTCGGCGTGGCCCGCTGGAAGCTGGAGCAGATGGGAGTGGAGTTCGCGACCCACGGTGCGATCGTGCAGGTGCGCCGGGAGCGCCAGCTCCGCCCGATCAACGTGATCACCGACACCTACCCTGGCTTCGCCACCGACCTGCAGTCGCCGATCATGGCGCTCAGTTGCCTCGCCGACGGGACGAGCTACATCCGCGAGACCATCTTCGACGGGCGCTACAACCTCGTCGGCGAGCTGAACAAGATGGGCGCGAAGGTCGAGGTCGCCGGCAACGCCGCGCTGGTGCACGGACCGACTCCGCTGCACGGCACCGAGGTCATCGCGCACGAGCTGCGCTGCGGCGTCGCGCTCATCCTGGCCGGCCTGGCTGCCGACGGTGAGACCGTCGTCTCGCCGGGCTACCTCATCGACCGCGGTCACGCTTCGATGGCGTCCAGGCTGGCCACGCTGGGCGCCGACATCAGCACCGAGGTTGTGCGCTAGACCGAGGGGAACGGGCTCGGCTCCGGGGCGCTACAGCTCCGCCAGCACGCGGCCGACTTGATAGTCGGCAAGATCCAGCATCCACTGGCGGTCGGGGTAGTCGGTGTCAGCGATCCGGAGCGGGCCCTCGATGAGCGAGATCCGCTGCGCTAGCACGTAGAAAGATACCCGCGCCTCGTCCGGCGCGGGCAGGAGCAGTTGCCGGTACTGCGGAGGCTTGAACCGCAGCCGCAAGAATGCGTGCTCCCACTCCACGTCGAAGAACGTCAGCCCTTCGATATCGATCAGTACCGGTTGGCCGCCACCGTCCAGGAGGACATGGTCGGGCCCGAGTTCGCCGTGCACGAGCCCGTATTCCGCACGCGAGTGGATGATCGCCGCCCGTCTGGCCGCCAGCATCTCGGCGATGGCCGTGCGGGCGCGCGCGAGCCGACCGACCCGGTCGGCCGCCGCGTCCAGGTGCCGCATCGCCCGGCGCAGGATCACGTCTTCCGCCGGCTGCTGCGGCTCGGCCGGGTCGCGCCCGGCCTCCGCGACCCTTCCATGCCGGGGTCCGCGATGCTGTCCCATCGCGCGCAGCGCCTCGCCAAGCTGCCGGATCGGCCGCCCGGCCGAGGACTGGTCGGTGGCGATCAGCTCCTCGAGCGAGCCGCCGCGAACATCCTCGACCAGGGCCAGGTCGGCCGCAATCGACGAGCGGCTCGTATCCCAGCCGTAGATCGCGGGCGTCCGCACGCCGACCGCCGATAGCGCCGCGGCGGCGGCCGCCAGCAGGCCGGGGCCTGAGGCGTCGCCGACCGGATCATCGTCGTCGCCTGGTCCGGCCGGCCAGTAGTTCTCGGCGGCGCCCCAGGAATAGACGACAGCGGTCGCTGAGTCGTCGAAGGTGACGCGGTAGACGCCCTTCTTGCTGCTCCCCGTGAGCCGCTCAAGCCCGGCCAGCCGCGCCGTCGGCCGGTGCTCGCGGAGCAGTCCGGCCAGGTCAGAAGGCTGCAGGAAAGTGCGCGTCATGGTCACGTTCCTCCGTGAAAGCGGTACATGCGTGGGAGCCCGTCCTAGATTGACCCTTCCGGTGGCGGCAAGTCTGAGTTACCACATAAGTAAGGGCTTGTTTTGCCGCTCGGAAGGGCGGGCCGGTGGTTGAGGCTGACGGCGTGGCATGGCCAGCGTGAGCGTGTATGCACGGCAGGAACGCGCGGTGCGAGTGGGCATCGTCGGCCCGCACGAGCTGGTAGAGCGGATCATGCTGTCCGGCCTGCCCGGGCCGCACGGCGCGGACTCGCACCTGCTCCCCACTGAGGCGGACCTGGGCCTGCGGCGCAGGCTGGTGATGGCGCCGTATCTGAGCGAGCACGAGGCGCCCGAGCGCGTTGCCAGGCTCGGCGATGGCGTGGACGCATGCCTGTTCGCCAGTCGCTTCCCGCTCGACTACGCCCGCAAGTCCGGCGTCCTGTCGTGTCCCGCCACCTGCATTCAGCTCGGCGGGACCACGCTATCCGCAGCGCTGGCGCGAGCCAGGCGCGACCGGCTCGACCCTGGCCGCGCCAGTTTCGACGGGATCAGCCGGGCTGAGCTGGACGCCGGGCTGGCGGACCTCGACATCGCCGCCGACGGCGCGCACCTGCGGGATGAGACGGCGAGCGCCGCCGCAATCGCATCGTTCCACGAGCGGTTGTGGCGCCTGGGCCAGACGACAGCCGCCTTCACCTGCATGGATCAGGTTGCCAGGAGGCTAACGGCGGCGGCGATGCCCACTGTCAGGCTCGAGCCGACCGACTGGGCAATCAGATCGGCCCTGCAGGTTGCCACGCTGCTCGCCGCGCACCGGGCCCTCAGCGACTCGCAGCTCGCCGTCGGAATTGTCGAGGTGCCCGCGTTGCGGGACTCGGCCAGGCGGCCCGCGCCGCGGCAGGCTCGGGAAGAGCTGCAGCTGACCGTGCACCGCTTCCTGGTCCGCGAGGCGCAGCGCATTCAGGCCACGGTCAGCCGCGTGGGCGAGCATGCCTTCCTCGTGGTGGGCACCCGCGCCTGCCTGCAGGGCGCAGGAGAACCACCGCTCGTAGCCAGAGCCAGGGCCACGCTTGGGATAGTGCTGGAAGTGGGCGTCGGCACGGGGCGGACTGAGCACGAGGCCGAGGCGCAGGCCAGGATTGCGCTCGCTCAGTCCGCGCAGGCCAGGACCGCCCGCGCGCACAGCGGTGCGAGGGCGCGGGTCGCGGGCACATCGGCCGCGCCCGATGCTGACGCAGGCGGCCCGGCCGCGGTCATGGCGAGCATGCCCGTGGCCGGCCAGGCGCAGGCCGCTCCCGGTGCTGGCCCTGGCGTGGCCAGCCTGGACCGCCAGCTGCGCGCTGGCCGCGGCAGCGACGGCAGACCTGCGGCCGACAGCCTGAGCAGGCTGCGCGCCCTGGAGACCCTCACCCGGCTCACCCAGAAGCTGGCCGCCGACTCGGCTCCGGTCGTGGATGCCGAGCTGACCGGCCAGCTGCTGTCGGTCACTCCGAGGACCGCGCGGCGCCAGCTGCGCGCCCTCGTCGACGAGGGCCTCGCGCTGCCCCTGCCGCCGGCCCGACGCCAGCATCCGGGGCGGCCGAGGCAGGCCTACCGGCTGGTCGTGGAGAAGCTGGAGCGCCGGGCCGCCCAGTAAGCCCGCAAACCGCCCTGAAGCCCGGCGGCTACCTCCTGACCCGCAGCAGCGCAGCGCGTGAAACAGAGCCGGAAAAGTCCGGACTGGTACCGTAGCGCGCGACCAGGTGGTAAGTGCCAGGGCGGAGCTTGTACGCGGACGGCCTGCACGCGCCCGCGCCCTTGCTGAGCCTGATCACGCAGACCGTGGTACGACCGGCGGTCAGCGTCACCGTACCGGTCGCCGGCCCGGCGTACCGTGGCGTGACGACAACCGAGAGCCGCTCGGATCCCTCCCGCCCGAACGTGACCGCGCCGGCGGACAGTCGCAGCACCGTCCGGGTCGCGGCCCTGGTGACCTGGAGCGACACGGCCGGGGACGCAGAAGCGGCGTACCAGGCCGGGCCGGAATATGTGGCGGCGAGCCGAACGGTACCGGCGGCGAACCGGGTCGGGCTGAGCGCGCACGAACCATGGCCGCTGGTGAGGCTGATCGTGCACACCGCCGAGTCGCCGGATCGCACGGTCACGGTGCCGGTTGGGGTTCCCGAGGCGGCGGAGACTGTCACCGTCACCGTCTCGGCCTGCTCGTGCCCGTAGGGTATGGACGCCGGTGACAGGCCGATCGTCGTCGTGGTCGGCGCGACGGGCACTTCTTCGCTGAAGAATCCTGTGAGGTCATCGGCACCGCTCGCGACGCAAGTCGCCGCCGTCGCGCACGACAGCGCGCCGATGTCAGCCCCGTTCCCGGTGCCCGCTACCTGGACTGGACTACCCCAGGTGCCGTTCGTCTCGCTGATGACGAACGCGTACATGGCACTGGTTCCCTGAGTGCTCTGTCCGCCGGCGCTGCAGTTTCCCGCCGACGCGCAAGACAACGCCGTCACATAAGCGTCATCTCCCTGCAGGCCGTTGACTGGAATGCCCGACGTGCCGACAGACCATGCTCCGTTCACCTCGTCTGCGATGACGCTGCCGGAAGCCAGGGCACAGTCGCCCGGCGCCGAGCACGACAGCGGGATCAGATCGTCGGCGTACTCCGGGCCCTGAGCGAGCTCGCTGGCCTGACCCCAGGTGCCGTCCTGTTCGGTCACGACGAACAGCCGTTCACTGCTCGCCGTGGTGAACTGGCCGGCCGCGGTGCAGTCGCCGGCCGCAGGACAGGACACCGAGTCGATCGCGGAGTATTGCTGGTCGCTGGCCAGGGCGGCCAGCCCGGGCACGGCTTGGACCGACCAGACGCCACCGCTCTCCGTCGCCAGCGCCGCGGCATAGCCAACTTTCACCGACCGCAGCCCGGCGATGCAGTCGCCAGGCTGCGTGCAAGAGACCGAGTCCACCTGGTCGTAGGCCGGCGCGCCGGGAATCAGCGCGGGAGTTCCCCAGGTACCGTTCGTCTCCTGGATCACCTCGGCTTCAGTGGTCTGGTAGTCCGTCGCGTCATAACCTCCGGCAACACAGTCACCGGGCGCGCTGCACGAGACCGACGAGAGCTTACCCGCGCCGATCTTGGTGGCGGCCACCGGCGGGGGCAGGATATCCGCGCTGCCCCAGACCCCATCCGTCTCGCTGAGCACGAACCCGCGCAGCACGACCACCCCACCGGACGCGGCGGAGGATCCAAAAAAGCTCCCCACGACGGCACAGTTTCCTGGCGACGCGCATGATACGGAGTTGACGCTCGCCGACTGACCTCCCGTCAGCGGGGAAAGTCCGGCGATCGGCTGCGCCATCCCCCAGACGCCGTTCTGCTGCGTGACGACGAACCCTGGCAGCGCGCCGTCGTAATAGTCGCCGGCTGCCACGCAGTCCCCCGGGGCGGGGCAGGCGATGGCGGTCGCGTCGGCGTACGAGCCGACCGAAGGGCTGATCGATATGTCCTGGGCTGGTCCCCACACGATCGATGGGGCTGCGGTAGCCGCACCCGCACCGGCCAGAGCCACTGCCGTGCCCGCCGCGGCCACGACGGTCACGACGGTCAGCGCCCACCGCGAGCGCACGCGAGTCGCGGGCCAGGACCTACCATGCGTCTCGCCGCGACCGTGCCTTAAATACATGTAAAGGAAGATACTGCTTGTAAAGTCATAACGTAAGTGGCTAGTTACGCTATTCAGCCGATGCCGTATCAGGTCTCTTTAATCCCAGCGGGCAATGACGTCCCGGCCGAACCTGGCCATTTCCTCGCGCTGGGGCGAGAACTGCAGCAGCATCAGGCCCACGCCGGCCTGCTCGTAAGCGTGCAGCCGGTCCGCGATCTGGTCAGGGGTCCCGATCAGCCCGCTGCGCAGGCCCCGATTCGACACACTGTATTCCTCCAGCGAGACCTGCGACTCGAGCTGGGACCCTTCGATGAAGTCCTGATAAGACGCGTACGCCTCGGGCGAGGACCGCACGTCGAGGATCCGGTCAAGCTCGGCCCGCGCCTCGGCCTCCGAGTCGCGGCAGATCACGTACCCGGATACCCCGAACGTCATCGGCGGCCGGCCCGCGGCCGCGCGGTGCTCGCTGAGGTCGGCGACCTTCGCCGCGATGACGTCAGGGGCGTCGCCGTGCATCACGTACGCGTCGGCCTGCGCGGCGATGATCTCCTTTGCCTTGGGCGACTCGCCGCCCATGTAGACCGGCGGCACCCGGCTGGGCTTGGGCTCGAGCACCGCGCCGTCGAGCTGGTAGAGCGGCCCGGAGTGCGTAACCGTGTCCTCGGTAAGCAGCCGGCTGATCACCTCCAGCCACTCCTGGGTCCTGGCATAGCGCGCGTCGTGCACGTCGAACGGAGCGCCGTACTGGGCCGCCTCGTCCTTCCACCACGAGGACACGACGTTCAGCGAAATCCGGCCGGGGGCGATGACATCCAGCGTCGACAGCGATTTCGCGGTCAGCGCGGGCGAATGGTAGTTCGGCCGCACCGCCAGCATCAGCTCCAGCGTGCTGGTCGCGGCGGCCACGGCCGGCGCGAGCGTCCAGCAGTCAAGCGACGGTGCCCGGTGTCCCTTGATGTCATTGAGGTTCAGCTCGGCGACCAGCGACAGGTCAAAGCCGTCCTGCTCGCTCTGGGCCGCGAGATCCCTGACGTACGGCCAGGACACTGGCATGCCCTCGTCCGTGACATTGCGCAGCCAGCCACCGAAGATCGGCATCCAGTACCCGAACCGCATTCTCGCCCTCCCGGCGCTCAACCCTGCGCTCGCTCCGCCGCGAGCAGCCGCCCCAGGTAGCCGGTCACGGCCGCCAGCGCCGACCGCGGGGCGGCGGCCTCGATCTCGGCGTTGTAATTGGTGGTCGTGTTGATGTCGTACGTCACCAGCCGGCCGTCGGCCGTCTCGATGAACTCGAATCCGGCAATGCCGATACCGTGCCGGTCTGCGAAGTCAATGTATCGGCCGATGACCGGGTGGCTGAACCCCGTGCGCACCGCGAACAGGCTCTCCTGCGGCCCGGTTGTCCCGATCGCGCAGGCGTCGGCGGGACAGAGCTGGAATCCGCCCCGCGCGGTGTCCGCAGTGATCGCATAGATGTACTCGCCGCCGACTACTTCCACCCTGGTGATCCGCGGCTGAGCCGCAACCAGGAACTCCTGCAGCAGCGTGATGCCGTCCGCCGGTGACTCGTAGTCGGGTCCGGCCAGGTAGGCGTCGAAGTCGCGGTGGCTGTCGAACTTCCGCACGCCGAGGCCCTTGCCGCCCTGGTTGTGCTTGCTGATAAAGGGAACCGGCAGCTTCCGCGCGGCCGCCGCCAGCTCGCCCGAGCCCGCCACCGCGATCGTCCTGGGCACGTCAAAGCCGGCCGCCGCAAGCGCTGCGAGCTGCTCAACCTTGCTCACCTCCAGGTCGAGCACCCGGCGGCCATTCACGACCGTCCGGCCGCGGCTCTCCAGCCAGGCGAGCACGCCGCGGGTCTGGTCCTTGGCGAACGGGTGCCCCCTGGTGTGCGAGGAGGCGCTCATCCTCGACCAGTACACGCCGGCCGGCGGTTCCTCGGCCAGGTCGAACGCCGCCTCGCCGAGCAGCCACTGCTCGTGCGGCAGCCCGGCCCGGTCAAAGGCACCGGCCAACGGCGCATACCACTCGGGGTTCTCGTGCAGGACGTAGAGTTTCATGATCGGCTGATCAGAGCTTGAGCTTCATGCCCTCGTGCGAAGACACGAAGCCAAGCCGCTGGTAGAACCGGTGGGCGTCAGTGCGCGACTTGTCCGACGTCAGCTGGACTAGCGCGCAGCCCCGCCGGCGGGCGTCGTCGATCGCCCAGCGCATCATCGCCGCGCCAAGCCCGCTGCCCCTCGTGCTCTCAGCCACGCGGACCGCCTCGATCTGGGCCCGGAGCGCCCCCCGCCGGGCCAGGCCGGGCAGCAACGAGAGCTGCATCGTGCCGACGACCGCGCCGGCCGACTCGGCCACCAGCAGGGTGTGGGCCGGGTCGGCGTCGATCGCGGCGAATGCGGCCTCATACGCCTCCAGATCGGCCCGGTCGCGCACGCCGTCCCTGGTCGCGCCCAGCTGATCGGCCGCGATCAGCGCGACAATCGCGGGAATGTCCTCGCGCCGCGCCCGCCGCAGTATCACCTTGTCCCGTTCAAGATCGATCTCCGCCAGCGTCGTCATGCCATCCATTTTGTCACGTATCGACGGGATCGAGGCGGGCGCCTTCCTGGACCACGGGGACTCGGCGGCGCGCCTACATGAGATGCCGGCATGTTGCGGCGGCGGCTAGGAAGGCGTCATTGGCCTCGGGATCGGCGATCGTTACCCGGACGCCGTCGGGGGCGAATGGCCGGACGCTCACGCCCTCCAGATGACAGGACTCGGCGAAGTCATCGGCGCGCTCGCCGAGCGGCAGCCAGACGAAATTGGCCTCGGCCTGCGGCACCGTCCAGCCCTGGCTGAGCAGCTCATTCCGCACCCGGTCGCGCTCCTTGACCACAGTCTCGACCCGTTCAAGCAGCTCCGTCTCGGCGGCGAGCGAGGCCACGGCGGCGGCCTGCGCGAGGGAGTTCACCGTGAACGTGAGCATGGTCTTGCGCACCGCGTCCGCGACCGGCTCGTGCCCGACCAGGAACCCGACGCGCAAGCCCGCTAGCCCGTAGGCCTTGGAGAAGGTCCGCAGCACGGCCACGTTGGGCCGGGTCCTGTACAGCTCGATGCCGTCGGGCACGTCGCGGTCGCGGATGTACTGCACGTAGGCCTCGTCCAGGACAACCAGGCAGTCGCCTGGCACCCGGTCAAGGAAGTCCTCAAGCTCGGCCCGGCGCACCACGGTCCCCGTGGGGTTGTTCGGATTGCAGATGAAGATCAGCCGCGTCCGGTCGGTGATCGCGTCGGCCATCGCCGGCAGGTCATGCGAGAAGTCCTCGGCCAGCGGCACCCGGACCTGGGTCGCGCCAGCCAGGTCGGTCAGGTACGGGTACGCCTCGAATGACCGCCAGGCGAACACGACTTCGGCGCCCGGCTCGCCGACAGCTTCGAGCAGCTGCTGGGCCACGCCGACCGATCCGCAGCCCACCGCCACGTGCTCCGGCGGTACATCGAACCGGGTGGCGATCGCGGCCGTCAGCTCGGCTGCCGTATTGTCCGGATACCGGTTGATATAGGCGGCGGCGTCGGCGAGGATCGCCTGCACCGAGGGCAGCGGCTCGTACGGCGACTCGTTCGATGAAAGCTTGTAGGACTTCCCGGTGCCGGCGGAGGGTGACTTCCCCGGTTTGTAACCCGCGAACTGGTCGAGTACGCGCCGGAACCTGGGGGTTTGGTCGGACACCGTTGTCCTCCTGAGCCGCTCGTCGTGCCGTGACCACAGGCTACGCCAGCCGCACGACTGCCGCCTCGGCCGCGACCTGATCAGCGGGTCCGCGGCGCGGGCGCAACATGGGCGGATGCAGCAGCACGGCGCTGCCGCGGCGGTACAGCTGCGCCGGCCGGCCGCCGCCCGACGACGTGACCGAACCGGTCTCCACCAGGAAGCCCTCGGCCCCGGTGACCTTGCGGTGGAAGTTCCGCGGGTCCAGCGGCGTATCCCAGACGATCTCGTAG
>JASHOL010000411.1 GCA_030041135.1 Streptosporangiaceae bacterium | reverse complement strand
CTAGAGGCACAGGCCGGAGTCAAGCCGGGGAATAGCCGTGACAGCTGAGGTGTCGCTGGCTGAGCTGTCTAGTGACGCGCACCAGCGTGTCCCCAACCCGCCGCCGGCTGGGGAGGTGATCGAGGGCGCAGGGCGCCAGCGGCTGGCGTCGTACTACCTCTACAGCGCGCTGCTCGCGGGATTGCTTGACGGCGACGACCTGGCGGCCGAGCACTGGCCGGCGAAGCTCGCCCAGCCAATGGAGCGGCTGGGCCTGACGAGGTTGGCGCCCAGGACGTGGCGTGGCCTTGACGCGCAGCTGACGGCGGCCCAGCAGGACTCGCTGCGAAGCGAGGACAGGCAGTCGAAATTCGCGCGACTACTCGTCGACCTGATCAACCGGGGCGCGTTCGGCCCGCTGTGCGGAGGTGCCGACAGTGTGCGGCTCACCGCGCACGGCGAGGGGAACGGCCAGGATCTGGAGCTGATCAAAGACGGTCGGCCGGCTCGCACCTGCAAGGTCGTCGACCACTGGGAACTCGTTGCACAGCACCTGGCCGGAGTGCTGCCGAGTGAGGAGATCGAGGCACAGACCGCTCGCACGACTGGACAGAAGGTGCAAAGGCAGCTAAAGGAAACCGGCATCTCGCACGCGGTCAGCCTGGGCACCGACATCGCGGTCAACGTTCACCCGCTTGGCGCTGTCGTCGGCATCGGCACCCGGCTCGTCCGGGCGCGAATCCGGACCGACCGAGAGGAAGCCGGCACGCTTGGCGACCTTGGCCGGGAGCTGGGCACCCTGCGCGCCCAGGCCGACAGCGACCTGGCTGACCTGCTTGAGGACAGAAGCTCCTGACAGTCCGCCGCGACGGGATTCGCCGCTGAGCGCATCAGGCTGGCGGTGGCCGGTTGCTGACGTATCTGATGACGTATTCGCCCACGAGGACGGCGACGCCGACGCCGCCGATGATCACGATCAGCACTCCGACTGTGTACAAGTCGTTCTCTACTATCCCGAGCACGCCGATCACCAGCCCGAGGAGAATGACCAGGCCGACCGATCCGATGTTTCTGATGCTCATTGAGCCCATGCACCTAAGGGAGTGTTGAGGCCGGAGGTGTACCCGGTGCGCGCTGGCGGTACACATAGCGCGAACGGTGTTGCTGCCGCGACGGGGGCGTGCAGCGAACGGGGGACGCGATGGGCGCAGTGGCGGCGCACGTTTTGGCGGTGAATCCGGTCCCGGCGCGGTCGCAGATGGGATCATCGCTCGGCTTTCACATCATCCTCGCGTGCTTCGGCATCGCGTTTGCGGTCGTCATCATGACTGCGGAGTGGATCGGCATCAAGCGCGGCGATGCCGCCGCCCTGCTCCTCGCGCACCGTTGGTCGAAGGTCATGGCGGTTCTGGTGGCGGTCGGCGCGGTGTCGGGAACGGTGCTGTCATACGAAATGGGACTGCTGTGGCCGGGCCTGATGGGGCGGTTCGGGGCGGCGATCGGCTTGCCTTTCTCGATGGAAGGGATCTTCTTCTTCCTGGAAGCGATCTTCGTCGGGGTGTACCTGTACGGGTGGCAGCGGCTGCCGCCCTGGGTGCACTGGTGGAGCGGGATGCCGATCGTGGTGTTCGGGGTGCTTGGCGCTCTGTCCGTGGTCGCCGCGAACTCCTGGATGAACTCGCCGGCCGGGTACACGCTCAGCCACGGCAAGATCACCAGCGTCGACCCGGTGTCGGTGTTCTTCAACACCTCCACGCCCTATGAGACCGCGCACATGCTGCTCGCCGCGTACATGGTTACTGGCTTCCTCGTCGCAGGCGTCTACGCGGTGGGGCTGCTGCGCGGACGGCGCGACCGTTACCACCGGCTGGGCTTTGCCATCCCGTTCACGATGGCCGGGATTGCTGCCCCATTGCAGGTGATGATGGGGGACATCATCGCCAGGTTCATCGCGCAGAACCAGCCGGTTAAGTTCGCCGCGATGGAGTACGTCTCAAGGACCATGAGCGACGTTCCTGAGTGGCTGGGCGGGATCTACTTTAACGGTCACATCGACTTCGGTACCTCCATCCCGTCGTTCGACTCGATCTTGGTCGGGTTCTCGCCGCATACCAGGGTCATCGGCTGGGACACCGTGCCCGCGTCGCAGCGGCCACCGCTAGTCACGCTCATTCACCTGAGCTTCGACCTGATGGTGGGCATCGGCATGTTCCTGCTCGTGCTGGCAGCGTGGCAAGGCTGGTGGTGGTGGTTCCATCGCCGACTGCTGGTGACGGCGTGGTTCCTGGTGCCAGCGGCCCTGAGCGGCGTCGCGGCCGCGGCCGCGATGGAGGCGGGCTGGGTGGTCACCGAGGTCGGCCGCCAGCCGTGGATCGTCTACCGGGTCTTGCTGGTCAGCAACGCGGTGACCCCGGCCGGCGGGGTCACCGTCACGCTGGCGATGATCCTCGCCTTGTACGCGGTCTTGACCGTTATCTCGATCGGCGTTCCGATGGTCATGTCCCGGCGATGGCGGCGGGGAACGGCGGCCGATGAGCAGGCCGAGCAAGTGCCTTACGGCCCTTCGCCGGCCGCGGCGGGGGCATCACCCGCGGCCTCGACGGGACGACCCGCTGTGCCGCGGCGATCGGACAGGCCGGAGGCTCCATGAGCCCTTCGCCGGAGGCCATCGCGGTCGCGGCAATCCTGTTCGTGGTTATCGCCGCCTATGCGCTGTTCGGCGGGGCGGACTTCGGTGGCGGGATCTGGGACCTGGTGGCGGGCGGCACCGAACGCGGCGCGGCCTGCCGAAGACTCATCGACGACTCCATCACGCCGGTCTGGGAAGCCGACCACGTCTGGCTGGTCTTCATCCTGGTGCTGCTGTGGACAGCGTTTCCGCCCGCATTTGCCGCCATCATGACGGCGCTGTTTGTCCCGCTCAGCCTGTCGCTGCTGGGAATCGTCCTGCGCGGGGTCGGGTTCGCTTTCCGGCACACCGCCGAACGGCTGCGGATGAAGCGACTCGCGGGCGCGACCTTCGCCTTCGCGTCGCTCGTCACCCCGTTCTTTATGGGCACAGTGGTCGGGGCGGTCGCCACCGGGCAGGTGCCTGCGCACCCCCGTGGCAACATCCTCTCCGCCTGGACCTCGGGCACGGCCATTCTTACTGGCTTCCTGTTCGTCGCCGCCTGCGCCTACATCAGCGCGGTCTACCTGGTCTTGGAGGCCAAGCATCTCGGGCGCCGCGACCTGGAACGCTACTTCGCCCTGCGCGCCACCGCAGCCGGGGCGCTCACCGGTGCGCTGGCAGGCGGTACGTTCGCCGAACTGTCATTCAGCGCACCACGCCTGTTCGCCCGGCTTACCGGCATCGCACTGCCACTGGTGGCGATCTCGATTGCCACCGGGGTGGCTGTTCTGGCCTTGCTGTGGCTGCGCTGGTACCACGCCCTTGCCCTGCGAGCACTGGCGGCGATCGCCGTGGCAACCGTGGTATGGGGCTGGGGGCTGGCCCAGTACCCCTACCTGCTCCCTACCTCGCTCTCCCTGACCGACGGCAGCGCCCCGATCGCGACCCTGATAACCGAGTTCGTTGTTACCGGCCTTGCGATCCTGCTCGTGGCGCCCGGGTTCGCCATCCTCTACGCCCTGCAGCAACGGCACATGCTGACGGCAGCCGAGTCAGATGCCGACCTGCGGACGGCTGCGCGCCTCGAGCCCGCTGTTCCCTGGCAGCCCGCGGGTGCCGCGGCGCCAGTCGGGACCGGGACAAGGGTGACCACGGCGCTGGTGCTGGCCATCCTGGCCATCAGGGCGATCAGGGACGTGTTCTCGTCGCGCGACCGCCGGTGACGGTCGCCCGTGCCGTTAAAGACTGGGCTGAAATTGGCTGGTGGGGAAGAGAGCCTTCGCGACAGGATCAACTCAGTGACGACGCCTGCCATGATCCCGTTCATCCACCCGTCCGGCGACACCGCCGGACTGGTCGTTGCCGACGCGATGATCAGGTGCCCGAAGACGCACGACCTCGACACGGGAGTGAACGAGATCCGCGCCTTCTTCGAGGATGATCACGTCCACATGGCTCTGATCGTCGCACCCGACAGACGGCTCGTTACGACGATCGAGAGACCCGACCTGCCTGCAAGTTCGCCGGGCCTCTCAACCGCGGCCGAGCTTGGCACGCTGGCCGGGCGCACCGCAGATCCGGCACAGGCGCTTGACGTGGTCACCGCGGGACTGCTGCGAGCACGGCGCCGCCGCCTGGCGGTCGTCGACGACAGCGGTCGTCTGCTCGGCCTGCTGTGCCTGAAGAGAGACGGCTCAGGCTACTGCTCAGACGATGGCATCCGGGAGCGCCAGATGGGCCGGGCATTCGCGGCGTATCGGGCCTAGACTTGCGGAAGATCGCAAGCGCCCTGAGGAGCCTCCCTTGACCAAAAGTTCGGCGAAGGACGAGTCGCGCTATCCCGAGACCCCGTCCGTCGATCTCGACACGAGCGTTGCGCATCCAGCACGCGTTTACGACTACTGGCTCGGCGGCAAGGACAACTTCGCCGCTGACAGGGAAGCCGCCGAGCAAGCGATCGCGGCGAACCCGATGATTGTTCCTGGCGTCCGCACGAACCGGGCGTTCCTCCGGCGCGCTGTCTCTTATCTGGCCGTCGAGGCCGGGATCCGGCAGTTCCTGGACATCGGGACCGGGCTGCCATCGGCCAACAATACGCATCAGGTTGCGCAGGCCATCGCTCCTGACAGCCGGGTGGTCTACGTGGACAACGACCCAATCGTCCTTATCCATGCGCGCGCGTTGCTGACGGGTACATCGGAGGGCGCGACGGCTTATCTCAATGCCGATCTTCGCGACCCAGCCGCGATCGTGGCCAGAGCATCGGAAACCCTGGACTTCGAACAGCCCGTCGCGGTGATGCTGCTGGCCATCCTGCAGCTGATCCCCGATGACGACGACCCGCATGCGCTCGTCGCGCAATTGATGGACGCAGTAGTGCCCGGCAGTTACCTCGTGATCTCGCACCCGGCGAGCGACGTCCTGCCCGAGGCAATGGCCGAGATGGAACGGCGTCTCAATCAGCGCCAGCGGGAGGTCACTACCTTCCGGCCGCGCGGCGATGTCTGCCGGCACTTCGACGGGCTCAGCCTGATAGAGCCAGGGGTGGTGCAGACGCACCGATGGCGCCCAGAGCCCGGTGACGCTATATCACAGCAGCAAGAAGTCACTGCCTGGTGTGGCGTCGGCAGAAAGGGTTAGGCCGGCCGGGCCAGGCGGCGGAGAGCGCAACCGGAGAGGCTGCGACGCTTCCCCGTCGCCACCTGGAACTGCTGGCACGAATGGCGGAGTGATCAGGGCGAAGACGGAGAGCTGGCAAGTCGCTCCGTGAGCAGGCCCGTCAGTTCCTCCATCGACTCGCGCAGGGTCGCTCGCGGGTCTGGCTGGCCCGGATCGCTGAACCAGCGGGCGAAGGCGACCCTCTTGACAGCGATCCCGGTCTCGGCGGCGAGCCGCGCGGCCGACCCGGGGATACCGCGGTCGCGCAGCGCGCCGGCCATCGTCCCGGCGAGCTTGCTCGACTCAGCCGGGTAGCACTCTGCCGGCCGGCCGGCCGGCCGGACGCTGACCGCGGGCCCGGCTTCGTTCCGTCCCTAGCGGTCATCGAACCGGTCGCGGCTGATAACCTCCGCGTGCCGTCGGCCTGCCCGCGCTCGGGATCGTGTTCATCGAGCCCGCGGAAGTCGCGGCGTGCTCCGTCCGGTATGCCAGTAACATCCGGTTCTGCCGCAACGCCAGGCTCACTACGGCGCCACGTAGTGGCGACGGGTACGTTGGGAATTGGCCGCCGAGTGTCTTTCTGAGAGGAGCTGACCATGCCAGAGGAGAGGCGACACGAGTCGTCTGACCTCGAGGATTACGAGGTCCTCGACGCGTCGGACACTTTGGACGGTGCCCCGGGCGACGACCCGCTTGATCGCGGAGTCGCGACCCCCGAGCGGTGGTCGGCGGCGATGAGGTTCGGCTCGACGGCGGAGGAGCAGGAAGACGGCGAGTCGCTTGATCAACTTCTGGCCGAGGAAGAGCCTGATATCGGCTCAGATCCGGACGACGACCGGCCTGACCGTGACTGGGACGAGAACGCGACCGACGAGGACATCACCCGCCTGGCCGCCGACGAGGGCGCCGATCCGCGAGCCGGCAGGCTCGTGACCGAGGACGAGGACACCACCATCGACGATCCTGACCTTATTGCCTACGACTCGGGGATCGATGGGGGCGGCGCGACCGCCGAGGAAGCAGCCGTCCACGTGCTTGACGAGGAGCCAGACGGGGACTCCTGACTGGCAGGGGCATGCGCGACTCGCCGAGCCTCCTCGCA
>JASHOL010000410.1 GCA_030041135.1 Streptosporangiaceae bacterium | reverse complement strand
ACCCGCCCGGCCGGTGGCGGCCAGCCGCCGCAGCAGCCGCCACCGCAGTTTGGTGTCGACCGCGAGGCCGGGCACCACGGCGGCGCCGTCAAGCAGACCGGCGATGAAGTCGAGCTGATCAGGTGCGGTCGCGGCCCGGCCGAGCAGCTGTGCCCAGGCGAGCTGCAGGTCGCTGCCTGGATCGGCCGCGTGCAGTAGCGCGATCCCTTCGGCCGCAAGTGTCGCCTTGCCCTCAGCCACGTAGGCGGGGTCGGCGGTCTGCTGGAGCAGCCTGGAGGCCGTGTTGAGGACGTTCTCTAGCACGGCGACCGACCTCTCGAGGCCCATCCCGGCCGCGAGCATCCGTACGAAGGCGGGCACCGACAGCTCGGCTTGGCTGGCCATGTCGGTCACGGCGGTCCAGCAGACCGCGCGGGCAAGGTCGTCCTCGAGCCGGCCGATCGACTCGGTCAGCGTGGCCAGCGAGCGCTCGTCGAGCCTGACGATGGCGTAGTCGAGGTCGTCGTCGTTGAGCAGGACCAAGTCGGGCTGCCGCTGCCCGACAAGGCCAGCCACGTCGGTGCGGGCGCCGGCAAGGTCGGTCTCGGTCCTGTGCGTTCGCACGAGCGCACCGTCGGCGCCCCGGTTGTAGAGGCCGATCGAGATGTGGTGCGACCGTAGCGTCGGATGCTCCTGCGGTGCTTCCTGCCGGACGGCGAACGAGCCGAAGTTGCCGTCGGCGTCCAGCGTGAAGTCCGGCCGCAGCGTGTTCGGCCCGGCGGTCTCCAGCCACGCCTTCGACCAGCCGGCCAGGTCGCGGCCGGAGCTGGCGGCGAGGGCGGCGAGCAGGTCGGCCAGGGTCGCGTCGCCCCAGCCGTGTGCGGCGAAGTACGCGCGGATGCCGGCGAAGAACCTGTCCCGGCCGCAATAGGCGGCCAGTTGCCTGAGTACCGCCGCCCCCTTGGCGTAACTGATCGCGTCGAAGTTGGACTCGGCCTCCGACAGCGTCGCGACGTAGCCCGCGACCGGATGCGTGGACGTCAGCCGGTCCTCCAGGTACGCGCCGGCCTTCAGGCCACCGCAGAAAGTGGTCCATGCCGAAGTGAACCTGGTCGCTTCCGCGGACGCCTGGAACCCGAGCAGCTCGGCAAAGGACTCGTTTAGCCACAGGTCCTCCCACCAGCGCATGGTGACCAGGTCGCCGAACCACTGGTGCGCCATCTCATGCAAGATGACCATCGCCCGCACCTGGCGCCGCGCGTCGGTCACCTTAGACCGGAACAGCAGCGACTCGGTGATGATGACGCAGCCCACGTTCTCCATCGCGCCGGCGTTGTCGGGCACGAAGACCTGGTCGTACTTGGTGAACGGGTAGCGGGTGCCGAACAGGCCGGTGAAGTAGTCGAGTCCCTGCCGGGTGATGCCGAAGACCTCGTCGGCTTCCAGGTAAGGAAGCATCGACTGCCGGCATGCGAGCGCGAGCGGGATCACCTGACCGTCCGGCGTGGTGTGCGGCTGGCGCACCATGTGGTACTCGCCGGCCGCGATCGCGGTCAGGTAGGTCGAGATCCGCGGCGTCGGCTCGAAGTGCCAGACCGCGGCGCCGTCCCCGGCGGGTGCCGGCTCCGGCGCTGGCTGGTTCGACACCACGATCCAGGGCCGCGGCACCGTCACGTGGAACGTGAACGTGGCCTTGAGGTCCGGCTGCTCGAAGTTCGCGAAAACTTCCCTGGCGTGCGCGGCCGCGAACTGGGTGAAGGCATAGGTCCGGCCGTCGGCCGAGTCCGCCGACCTAATCAGGCCGGCGCCGCTGTTGCCATAGGCGCATTCGGCGGTGACGCGCAGCGTGTTGTGTTCCGCCAGCCCCGTCAGCGTGATCCGGCCGCCGGTGTACGCGGACGCCGGGTCAACCGGCGCCCCGTTCAGCGCGATCTCGTGCACCGTCCTGGCGAGCAGATCCGCGTAGCTTGACGCCCCGGGCTCGGAACAATCGAAGCTGATCACCGACGTGGACCTGAAGGTCTCAGGGCCGGCGGTCAGGTCAAGCTCGACGTCGTAGGCGTGCACTCGCAGCAGCCTGGCCCGCTCGATCGTCTCGGCCCTGGTGATCTCGGCGGCCTGCATCGCGACTTCCCTTCGTTTGCTGTTGTCATGGCCTCTCCGGGAATGCGTGCACGAACAGGAACACGCTCTCCCGGCCGTCGTCGGGACGGCAGTCAGGGCGGGCGGTGTCGGCCCGGCCGACATCCGACCACCGGCGCAGGACGTCGATGAGCTCCGAGGTCAGCTGGGAGAGCTCGGCCGGGGTCAGCCGGAAGTGGCTGTTCGATGCAAAGGCTGCTTCGACCCAGTCGGGTCCAAAGGAGTCCCTGGACGCCTGGTAGGCCCGCAGCCGCTCGAATTCCTCCGTGACCATCAGGCGGTCGGCGGTGTCGGCGACCGCCTGGGCGGCGGGGTCGTCGGAGAAAGGGCTGGACCAGCCCCACCCTCGCTTGGCGCGCCACCAGCGCTCGCGCCGGTCCCTGGCGAGTTCCGGGACTTCCTCGACGAAGCCCCGCTTGGCCAGCTCGCGCACGTGGAAGCTGAGCTGCCCTGGGTCGGCCCCGGTGTGCTCGGCGAGCACCGTGATCGTGGCCGGGCCCACCTGGACCAGCAGCCGGAAGATCCGGCGGCGCAGCGGATGCGTAAGTCCCTTGAGTACATCGGGATCGCTTATCCACTGAATGTCGGGCACAGGCCCACGATAGATAGAGTAGAAAAATTGCGCAACTTATCTACTGCAATTCGTGAAGATCATACGGTGCTGAGAGTGGGACCTCGGCTCCGGTCCGGCTGGCTTGCGCAAGCTGGCCACAGTGAGCGCAGGGCCCATCGGAGGGGCTGCGCGCCGGGCCTAAGGGCCCAGTACTGAGGGAGGACCCAGAATGGAACCGAGTAAGTCCGGGCGCATCCGGCGGCTTGTGATCACCGGCGCGATAGGCGCTGCGCTCGGCGGCGGGGTAGCGGGGGTGGCGCTCGCGTCAACCGGCGCGGCCTCGGCCGTCACAACCAGGACGGCGACGACGTCATCGACGTCGACGCCGTCGAGCGGTTCGAGTTCGAGCCCTTCCACGGGCTCAAGCTCGGCGGCGCAACCGGGGGCGACTCATCACTGCACGAACATGGGCAGCTCAAGCGGCACAAGTAGCTCGTAGCGGATCCCGGCTGAGCCCAGGCTGCCGCGCGTCCGCGTCGCGCGGCAGCCTGGCCGGGCCTCGCTCCTTACGGCACGAGAATGACCTGCTGCGGCCAGTAATCGCCCATGTTGATCGTCTTGATCGTGCCGGTGGCGAGCTGGACCTCGCTGAACGCGCCGTGGAATTGCGCATCGCGCGACGGAGAGGTGATGTACCCGACTCCGGCGTACAGGTACCCGGAACTGAAGGCGATTCCCTCCCCGGCCGAGCCCCACGCGATCTGGGCGTAAGGCGGCCGTGCGACCACGAGCGGCGCCTGCGCGGTGCCGGTGGCCAGGTCGATCGGGATGACATCAACGTCTGGCGGGCCGTACACATAGGCAGTCCGGTTATCTGGTGCGACCTGGAGGGTCCAGGCGTATGTTGACATGCACTTGCCGTTGCTCATGGCGCAGGCATAGTCCGCGGGCAGCTCAATCACCTTCAGCACCCGATTCGTGTGCAGATTTATCGGCGTCACGTACTCGCTGTTGCCGTACACGTAGGCGGTGTTGCCGTCGGGCGCGACGGTCAGAGTCGCGCCGGAATAAGCCGCCAGCGCGAGCGATATCCGCGTCAGCGCGGTATTGCTGGCCGTGCTGATCGGCGTGACCGCGGACTCGTGGCCTACCCAGAACGTGGCAACGTAGACGGTCCTGCCGTCCGGGCTCACGGCGATGCTGTCCGCGAGGCCGCCCGCCGCGACCTTGATGGGAGTCAGGGCGGTGTTAGTCGCCGTGTCGATCGGCACGACCGGATGCGAGCCGTAATACTGGGCCCCGCGCCTGCTGGCTGCCTGCTGGGTCAGGAGGTAGACCGTGCGCCCATTCGGAGTGATCACCATGTCCTGGGCGCCGGGGACGGTGATCTGCCTGCCGACGGACCCGGTGACGAGGTTCACCGGCAGCACGCCGCCCGCTACGGCCGGCGTGCGGGGGCCGGCCGGGACAGGCTGAATGAGCACATAGGCGGTGCGGCCGTTCGGAGTGACCACGAATGACGTGGAGAGCGACTCGACATCGCCAGCCGGGATCGTAATCGGCTGGCTAACCGCGCCGGTGGCAACGTTGATGGTCACCAGGTACGCCCGGCGCAGGGTGTCGGTCAGCACGCAGATGATCTTGTCGTTCGGCGTGATCTCGGCCGTCGCCTGACCCGGCGGCAGCCTGATCGCGGGTTCGACTACCCGGCCCGTGGCCAGGCTGATCCGAATGATCGAGTCGGAGGAACCGAGGTTCCCTGAAGTGGACGCGACCACATACGCGGCCGGACCGGCAACGGCCGGCACGGTCGACGCCGGGCCGCGCAAGCCGGTATGCAGGACGTTCTGCGGTATCGTCACGGCCGCAATCGAGATGGCGACCACGGCGGCGGCGGCCGCCGCCGGTATCAGCAGCCGTGCCCGGCCATGGCCAGCCAGCCATCTCTGCGGCCGCACCGGGACGTCGTGATGTAGCTGGTTCTCCCTGACTGCGGCCGCGGCGTCCGCGAACGCGCGGCGCAGCCTGTCCTCGGCATCGGTTTGATCGGCGGCAATCATCTGTCTTCCTTAATCTCGGCCGCGAGCGTGCTGAGCGCCCGCGACGCCGTGGACGAAACCGTGCTCTTGGACACCCCGAGCGCCTCGGCAATCTCGGCGTCGGTCAGGTCGAGGTAGTAGCGCAGCGCGAGCACCTCACGACTGCGGCCGGATAGCCGCGAGAACGCCTGCAGTGTCGTGATGCTCTCTTCCCTGGCGAGAACGGCTGCCTCCGCCGACCAGACCGGCGGGACATGCTGGATGCGGCGCAGCAGAGCCCGGCTGCGGGCCCGGTGTACCGACCGGCATCCGTTGACTACCGATGCCCGCACGTATGCGAGCGCCTTATCGGCGCTGGTGAGGCGGCGCGCAGACCGGAACAGGCCGATGAATGCCTCCTGTACCACGTCCTCTGCGGTCGGCGTGTCGCCGACCAGGAGCACGGCGACCCGCACCAAGGCGAGCCGGTGCGTTCTGAACAGTTCAGCAACCAGCTCATCAACGGCGTCAGCCCGTGCCGCGCTGGCCGGCGGGGCGGCTGCGGCCGTCAACGGCGACTCTGCCTGCGCACCGATGCTGCCCCGGCGAGCATCACTCCAAGGCATCAAGTCACCTTTCATCGCGGCCAATGGCCGCCCGTCGGCACTGGCCGGCGGGCCATACTAAAGACGCCGGGACCCTGGCCGCTCCTGAAGTCGACGGGAAAGAATTCCCGGTGACACAAAAGACGCCGGTCAGAAGGATGCAGCGCTGGGCAAAGTACCGGCATGGGCCAATCGGGGGAACGCTGGCTGCTGCTGCACGGGACGCCGCTTACGCCGGCGGTCTGGGACGGCGTCGCGGCGATCTTGCGCCCCGGCGGGCCGGTGCTGTGCCCGGCCGTGACGCCTGCCAACGAGCACGACGGGCAGGCCGACCTGGCCGCCCGGCTAGCGGCCGCCTTGCCGCCCTGGCCTGGGCCGACCCACGTGGTCGGGCACTCCTTCGGCGGGCAGGTCGCCCTCGACCTGGCCCTCCTGGCCCGGCGGCACGTCGCGACGCTCACGCTGCTGTGCAGCCGTGACACTCCCTACCCGCAGTTCGCGGCCGCCGCTGACCGGCTGCGATCCGACCAGCCCGTGGACGTCAGGGCCGCGTTGCGGCGCTGGTTCACCGCGGCTGAACTCGCCAGGGGCGGGCCGGTGGTCGACTACGCGCGCATGTGCCTGCGGCGGGCCGACCGCCGGATCTGGGCGGCCGCGCTCGATGACATCGCGCGATACGACCGGGCGGGACGGGTCGGCACGATCTGCGTGCCGGTGACGCTCATCGCGGCCGAGCTTGACCAGGTTTCCACCCCGGCGGCCATGACGGCGCTAGCCGACCGGCTGCGCCGCGCAACGCTGCGCGTGCTGCCCGGCGCTGCGCACCTGACGCCGTTCACCGATCCGGCGGCGCTCGTCCGGCTCATCCCGGGCGCGGCAGGCCGGTGACGACGCCAAGGACCCGCCTAACGGCCAGTCAGGTGTCGATGCGGGACGGGTCGAGTTCCGCGGCCCCGCTCACGATGAAGTCCCGGCGCGGCGCGACCTCGGTGCCCATCAGCAGATCGAAGATCTCCTTTGCCGCCGCCGCGTCCTCGATCCTGATCCGGCGCAGCACGCGGAACCGCGGATCCATCGTGGTCTCAGCCAGCTGCTGAGCGTCCATCTCGCCCAGCCCCTTGTAACGCTGCGGCGGCTCCTTGAACCGCTGGTTCTTGCGTTCCAGCTCAAGCAGCGTGCGCCGCAGCTCCGCGTCGCTGTAGGTGTAGATGTACTTGGCCTGTCCCTTCCGCGGGTTGGTCAGCTCGATCCGGTGCAGCGGCGGGACGGCCGCGAACACCCGGCCCGCCTCGACCATCGGGCGCATGTAGCGGTAGAACAGGGTGAGCAGCAGGGTCCTGATGTGCGCGCCGTCGACGTCGGCATCGGCCATGAAGACAACCCGCTGGTAACGGGCCGCGTCCAGGTCAAACGAGTTCCCCGAGCCCGCTCCGAGCACCTGGATGATCGAGGCGCACTCGGCGTTCTTCAGCATGTCGGCCAGCGAGGCCTTCTGCACATTGAGGATCTTGCCCCGGATTGGCAGCAGCGCCTGGAATTCCGAGTCCCTGGCGTTCTTGGCTGTGCCGAGCGCCGAATCACCCTCCACGATGAACAGCTCGGTCCGGTCGTCGGCCGACCGGCAGTCGACGAGCTTGGCCGGCAGCGACGAACTGGCCAGGAAGGACTTACGCCGCTGATTCTCCCGGTGCTCGCGGGCAGCGATACGCGTCTTGGCCGCCGCCACAACCTTGTCAAGCACCGCCCTGGCCTGCTGCTTGCTCCCGCGCACGCGGCCCTCGAGGAAGTTGCCGAGCTCGGACTGGACCACCTGCCCGACGATCCGCGAGGCGGCCGGCGTGCCCAGCACCTCCTTGGTCTGGCCCTCGAACTGCGGCTCGGGCAGCCGCAGCGAGATCACTGCGGTCAGGCCCTCGAGCACGTCGTCCTTGATCACCGCGACTTCGCCCGCCTTCAGCAGGCGCGACGCCCTGAGCTGCTCGTTCACGGTGCGCACGATGGCCCGCTCGAAGCCGGTCACGTGCGTGCCGCCCTTAGAGGTGGCGATGACGTTGACGAACGACAGAACCGTCGTGTCGTAGCCGGTGTCCCACCGCAGCGCCATGTCCACGTCGAGTTGCCGCTCGACCTCCGTCGGGGTCAGGTGACCCGCGTCGTCAAGCACCGGGACGGTCTCGGTGAAGCGCCCAGACCCGGTCAGCCGCACCACGTCGGTGACGGGCTCGGTGGCAGGCGCCCGCGAGGACAGGTGCGCGCAGAACTCGCTGATCCCGCCGACGAACCGGAACTCCGCGCTCCGCTGGTCCGGGCTGACCGCGGCATGGCCAGCGGTCGGGCCGGTCTCTCCCGGCAGCGCCTCGTCCTCGTGGGAGGCAGCCCGCGAGCTGGCCCCGGTCTCCTGGGCAAGGTCGTCCTCGTCCTCAGCCCCGGCCAGATCGCCCTCTGCTGCCCGCTCGGCGCTCGTGAGCGCCGGGTGCTGCCGGCGTACCTCTTCTGGCCGTTCGTCGGCCACCTTGATGCTCAGGCCCGGCACCAGGTATGCCGTCTGCCTGGCCGACTCGGCCAGCGCGGTGAATGACCACTGGACGCCAGGCACGAAGATCTGCGTGTCTGGCCAGAACCTGATGGTCGTGCCGGTCGCGGCCTTGGCCACCTTGCGGCCCTTGCGCAGCCCGGAGCCGGGCGAGAACTTGGCATCAGGTCCGCGGCCCGCGAATTCCCCTGGAACGCCGCGGCGGAAGCTGGTGGACCACTCGTAACCGCCCTTTTGCACGGTTATGTCGAACCGCCCGGAGAGCGCGTTGACCACTGAGGCGCCGACACCGTGCAGGCCGCCAGAGGCGGTGTAGGAACCCCCGCCGAACTTCCCGCCCGCGTGCAGCCTGGTCATCACCAGTTCCACGCCCGACAGGCCGGTCTTGGGCTCGATGTCGACGGGGATGCCACGGCCGTTGTCGATCACCTCGGCGGAACCGTCGGGGTGCAGGGTGACCTCGATCCGGGTGCAGTGGCCCGCCAGCGCCTCGTCGACCGCGTTATCGAATATCTCTTCCAGGCACTTCATCAGGCCACGGCCGTCGGTGGACCCGATGTACATGCCGGGGCGCTTGCGTACGGCCTCCAGGCCCTCGAGGACGGTCAGATGCCGCGCCGTATAGCCGTCCGCCGCTGAGCCCCGCTTCGGGGCTCCTGCGCGGGCTGAACGCGCGCTGGCCGACCCCGTGCTAGCTGACACCGTGCTGACGGCGGTCACGAGAGGCTCCCTGGGACAAGGGTCGGGCCGGGCAGCTACCCGCTGAACGGCAGGCCAACCACGGCCTACAGGCAGATTAGCTGGCCCGGCGGCATGCCCGGGGCCACCACGCCGGACGGCCGCTCGACATACCGGGCACCTATGGGACAAGCCGCCAGGCAAGCCCCAGACCGCCACCCTGCCGGGATCGCCGGGCATAGCGGATGTTCGCCTTCGGCATACTCCGAGCCGCCAGGGGATGACAAACGGCCTCCCGGAGTGTTGTGATGCTTGAGAGATCACTGATTGCACGGGCCGCCGGCGGGGTGCCGGCACTACACAGGTCCCCAAGGTGAGGAGGCGACATGACCGGAGCAATAGCCCCTTCAAGGCCGCTTAACTCCCTAGATCTGTGCGACCGATGCGGGGCACCCGCGTACGTACGCGTAATTCTGCCCGGATCAGGCGAGCTGCTCTTCTGCGCGCATCACAACCGCAAGCACGCGGAGGCTCTCGCCAAGATCGCGATCGAGATCCACGACGAGACCGGCAGGCTGACCAAGCCGGACGAGCCATCCTGACCACGACTTCCAGGCCCACCTAGGCCAGCAGCAAGGGGCCCCTGACTGCCAGCGCAGCCAGGGGCCCTTTCATGCCGTCAGCCGGCGTCAGTCCAGGTAGTCCCTGAGCACCTGGGACCGGGACGGGTGCCGGAGCTTGGACATCGTCTTGGACTCGATCTGCCGGATCCGCTCCCTGGTCACGCCGTAGACCTTGCCGATCTCGTCCAGCGTCTTGGGCTGGCCGTCGGTGAGGCCGAACCGCATCGAGACCACGCCGGCCTCCCGCTCGGACAGCGTGTCGAGCACCGAGTGCAGCTGCTCCTGCAGCAGCGTGAAGCTCACCGCCTCGCCAGGCTGGATGGCCTCGGAGTCCTCGATCAGGTCGCCGAACTCGCTGTCGCCGTCCTCGCCAAGCGGCGTGTGCAGGGAGATCGGCTCGCGGCCGTACTTCTGGACCTCGATGACCTTCTCCGGCGTCATGTCCAGCTCGGCGGCAAGCTCCTCGGGCGTCGGCTCGCGGCCCAGGTCCTGCAGCATCTGCCGCTGGACGCGGGCGAGCTTGTTGATCACCTCGACCATGTGCACAGGAATGCGGATCGTCCTGGCCTGGTCAGCCATCGCCCGGGTAATCGCCTGCCGGATCCACCAGGTCGCGTACGTGGAGAACTTGTAGCCCTTGGTGTAGTCGAACTTCTCGACCGCCCGGATCAGGCCCAGGTTTCCTTCCTGGATCAGGTCAAGGAACAGCATGCCGCGGCCGGTGTAACGCTTGGCCAGCGAGACAACCAGGCGGAGGTTCGCCTCCAGCAGGTGGTTCTTGGCGCGCCTGCCGTCCTCGGCGATCCACTCCAGGTCGATCCTGGTGTCCGGGCGGAGCGCGTCCCGGCTGTCGGCGAGCTTCTCCTCGGCGAACAGGCCGGCCTCGATCCGCTTCGCCAGCTCGACCTCCTGCTCGGCGTTGAGCAGCGGGACCTTGCCGATCTGCTTCAGGTAGTCCTTCACCGGGTCCGACGTGGCGCCCGCCACCGCGACCTGGGCCGCCGGCAGGTCCTCGTCATCATCGCCGTAGACGAAGGCCTCGTCGTCGGACTCCTCGGCCGCGGTCACGACGACGGTGCCGTCCGCTCCAGCCACGATGGCGTCAGCCACGTCCGCGCCATCGACATCCTCGGGCTGCTCACCGTCCTGGTCGGCGGCTACGCCGTCGACCGCGACCTCGGCCAGGCCCAGCTCGTCGTCCGCCTCGGGCTCGTCGCCCTCCAGCTCCGCCAGGTCGTCTAGTTCCGCCTCGACGTCGATGAAGCTCACGTCGGTGAGGTCAGGGTCGGCCTCCAGGTCGGTCACGTCGGCCAGGTCGGGTTCGGCGTCCAGCTCAGCCGCTTCGTCCAGCTCGGCCTCGGCCTCCAGCTCCGTCTCCTGCGCCACTCCCGCGTCCGTCGTCACCTTGTCGCGCCCGTTGTCACGATGCTCTCCCGTGCCCAGTACGTCACTAGCTGCCTGCTCGTCCTGCTTCTCCTTCGCAGCGCCCCGGCGTTGCCGGCCGCCACGCTTGGGCGGGGCGGGCGCTGCGGCCTCGGTGCCATTAGCTGCGGATCTAGCCGACGTCCGGCGCTGCTTAGCACCTGCCGACCGGCGGGCTGCGGGCACCGCCTGCCCGTCCGAAGTCGCGTCAACCACCAGCGTCACCGCCTGGTCGGCACCGTCAGCCGAGCCGCCGCGCGCCTGATGCGGCACGCGTGCGCCCTGCGCCGCCTGCCGCCGCGCCGCCGAGCCTGCGCTTGCCACCGCGGTCACCCCTTCCTTCGCTGGATGGCAGACCTCTGTGCGCCCAGCACCCGGCTGTTCGAACTAGCAGGCGACACTGCCACCCTCCGGCAAACCTTATGGCGAGCAATGGACCCTACCGCGCAGATCCGCTGCCCCGGACTGAGCCGGGGGCCAGGATCCTGGCGCAGGAGAGCACGCTCAGCACGAGGTTCTCTCCTGCCCACCACCTTAGGCGGAGCAAACGGGTAGGTCGTACGGCTGCGGGCCAGCGCCTTTGCTGCCCGGACCGTGCTAGCAACTGCCACGCGGCCAGCGATCTTGCTGGCAGCGACCGTGCTGAGAGCGCAGCCTCGGGAATGGTACCCGCAATCGTCATGCCCTCCCCTTCCGCAACGATGCCGCTTTCCGCGGCCGGGCGGACCTCGGCTCGTCCATCGCCGGCACGCTTAGCACGAGCACCGTGACGTCGTCGTCCTGCTCGTATCCGGCAAGCATGCGATTTACCAAGTAACCGAGCAACTGCGCCGGATCTTCCGCGACCGCCGCGGAAGCCTTGGCCGCGACCGCCACCAGCTCGTCCAGGCCCGCATCAAGACCACGCCTGCGGTTCTCCACCAGTCCATCGGAGTACAGCACGGCCGTGTTGCCAGGCGGCAGCCTGAAGTCGTACTGCTGGCGCGGGCTCGGCCAGCCCAGCGGCGTCCCGGCCTCGGCCGGGTCAAGCCTGGGCGGCCCGTCAGCGGAGAGCAGCAGCGGCGGTAGGTGCCCGGCGTTTCCCGCCATTCCCTCGCCGGTGACCGGATCTACTACCAGGTAGGCGACGGTCGTGACCTGCTCCTCAAGCTCGGTCGCGAGGAACAGACGGTCCAGGCCGGCGAGCACGGCGGCCGGCCTAGGGTCGGTGAGCGCGAGCGCGCGCAGCGCGTTACGGACCCGGCCCATCCCGGCGGCGGCGGTGAGCCCCTTGCCCATGACGTCGCCGGCTGCGACGGCAAGACGGCCGTCCGGCAGCCGGAACGCGTCATACCAGTCGCCCCCGATCTCCATGTTCCTGGTCACCGGCAGGCACCTAGCGGCGAGCATGATGCCGGGGACCGTCGGCAGGCTGTCGGGCAGCAGGCTGCGCTGCAGCGTTTCTGCGGTCTTATGTTCGCGTTCGTAGAGCGTGGCCCGTTCCATGGCCAGAGCGCACTGGCCGGCCAGCGCTTCGAGGAATACCCGTTCCTCCTCCGTGATCTGCCGCTGGCGGGTGAACGAGAACCGCAGCGCGCCGAGGGACGCGCCTGAGGCAAGCAGCGGCAGCCCCACCCAGGCCTTCTCGTCGCTGTGTTCGAGGAAGAGATTGACCCCGGCCGAGTTGCCGAACTGCCGGCGCAGCGCATCCGGGCTTTCCAGCAGCAGCGGGCGCCGGGTCTGGATCGCGACCGTCATCACGCTCGGGGCCGAGAGGGGAAGCTCGTTCGTCGGCGATCCCAGACTTTCAGGCAGGCCGTCGGGGTTGATCGTGCGCAGCCGCAGCCGCTCGGTGTCCAGCAAGGACACGGCCGACCGCTCGGCCCCGATCGCCGACCTGCCCACCTCGGTAATGACCTGCACTACCTGCTCGACGGTTAGCGCCTCGGCCAGCATCGAGGTGGCCTGCTGCAGCCGGGCCGTACGCAGCGCCGCCGCGGACAGCTGCTCGGTCAGCCGGCCCCGCATCTCCTCGGCCTCCCGCTGCGCCGTCACATCCGTGCTCGCGCCCACCCACTCGATGATCTCGCCGTCTCGCTCGATCGGTACGGCCCGGACGTCATAGTGGCGGTAGGAGCCAGTCCGGCTGCGGACCCGGTATCGCGAGTCGAACACCTTGCCTGACCGAATGCTGGCCAGCCAGGCGGTCTCAACCCGCTCCCGGTCGTCCGGGTGGATGGCTTCGAGCCAGCCCTTGGTCAGGAACTCCTCGGCCGTCTGCCCGGTGATCCACCGCCACTCGGGCGAGTCCTCGGCGATCTCGCCGTCCGGCCTGGTCACCCACACGACCTGGGCACCGGCCTGGACGAGCGAGCGATACCGCTCCTCGCTGCGGCGCAGCGCCTCGGCCGCCTGATGCTGCTCGGTGACGTCGACGGCGATGACGGCTACCCCGCTGACGTCGCCGTCGCTGTCCTGCGAAGGAAACCAGGAGAAGCTCCATTGCCGCGCTAGCGGCTCCAGGGCGTCGGCGGCGGCCCGGTCATGGCCTCCGTTGGCGGCTGGTTCGGCCCCGGCGGCGACCGCGTGCTCCGTGGTCGGAGCGGGCTTCTGGCCGGCCTGCACGCACTGCATCGCGGTGGCGGCGGCTTCGGCCAGGTCAGGCGGCCACATCTGGGCTGTCGTGCGGCCGATGTGGTCATTGACCGTGTTCCCGCACAGGCCGGCCATTGTCTGGTTGATCCGGCGAAAGCGCAGGTCAGGGCCGATAAAGGCAAAGCCGATTGGTGCTTCGGTAAGCAATGTGGCGAGTACCGCCGAATCCGGGATGTCCAGGCCGGAGACTCGCGGCCGGGGCACGGACGTGCCGGTGCTCACCGCGAGCACCCCGCGTTCTGCCGATGGCTAGCCATCGAACAGCTCCTTCCTGCTCACTGCGGACACAAGAAGGCTAGCGGCAATACCGAGTGCAAGAAGCTGACCGGCCACATCTCGGTAACTCTGGCGCTCTATTTGCCGAGGCTACGGCCCTCATACGTACTCCGCGTCGTCCCAGCGACCCTACCCGACCATGGCCGGTGCCGCCCCGCCGCCGGCCTGAGGGACGAGTCCGGCAAAGGCCGACAACCTCCACCAGCCACTCCCGTCGTGGGTGCTTCGCCGTTTTCGCGCGCGCCTAGGAAAGGCTCGGCGCGGCGGGCACATCAGCCAGGCCGACGGGCGGTGGGCTGCTGACTGCCTCCTGCAGCGGGAAGTGGCAGGCCACGAACTGTCCGGCGGCCGAATGCGGCTGCAGCTGGGGCTCCTGCCTGGCGCAGATGTCCTGGGCCAGCGGGCACCTGGTACGGAACCTGCAGCCCGACGGCGGATCGGTGGCGGCGGGCGGCTCGCCCGACAGTCCGGCACCGGACTGCGCGGCCTCCGGATCGGGGGTCACGACCGGCACCGCGTCGATCAGCCCGCGGGTATAGGGGTGGCCAGGCGCGGCGCAGACGGCCTCAGCCGGGCCTACCTCGACGAGCTTGCCCAGGTACATCACGCCGATGCTGTCCGCCATATAGCGGATCACCGACAGGTCATGCGAGATGAACAGGTAGCTCAGCCCGTACTGGCGCTGAAGCTTGCGCATCAGGTTCAGGATCTGCGCCTGCACCGACACGTCAAGCGCGGACACGGGCTCGTCCGCGACGATCAGCGCGGGCCGCTGGATCAGTGCCCTGGCCAGCGCCAGCCGCTGGCGCTGCCCGCCCGAGAACTCCCGCGGCAGCCGGTCGGCGGCATCCGCAGGCAGGCCCACCTCGTCCAGGATCCGGTTGACCTGTCGCCGGTGACTGCGCCGCCGGCCTGCCTTCTGGATCAGCAGCGGCTCGCGCAGGATGCTGCGCACTCGCATCATCGGGTCGAGCGAGGCGAATGCGTCCTGGAACATGAGCTGAATGCCCGTGCCCTTGCCGCGGCGCTCGCGCGGCGACAGCTCAGACAGGTCGGTCCCGGCGAAGTCGATGGAGCCTGCGTCGGCTTTCTCCAGCCCGACAAGTAGCCGCGCTACGGTCGTCTTGCCGCAGCCCGACTCACCGACCAGGCCCAGCGTCTCGCCTGCGGCCACCTCGAAGCTGACACCGGCGACCGCGCTCACCGCGGCGACCTTGCGCCGCAGCACGCCGGCGGTCACCGGATAGTCCTTCACCAGGCCGGTGACGCGCAGCAGCGGCCCGCCCGACCTGCCGTCTCCTCCGGCGGCACGGGCTTGCCTGGGCGACGGGTCGCGGCCGCTGAGCCACGTGCTGACCGGCATCGCCCGGCGCGCCTGGCCGTCCTGGTCCCCGAAGACCGAGCCGACAGGAAAGAAGCACGCGTAGGTGTGGCCAGGGTGATCGCCATCGAGAAAGGGCGTGTGCGCCAGGCACCACTCCTGCGCGTAACGGCAGCGCGGGGCGAACGTGCAGCCCGCCGTTTCCTCGGTCATGTCAGGCGGCCGGCCGGGGATGCTGTAGAGCGCCCGGCGGCCCTGGACCGCAAGCTCGGGAAGCGCGTCGAACATCGCCTCGGTGTAGGGATGGCGCGGCCCCGCGAAGACCGCGCGGGTGTCGGCGTGCTCGATGATCCTCCCGGCGTACATCACGGCCACCTTGTCGGTCCGGCCGCCGATCACGCCGAGGTCGTGAGTGACGAGGATGACGGCCATGCGCAGGTCACGGCGCAGCTCGTCGAGCAGTTCCAGGATCTCGCGCTGGATCGTGACGTCCAGGGCGGTGGTGGGCTCATCCGCGATGAGCAGGCGCGGCTCGCACGCGATCGCCGCGGCGATCATGGATCGCTGGCGCATGCCGCCCGACAACTCGTGTGGGTACTGGCCCGCGACGCGCTCGGGCTCGGGCATCCTGACCAGGCGGAGAACGTCGATTGCCCGCGCCAGCGCGGTCTGCCGGTCCGCGCCTTTGTGCACGATGACCGACTCGGCGATCTGGCCGCCGACGGTCATCGTGGGGTTAAGCGCGCTGGCCGGATCCTGGAAGATCATGCCGATGTCGCTGCCGCGGATCTGCTGCATCAGCTCCTCGGGCAACTGCGCCAGGTCGGTGCCGTCCAGCTCGATCGAGCCGGACGTGATCACGCCGCCGGGTGGCAGCAGCCGCAGGATCGACCGCGCGGTCATGGTCTTCCCGCACCCCGACTCCCCGACCAGCCCCAGGCACTCACCCTCGGCCAGGGACAGGCTGATCCCGTTGACCGCGTGGACGGTAGGGCCGCCGAGCCTGATCTCGGTGTGCAGGTCGGTGATCGTCAGCAACTCGGCCATCAGCGTCCCCTGGACTTCGACGTCAGGCCGTCGCGCAGCGCGTCGCCGAGCATCGTGAACGCGACCACGACCAGCATGATCGCGACGCCGGGCGGGACGATCTGCCACCAGTAGCCGCTGGAGATGGTCTGGACCGCCGAGGAGATCATGCTGCCCCAGTCCACCGCCGGAAACTGGATGCCGAAGCCGAGGTAGCTCAGCGTGGCCAGGATCAGGATCGCGTTCCCGACCTGGAAGCTCACGTTGACGGCGATGGTCCCGAGCGCGTTCGGCGCGATGTGCCGCAGCACGGCCCGCGGGCTGGCGCCGCCCATCACGCGCACCATCTGCACGTACTCCCTGGTCCGAAGGGCCAGGGCTTCCGCCCGGACCAAGCGGGCGGTCGTGAGCCAGGAGGTGGCGGCGATCACCAGCACCAGCACCGGCTCCGTCGGCCGGTAGATCGTCACGATGAGCAGCAGCACGACGATCGTCGGGATCGCGATGCCGGCGTCGACGATCCGCATCATGACCGCGTCGGTGACCCCGCCGAAATAGCCGGAGACGGCACCCCAGAGCGAGCCGATGACCGCCGCCAGCAGGCCCGCCGTGACCCCCACCTCCAGCGACGCCTGACCGCCGACCATGACCCGGCCAAGCTCGTCGTCGCCGTCCGCGTCGGTGCCGAGCGGGTGGCCGGCCTGGGGCGGCAGGTTAGCGGAGCGGAAGAACACGTGCACCTGGTCGGTGTGGTACACCAGCGGGCCGAGGAAGCAGAAGGCGAACATCGCGACCAGGATTGCCACGGCCGCTGACCCCAGCGGGTTCGACCTCGCGACCGCGAGGACACGCCGCAGCCAGCCGACGGCGACCGGGAGTTGCTCGGCGACCGCCTGGCCGGCCGAGGGCGGC
>JASHOL010000409.1 GCA_030041135.1 Streptosporangiaceae bacterium | reverse complement strand
AGCCGCCGTCGTCAGGAAGTCAGTGAATGAGGAAGAGCCCGCGGCCAGGAACGCCGAAGCCTGCCATCGTGACTGGGGTTCTATGCCGCCCACCGCATAACGTCCTTCCGGCCTGTTACATCACCCGGAGGCGGCCATGCCCCTTGCTCCGGCTGGCCGCGCTCGCACAACGAACTTGCTATGACCCTAGCCTTGTTTCCCGCTCAGCTCTCGCGGCGCTTCTGGGCATCGCCTTCCCTCGTCGCACAACCCGCTCCTCAGTCCAGGCGATGCCGCGCCGTTCGAGCTCGCTCAGGGTTTCCCGCTCAGCCCTCGGGGCGCGCTGGCGCGCCGCCTTCCCTCGTCGCAGTGTTTCCCGCTCAGCCCTCGGGGCGCGCTGGCGCGCCGCCTTCCCTCGTCGCAAACTGCGCTCCTCAGTCCAGGCGCCGCCGCGCCCCTCCGGCTCGCTCGTTCCCGCTCCTCAGTCCAGGCGATGCCGCGCCGTTCGAGCTCGCTCGTTCCCGCTCCTCAGTCCAGGCGCCGCTGCGGCCCTCCGGCTCGCTCGTGGTTTCTCGCTCAGCCCTCGCGGCGCTCGGGTTACTGGCCGCCCTTCTGCACATACGACCGGACGAACTCCTCGGCGTTCTCCTCGAGGACCTCGTCGATCTCATCCAGGATCGCGTCGACGTCGTCTGTCAGCTTGTCCTGTCGCTCCCGGACCTCGTCGGTCTCTTGCGGCGAGGCCTCCTGCTCTTCCTCAGTGCGCCTTGGCGCCTGCCGCTGGCCACCGGTGTCCTTCGTCGCCATTACCTGAACCTCCGTGCTCCGCGGGTCCAGCCCACGGTCTCAACGCTATCCTCGCCTGCCAATGCACCGTCCAACCCTTGACCAGAGCATCGGTATCAGGTTGAGACAGTCGAGGCAAATGTGCACGCTCCTGGACTGCTCGCCCAAAATCTTACTGTTTTTATATATTTGATCTATGTATCATGGTGTTTCTCCGGATAACAGGACCATCCAATAAGGGAGACATCATGCGAAGATCACATTGGCGGGCCGCGCTGCTGCCGGCGTTAGCCATCACGCTGCTCGTGTCGCTCATGGCAGCCAGGCCCGCGGCTCGCGCCGCGACCGTTCCGCAGGCGCAAGCCGGCGGGATCGCCGCCGGCCAGGCGGCGGCCGATGCCGTCGCCGACGAGGTCGATGCGCTGGTGCAGGCCGGTCACGTTCAGGGTTTCGCCGGGGAGGTCGTTGACCCGCAGACGCGAGGTCTGACCGTGTACTGGCACGGCCGCCCGCCGGCCGCAGCGACGGCCATGACCGCGGGCGCCAGCGCGAGCGGGGTCACCGTCCGCTTCCTGCCCTCGCCGTACTCGCAGGCGCAACTCAACAGCTTCCGCAACCAGGTATTCGACGCGCCTGGAGCCGTCGCGGCCGGGATCTCCATGATCATCATCTACCCGCAGGCGACCGGCCTGAGCATCGGAGTGACCCATGGCAGCGCGCAGGCCAGGAGGCTGCCGGTGATCGCCGACAGCAAGATCCCGGTAAGTTTCTTCACCGCAACGGCGGTACCGCTGACCTACGTCACCCCGGTCATCACCAGGTCCCGCCCGCGGGCGGACGTCGCGTCATCGAAGGTGCCGGGGCGCTGGAACGACGATCCGCCGTTCAAGGGCGGCGCGTCGATTTCGTCGATATTCAAGGTTGCTGGCAAGGATGAGCAGGAGTGGTGCTCGACCGGGTACGGCGTCCACTTCTCCAACAACAAGAAGCGCTTCTTCATGACGACCGCTTACCACTGCCTCGCGTACCGCGAACTGCTCACGCAGACGTTCTGGATCTCCACCGACAAGAAGAAGGTGGTGGGCAACAGCTTCGGCGGAGCCGGGAACTATGACATCGCGACCCTGGACACCCGCGGCGGGGTCAAGGGCGCCGGCGGCGGCCGCGAGGTCTACATGGGCAGCGCGCTCATCAACTCGTCGCACGCCCAGACGCTCGCCCCGGTTAGGGGGTACGCGCAGACACAGGTGGGGGACTACATCCTGACCTCGGGGGCGTTCTCCGGCACCCGCACCAGGATCAAGGTCAAGTCCACGGACGCGGAATGGGATTCCGTCACCGCCGACGGGGCGCTCGACTACAGGGTGTTCGGCATCTACGCCGCCCAGAAGAACCACTCGAACGCGGCCGGCCAGGGCGACAGCGGGGGCCCGGTCGTCGTCACCGTCAAGAACGGCATCAGCGCCCGTGGCATCATCTCCGCGGGCGTGAGCACTTCGAGGACGCCGTGCACCGGGATCCACACGGGCGCGTTCAAAGACCGAAAGTGCTACTGGGGCCTGCTCTACACGCCCATCGGTCCGGCCCTGTCCGAGCTGAACCTGAGCCTCAACGTTTACTGAAAGTCGCCACCACCTGAACTCGCCGGGCGCCGGGCCGCTGGCCGGCGGCGCCCGGCGCAGCGTCCATGAGCACGAAGTCCCGCCGGCGTCGTCCTACTTCAGGGCCGTCGGCTCCGGCGAGGAGCCGTAAGCAGGTCAGTCCTGGCCGGTCAGCGCCGCCACCAGCTCGCCCGCGGTCTCGCACTTGTCCAGAAGGTCCCCTACATGGGCCCTGGTGCCACGTAGGGGCTCCAACGTCGGAACCCGCTGTAGTGACTCACGGCCGGGGATATCGAAGATGACAGAGTCCCAGGAGGCCGCGGCGACGGCATCTGGGTATTTGCGCAAGCACCGGCCGCGGAAGTACGCGCGGGTATCGGTGGGTGGGTCGTCCATGGCGCTGAGAACGTCGCGCTCGTCCACGAGCCTGGTCATCCGGCCGCGCTCGGCCAGGCGGTTATACAGGCCGCGGTCCAGCCGTACGTCGGAGTACTGGAGGTCGACCAGCTGCAGTCGCGGGTGACTCCAGTCCAGGTTGTCCCTGCTGCGGTAGCCCTCAAGCAGCTCAAGCTTGGCCACCCAGTCCAGTTCCCTGGCGGTGAGCATCGGGTCATCGGCCAGGCGGCCGAGGACGCTCTCCCAGCGGGCCAGCACGTCACTGGTGATGTCGTCGACGTCGGCGCCGTACTTGTCCTCGCTGAACTTTCTCGCCAGCTCCAGGTACTCAAGCTGCAACTGCACGGCCGTCATCTTCCGGCCGTCCCGCAGCGTTACCAGGTGACGCAGCGACGGGTCGTGAGAGATGGCCCGCAGCTCGGCCACTGGTGACTCGATCGACAGGTCAGAGGCCAGGAACCGGTCCTCGACCATGGCCAGCACCAGCGCGGTGGTGCCGAGCTTGAGGTAGTTGGATACCTCGCTCATGTTGGCGTCGCCGAGGATCACGTGCAGGCGGCGGTACTTATCCGGATCGGCGTGCGGTTCGTCGCGCGTGTTGATGATGGGCCGCTTGAGCGTGGTCTCGAGACCGACCTCGACCTCGAAGAAGTCCGCCCGCTGGCTGATCTGGAAGCCCTCCTCGCGACCGTCGGCGCCACGGCCAACCCGGCCGGCGCCGCAGACCACCTGCCTGGACGTGAAGAACGGCGTCAGGTGGCGGACGATATCGGCGAACGGCGTCGACCGGCTCATCAGGTAGTTCTCGTGACAGCCGTACGAGGCGCCCTTATTGTCGGTGTTGTGTTTGTATAGCTGGATTGTCGGGCCGCCAGGCATGGCAGCGGCCCGCGACGCGGCTTCAGCCATGACCCGTTCGCCCGCCTTATCCCAGATGACCGCATCCAGCGGGTTCGTGCACTCGGGCGCGGAGTACTCCGGGTGAGCATGGTCCACGTACAGGCGGGCGCCGTTGGTCAGGATGACGTTGGCCAGGCCCAGATCCTCGTCGGTGAGCTGGGAGGCGTCCGCGGCCTCTGCGGCCAGATCGAAGCCCCTGGCGTCGCGCAAGGGGTTCTCTTCCTCGAAGTCCCAGCGCGCCCGCCTGGCCCTGGCTGCCGTGGCGGCCTGGTAGGCGTTGACCACCTGCGACGAACTCACCATTGAGTTCGCGCCAGGCTGACCGGGCACGGAGATGCCGTACTCGGTTTCTATGCCCATCACCCGACGCGCGCTCATGACAAAGAGCCTAATGCCGCGGCCGTCACGAGCCGCACGCCGCGCCCTGTGTTGTCTGTCCGCAGGTGTTCCGGGCCACCGGGTCCAGCACCTGATCGCGGGCGTCCGGGGGTCGTCCCCCCCGGGTGGCACCTGATCGCGTGGCTCCGGGGCTTGCCCAGGAACCACAAGCGATACGGGGGTCCGGGCCAGCGGGGTCTGGGGTGTCCCCAGGGAACAGAGCGTCCCCCCGGGTGGCACCTGATCGCGTGGCTCCGGGGCTTGCCCAGGAACCACAAGCGATGCGGGGGGTCCGGGGGGTCGTCCCACCGAGTGGCACCTGATCGCGTGGCTCCGGGGCTTGCCCAGGAACCACAAGCGATCAGAGATACTGGCCGGTGTTGGTGACGGTGTCGATCGACCGGCCCGCCTCGGTGCCGCTCTTGCCGGAGATGAGCGTGCGGATGTAGACGATCCGCTCGCCCTTCTTGCCCGAGATACGCGCCCAGTCGTCGGGGTTGGTGGTGTTGGGCAGGTCCTCGTTCTCCTTGAACTCGTCCACGCACGCGCTCAGCAGGTGCGAGACGCGCAGCCCCTTCTGGCCGGTCTCCAGGAACTCCTTGATGCCCATCTTCTTGGCCCGGTCCACGATGTTCTGGATCATCGCGCCCGAGTTGAAGTCACGGAAGTAAAGCACTTCCTTGTCGCCGTTGGCGTAGGTGACCTCCAGGAACCGGTTCTCCTCGGTCTCGGCGTACATCCGCTCGACGACCCGCTGGATCATCTCCGCCACGGTGGCGTCCGCGTGACCGCCGTGCTCGGCCAGGTCGTCGGCGTGCAGCGGCAGGCCGGTGAGCACGTACTTGGAGAAGATGTCGCGCGCCGCCTCCGCGTCCGGACGCTCGATCTTGATCTTCACGTCAAGCCGACCGGGACGCAGGATCGCCGGGTCGATCATGTCCTCACGGTTCGAGGCTCCGATGACGATGACGTTCTCTAGGCCCTCGACGCCGTCGATCTCTGACAGCAACTGCGGGACGATGGTGTTTTCCACGTCGCTGGAGACACCGGACCCGCGGGTACGGAAGATTGAGTCCATCTCGTCGAAGAACACGATGACCGGCATGCCCTCGCTGGCCTTCTCTCGGGCGCGCTGGAAGACCAGCCTGATGTGCCGTTCGGTCTCGCCGACGTACTTGTTCAGCAGCTCGGGGCCCTTGATGTTGAGGAAGAAGCTCCTGCGCTCCTTGGCGGGCACCGACCCGGGATCCGCCTCGTTCCCCTCCTGCGCGGAATCTTCGGCAGATCGCTCGGCAACCTGCCTGGCCAGTGAGTTCGCGACGGCCTTCGCGATCAGCGTCTTGCCGCAGCCGGGCGGGCCATAGAGGAGCACGCCCTTGGGCGGCCGCAGCTGATGCTCCTTGAACAGGTCGGCGTGCAGGTACGGCAGTTCGATCGCGTCCCTGATCGCCTCGATCTGCGGGCCGAGGCCGCCGATCTCCGAGTAGGAGATGTCAGGGACCTCCTCCAGGATCAGCTCCTCGACCTCGGCCTTGGGGATGCGCTCATAGACGTAGCCGGAGCGCGGCTCGAGCAGCAGCGAGTCGCCTGGACGCAGCGTCCGGTCCCGCAGCGGCTCGGCCAGTCGCGCGACCCGCTCCTCATCGGCGTGGGAGATCACCAGGGCACGGTCACCGCCGTCCAGGATCTCCTTGAGCATGACGACCTCGCCGACGGTCTCGTAACCCTGGGCGATGACCACGTTCAGCGCCTCGTTGAGCACGACCTCCTGGCCGGGCCGCAGGTCGTCGAGGTTCACGCCTGGGCTGACGCTGACGCGCATCTTGCGACCGCCGGTAAAGACGTCCGCCGTGCCGTCCTCGGCCGCCTGCAGGAACACGCCGAAGCCGCTCGGCGGCTGAGCTAGCCGGTCGACTTCCTCCTTGAGGGCGATGATCTGATCGCGCGCCTCCCTGAGGGTGGTCGCCAGTCGCTCGTTCTGGCTGGTGATAGCGGCGACGTTCGCCTCGGCCTCGCGAAGCCGCTGCTCAAGCAGGTGCGTCTGCCGCGGCGAGTCGGCCAGGCGGCCGCGCAGCGCCGCGACCTCCTCCTCGAGGAAGGAGATCTGCGTGGTCAGGACCGTGACCTCGTCATCGCGGCGCCCGGAGTGGACGCTGTCATCACGAGAGGCCATGCCCCTCACCCCCTCCCGAGAGCTCAGTTACTTAGACCCTACCTATCCAAGGTCGTTCCGTAACCTGGCGGCGGGTCCCGCCTGAGCATTCTGCGTTACGATCTGGAAAACTGGCTAGCCCGTTACGTATCCTCCCTGGCACTGCCGCCTGGTCTCCTCCCCGGCACTACCCCCTGATCGTTCCCCGGCCTGGCCTCAAGTTCGGCCGCTTCGGCGCCCTTGGACGGCCTGCGACGGCGTGGCGGGGCCGTCACGCCGTCGGCCAGCCGCCGTGCGGTGATGAGAAAGCCGGTGTGCCCGATCATCCGGTGCTCGGGCCGCACCGCCAGCCCGTCTACGTGCCAGCCGCGCTGGAGTGTCTCCCAGGCAAAGGGCTCGGCGAAATTTCCGTGCTCCCGCAGCGCTGTGACGGTCCTGGCCAGCTGGGTCGTGGTCGCGACGTAACAGCAGATGAGCCCGCCGGGAATCAGCATGGCCGCGGCCGCGCGAACGTGCTCCCAGGGCGCGAGCAAGTCGAGCACCACACGGTCGGCATCGTGCAAGCCGTCCGGATCAAGGTCGCCGACGACCAGCCGCCAGGCCGGATGGGGACCGCCGAAGTAGCGCGCCACGTTGGCGGAGGCGATTTCCGCGAAGTCCGGCCTGCGCTCGAACGACGTCAGCTGCCCGCCTTCGCCGACCGCCCGGAGTAGCCAGCAGGACAGCGCGCCCGAGCCCGCGCCCGCCTCCACGACCCGCGCGCCGGGGAAGACATCGGCAAGGCCTATTATCTGGGCCGCGTCTTTCGGATAGATGACTGCCGCACCGCGCGGCATCGAGACCGCGAAGTCGGCCAGCAGCGGCCTGAGCGCTACGTAGGCGGTGCCGCCCGCGGACAACACCACGCTGCCCTCGGGCTGGCCGATGAGGTCATCGTGCGCCACCGACCCGCGATGGGTGTGAAACGACTTTCCGGCGCTCAGCACGAGCCGGTGCTGGCGGCCCTTGGGGTCGGTCAGTTGTACCTGGTCGCCGGGCGCGAACGAGCCGCGCGGGTGATGGATCACGGGTGCCAGGCTAGCGGCGCCTGGCTTTCGGCCGCAGCGGCGCGGCTAGGCGCGGCCGAAGGCAAGATCCAGGTCGGAGGCGGCCAGCACGCCGTACACCTGACCAGAGGGCTCCACCAGCAGATACTCCGACGCAGGCGACTTGCGCACGGCCTCAAGCAGGTCCATGCCAGACAGGTCAGCCGACAAGATCATGCCGGGATCCAGCGTCCGTGCCAGCGTGCCCGCGTCGATCCACGGTCTGCGCTGCTCCGGCGTCGCCATTACCGCGCCTTCGTTCACGATCGCGATCGGCTTCGCGTCGTGGTCCACGACAACCAGTGCCCGCGCCTGCGCGAGGTCAGCGCGCCTGATCGCTTCCGCGAGCGGCAGCGTAGACGGGATCGGGATTGCCCGCCGCGCCAGCGTCCTGGCTTGGAGGGCTGGGAGCTTTTCCCTGATCTTGGCGGCCCGCAGCACCTGCCCGGCGCTCATCCACATGAAGACCGCGACGACGACGAGCCAGAGCCCATAGTCGGTATCCAGGCTCAGGCGGCCCGCCAGCCCCGGCGCGAGCGGCACCGCGACCAGCACGATGGCGAGTATCCGTCCCGCCCAGGCGGCCATCACGGTCGACTGACCGGGCTGGCCGGTCACCTTCCATATCCCAGCGCGCAGCACCCGGCCGCCGTCGAGCGGCAGCCCGGGCAGCAGGTTGAACACGGCCACCACAAGGTTGACGAGCACCAGCCGGTCCAGCACGACTCTCGGGATGCCCTGCGTGTGCAGCAACTCGATCAGCCCGTACCCGATGCCCGCCAGCGCCAGCGACATTGCCGGCCCGGCCGCCGAGATCAGGAACTCCTGGCCAGGGGTCGGCGGCTCCTGCTCGATCTCGGAGAAGCCGCCCAGCGGCCACAGCAAGATCCGGCGCACCGGGAGCCGGAACGCGCGGGCCACGATGCTGTGGCTGAGCTCGTGGAGCAGCACGCACACATACAGCAAGACCACGACGATGGCCGCCACGGCATACCGTGCGACCGGGCCGTTAACGCTGCCGGGCAGCGTCCCCGGCTCCGAGTAGAGCACGACCAGGACCGCGGCGACCACGAACCAGTAAGGCGAGATGTAGACAGGAATGCCGAACGGCCGGCCCACCATGATGCCCATACGGAAGCCAGAGGGCCGTCCGGCCCGCTGATCCTGCGCGGGCTGGCCAGACGGCTGCGGCCCGCTATCCTGAATGGGTCCTGTCACGCCTCGATGCTACGCGGTAGAAGGCGTTTAGAGCGCATGGCAGGCGCGCCCATTGTGATATGCCGGCGAGCCGTGTCATTGGCCGCGGATTGTCGGGGCCCTGCCCTAGTGTGCGGAACATGAGCGAGACCATCAGCGAGGCAGCCGGGACGGCCGGGCCGGCGGGAGCCGACGCCGCCGCCCAGGAGCAGCCACGCGGGCCCAGCCTTTCGCCGTCGCGCGCGACTGACTTCATGAGCTGCCCGCTCCTCTACCGGTTCAGGGTGCTTGACCGGCTACCCGAGCCGCCCAGCCCGGCTGCCGCCCGCGGCACGCTCGTGCACGCTGTTCTCGAGCGGCTGTTCGACGAGCCACAAGGGCGCCGCACACCCCAGGCCGCCAGGGACCTCGTACCCGGTCAGTGGGAGCGGCTGGTGGCGGAGGAGCCCGAACTCGCCGGCATGTTCGCCGCGGCCGCCGAGCGCGATGCCTGGTTCGACGAGGCCCGCGAGATGCTGGACCGCTACTTCACCCTTGAGGACCCGAACCGGCTGGAGCCGACTCACAGGGAGATGTCGGTCGAGGCGGTGCTGGAGTCCGGGCTCATGCTGCGCGGCTACATAGACCGGCTGGACGTGGCCAGGACCGGTGAGTTGCGGATCGTGGATTACAAGACCGGAACGGCTCCGCGCGAAGAGTACGAGGCCAGGGCGCTGTTCCAAATGAAGTTCTACGCTCTGGCCTTGTGGCGGGCCCGCGGCACTATCCCGAAGATGCTGCAGCTCATTTATTTGGGTAACGGGGAACTTGTCCGCTATGTACCGGACGAGGCCGACCTGGTCGCGACCGAGCGGAAGGTCAACGCCCTCTGGCGGGCCATCGACCGCGCGCGGACGAGCGGCGACTGGCGTCCGCACCCGAGCCGGCTGTGCGAGTGGTGCTCGCACCAGGCGCTCTGCCCGGCCTTCGGCGGCACTCCGCCGCCGCTGCCACCACAAGAGCAGGCCGCGCCGGAGGTCGCCGCCGCAGAGGTGGCCACGACGTCCGGCCCGGCGGCTCATGCGCCGGTCCTTGCCGAGATGCCGCCAGTTCCCGCCTGAGCACAGTTCCCGCGTGAATTGACCCGACGGCTCCGCTACGCCGCGGTGTTCTCGGGGAAATGACAGGCGACCGTGTGGCCGGACTCCAGCTCCCGCAGCGGTGGCTCCTCCGTCCGGCAGATGTCCTGCGCCTTCCAGCAGCGGGTGTTGAACCGGCAGGCCGGCGGAGGGTTCAGCGGGCTGGGCACGTCGCCGGCCAGCCGGATCCGCTCGCGGCGGCCGCGCTCCCCCGTCTCGCTCCTGACCGGCTCGGGCACCGGCACAGCGGACAGCAGCGCCACCGTGTAGGGGTGCCGCGGGCTGGCGTAGAGCTGATCGCGGGGCGCGACCTCCACCAGCTTCCCGAGATACATGACCGCGACTGTGTCGCTGATGTGCCGCACCACCGACAGGTCGTGCGCGATCACGACGTAGGTGAGGCCGAGCTCGTCCTGCAGGTCCTCCATCAGGTTCACTACCTGGGCTTGGATGGACACATCCAGCGCCGATACCGGCTCGTCGGCGATGATCAGCCGCGGCTTGAGCGCGAGGGTGCGGGCGATCCCGATGCGCTGGCGCTGGCCGCCGGAGAACTCGTGCGGATAGCGGTTGTAGTGCTCGGGATTGAGGCCCACGAGCTCAAGCAGGTCTTGCACGGCCCGTTTGGTGCCGTCCTCAGACTTGACTCGCTGCAGCCGGAACGGGGCACCCACGATGGCGCCCACCGTCTGGCGCGGGTTCAGCGACGAGTAAGGATCCTGGAAGATCATCTGGATGTCGCGGCGGAGCGGGCGCATCTCGCCCATCGACAGGTGCGTGATGTCGCGGCCATCGAACAAGATCTGGCCGTCGGTCGGCTCCAGCAGCCTGACCAGCATCCGTCCGGTCGTTGTCTTGCCGCAGCCAGACTCGCCGACCAGGCCAAGCGTCTGCCCGGCCCGGACTGACAAGTCGATCCCGTCGACTGCCTGGACGGCGCCGACCTTGCGGCGGAAGATGATGCCGCGGGTGACGGGGAAGTGCTTCTGCAGGCCGGTGACGCGCAGTAGCGCGTCACCCTCGGCCGGCAGGCTGCCATCCGTCGTCCCGATTGCGCTCGCCGACGCGGTCACGCGCCCTCCCCAGTGACTTCGGCGGCAACCTTGACCCGCTCGGCCCGCAGCTTCTCCCGCTGGACAGTGCTCAGGTGGCACGCCACGAGGTGACCGGGGTCAGCCTCGCGCAGGATCGGTATCTCGTTCTCGCTCCGCCCGTTGGTCAGCGTCGCGTAGTCACAGCGTGGATGGAACGGGCAGCCGGAGGGCACGTTGATCAGGCTCGGCGGGCTGCCCTTGATCGGGACAAGCCGCTCGGCCCTGACCTCGTCGATGCGCGGCATCGAGCTGAGCAGCCCCCAGGTGTAGGGGTGGCCGGCGCGCCCGAAGATGTCCTCGGCCGTGCCGTACTCCGCTACCCGCCCGCTGTACATCACCAGGATGTCATCGGAAAGCTCGGCCACGACGCCGAGGTCGTGCGTGATGATGATGACCGCGGAGCCGAACTCGCGCTGCAGGTCAGAGATCAGGTCGAGGATCTGGGCCTGCACGGTCACGTCCAGCGCGGTGGTGGGCTCGTCGGCGATCAGCAGCTCGGGATTGCAGGACAACGCCATCGCGATCATGGCGCGCTGGCGCATGCCGCCGGAGAACTGGTGCGGGTAGTCGTCCACCCTGGCCGCGGGCTGCGGGATACCGACCCGGCCGAGCATATCGATAGCGTGCTGCCGCGCGTCCCGCCTGCTGACTTCGTTGTGGATACGGAACGCCTCGCTGATCTGCGATCCGACGGTGAAATAGGGGTGCAGCGCCGACAGCGGATCCTGGAAGATCATTGCCATCTTGCTGCCGCGCAGTGACCTGACCCGCTCAGGCTTGGCGCTGATCAGCTCCTCCCCGTCCAGGAAGATCCGGCCGGATATGTCCGCACGGCCGTACTGATGAAGTCCGAGGATGCCCAGGCTGGTCACGCTCTTGCCCGAGCCAGACTCGCCGACGATGCCGAGCGTCTTGCCCCGGTCGACGCTGAACGAGACGCCGTCCACGGCCTTGACCAGGCCGTCGTCGGTCGGGAAGCTGATCCGCAGGTCACGCACGTCCAGCAAGGCGGTCGGGCGGGCATCCGCTGCTGCCTGGGCATCGGCCACCTGCAGGCCGTGAGACCTCCGGGCGCCCGGTCGCAGCCCGCGCAGCCCGGCCCGCTTGTGCTGGCCGGCTTCGCTGGTCTGTGTCATCAGATCCTGACCCTGGGATCGATCGCCGCGTAGAGGATGTCTACCACCATATTCGCGATGATGATGAAGAACGACGCGAGCAGCACCACGCCCATGATCTCGGGCAGGTCCTGGTTATCGATGGCCTCGATGGTGAACAAGCCAAGGCCGTGGAGGCTGAAGGTGAACTCGGTCAGCACGGCGCCGCCAAGTAGCAGGCCGAGGTCCATGCCGAAGATCGTCAGGATCGGCGTCAGCGCCGCCCGCAGGCCGTGTTTGAAGATCACCGCCCGCTCTGGCAGGCCCTTGGCCCTGGCGGTCCTGATGTAGTCCTCGTGCATGGTCTCCAGCATCCCTGCCCTGGTCAGCCGCGCGTACAGGGCCGAGTACAGGAACGCAAGCGCGACCCACGGCAGGATGAGGTTCTTGGCCCACAAGAGCGGATTCTGCGCGGGACTGACGTACTGCACGTTGAAGATCTGCCAGTGGAAGCTGAACAGGAGCAGCAGGATCTGGCCGGTGAAGAAGATCGGCAGTGAGACGCCCATGAGCGCGGTGCCCATGGAGAACCGGTCGAAGAAGCTGCCGCGCTTGAGCGCCGACACCACGCCGATCGCCACGCCGCTCACCAGCCACAGCACCGCGGCCCCGCCAGCCAGCGACGCCGTCACCGGGATGTTGCTGACCAGCAGCGGCCAGACCGGCTGCTGGTTACGCCAGGAGTAGCCAAGGCACGGAGGACCGCAGTACACCCGGCTCGGGCCGACGGTGTAGGTCTCCCCTACGACGATGGCCTTGATGAAGTGCCAGAACTGCACAGGCACCGGCTGGTTCAGGCCGAGCCTGACCTCCATGGCGCGGATTTCGGACGGGGTCGGGATCCGCCCCACGTACCTGGCCGCCAGGTCATAGGACGTCTCTCCGGCCAGCCTGGGCAGCAGGAAGAAGATCGCGAACGTGATAGCGCTCACGATGACCAGCAGCAGCACGGTGGCCAATAGCCGCCTGATGATGAATGTCGTCACGCTGTGCGGCGCTGGTGCCCGCCCGCGGTACTCGCCACCGGGGCAGCCCGCGACGAATCCAGCGGTGCGGGCACCAGCGCACTCACCTGCTCTCTTCTTCCGATCCTGTGATGGTTACCTGACCGTGCCTGCTACTTCAGCCCGATCACCGCGTAGTTGTACATGCCGTAGTACTGATCCATGTACACGTTCGTCAGGTTCGGGTTCCGGTACAGCAGCACCTTCTGGTAGACGATCGGCAGGATGGTGGCCTGGGCCATGACGTCCTTGTCGATCTGCTCGAAGTCGGACGTCTCCGCGCCAATGTTTGAGGCGCTCGACGCCGCGTTGAACAGCGCGTTGACCGCCGGGTTGTTCATCTCCTCGATGTTGGAGTTGCCCGAGGGCGCGATCGCGGCGCCGTCAGTAAGGTCGTAGAGGAAGCCGTAGCCGTCCGGCCAGTCGGCACCCCAGCCGCCCAGCGCGATCCCGAGGTCGTGGCCGTGCACGTAGGTAGGCACGCCCGCGAAGTTCGAGTAGTACTCGCCGGTCGGGAAGCCTTCGAGCGTGACCTTGATCCCGACCTTGGCCAGCGCCGCCTGCAGCGCCTGCGCGGCCAGCACGTCCGTGGGCCGGTCCGACCGGTAGGCCAGGCCTGTGGTGAACCCACTCGGCTTCCCGCAGAGCCCCAGTTGCGTCTTGGCCGCCGTATCATCGCCGTTCGGCTGCGACAGCGAGTTGTAGAGGTCGAAATTCTGGTAGCCGGCGATGATCGGCGGGATCACCGTGGTAGCGATCTGGCCGCCGACGACCGGGCCGCCGTAGGCGTCCTGCAGCGTCACCTTGTCGGCCGCGTACTCGATGGCCTCCCGGCAGTGGACGTTCGGGATTTCCACGGTGTTGATGTAGGCGAAGCGGAGGAAGTTGTTGATCGGGTTGTCGGAGTTCGCCTTGAGCGACGGCGTACTCAGGATCCGGTCCCGCGCCGCGGTCTGCACGCCGAGGCCCTGCAGGTCCAGGTCGGCGTAGCCGGCGATCTGGTCCTGGTCGACCGTGTTCTGGTTCATGTTGAAGTTGACGACGATCTTGTTGACCAGCTGCTTAGCCTGCGGGTCGGTCTTCGGGTTCCAGTACGGGTTCTTCACCAGCGTCAGCTGCTTGTTGAGGGTGTAGCTCTGGAACTCGTAGGGCCCGGTCGAGATCGGGTCGAGCTGGAAGTTGGCGCCGCCGTGCGCGCCGGTGTCCCAGCTCGGCAGCACCGGGGTGCTCTGCGAGATCGCGACCACGTAGTTGAAGTCGGCGAACGGCTTCAGCAGGTGGAACTGGATCGTGGTGGAGTTAGGCGTGGTGATCGAGGTCAGGCCCATGAGGTTCTTCTTGGGGTCGGTATACGGGCCTGGGTAGCTCGGGTCGTTCAGCAGTACCTGGTAGTAGATCGGGCCGATTCCCAGAATGCTCTTGGCGAACGTCCGCTCGATGCCGTACTTGACGTCCTGCGACGTCACGGTCACGCCGTTCTGGAACTTCACGTCAGGCTGGATGTGATAGGTCCAGGTCAGGCCGTGGTTGCTGACCACGCCAGGGCCGGTCGCGAGGTCGGGGACGAGCTGCAGGCCGCACTTGCCCGGGCAGGACTTGTAGGTCATCAGCTGCATGCTGTAGAGCCGCACGAAGTCCCACATGAAGGCGTAGTAGGTGTTCTGGTAGTCGGTCGAGTCCGGGGTTATGGCGGTGTCAATAACCAGCGTCTTGTTGGCCGGGGTGCTCGACGGGTTCACCACGCTGGTGATGCCCTCGTTGTAGTAGTTGGTGCTGGTCGACGGGCTCGAGCTGCTGCCGCATGCAGCCAGCGTCAGGCCCGCCGTCGCGGTCAGGGCGAGTAGCCCAAGACCCCTGCGTCTATTCATCGGTGGAATGCGCCTCCTGTCGTCACTGCATCTAGTCGGAACTAGCAAGCTGAGGGTTACCGGCTCTTCGGGTCGAGCGCGTCGCGCAACCCGTCGCCGAAGAGATTGAAGCTCATCACCGTCAGGAAGATGGCCATGCCGGGGATGAACATGTACATCGGGTCGATGTAGTAGTAGCCGTTGGTCACCGCGTCCGAGAGCATTTCGCCCCAGCTCGGCGTGGGCGGGATGATACCGACGCCGAGGTAGGACAGTGCCGCCTCGAACAGGATGTTGGTGGGGATCAGCAGCGTGGAGTAAACCAGGATCGGTCCCCACAGGTTCGGCAGCAGCTCGCGAACAAGTATGTAAGGCCCGCGCGCGCCCAGGCTCCTGGCCGCGTCGACGAACTCGCGCTCACGCAGGGACAGCACCTGCCCGCGGATGATCCGGCCCATGTACGGCCAGCTGAAGAAGCCGATGATGAAGATCAGCAGGCCGATGCGCAGCCCGTTGCCCGAGATCGTGACGCCGAGGAAATCCGCCGTGGTCGGCAGCACGCCCACGAGCGCGAGAGCGAAGACAAGCAGCGGGAAGGCCAGGAACACGTCCATCGTGCGGGCGATCAGCGTGTCCACCCAGCCGCCGAAGTAGCCGGCGATTATCCCGAAGAACACGCCGATGCCGACCGCAAGCGCCGTAGCCAGCGAGGCGATCAGGAGCGAGTACCGCGCGCCGTTGACTATCCGGCTCAGCACGTCCCGGCCGGTGTAGGGCTCAAGACCGAACGGGTGGGCGAGGCTGATGCCGCCGAAGCGGCCATTCGGAGTGAGCAGAGTCGGGTTGAGCAGGTTCGGGTGGTAGACGTCGGGATTCTGCACCACGAACGGCCCGAAGATCGCGACCAGGATGAGGAAGATGACGAAGATGGCGCTGCCCATCGCCACCTTGTCCCGCTTGAGCCGCATCCACGCGATCTGGCCGAGCGACCGCCCCTCGATCTTCCTCCCGGCGACGCCCTGGGCGGCTACGGCCTGCACTGCCTCGGTCTGGGCGGGCGAGACATCGAGCGGTGCTGCCATTAGCTGCTCACTTCCCGATCCGCCATGGCGGCAAGCCCCTTTCCCGCTGGCACCGGCATTCAGCCAGCACCGGACGGCCGAGCAAAGGGCTCGCCAGCGTGGCCACGCAGCGTCCCGCCGTTGCAGGACGAAGCTTAAGCGCGGCTGAAAGCCCGGCTACTTCTTGTTGGAGAATGCCAAGTTTCCGGTATCTAGCCAAGCCCCGCCAAACGTCGTGGCTTGATTGTGACCGAATGAAGATCCTCCCGCGACAGCGAGCGCAACCGGTTACCGCCAATGTGACGGGCGTCACTAATCCCGGGACGTCGCAGGACCAGAATCCGGTCACTTGATTCCGCGACGCCGCAGGATTTGCTCCACGTCACTCATGTCGTCCTTGGCATGCGATCCTGGCGGCACGTCGGCCTGGGACCCTGCCGGGTGCGCGGAGGCAGCCCGGGGTCCGGGATCCCGGTGCCGGACTCGGCGCGCTTCCCGCTCCTTGCGGCGCTTGTCGCGCCTACGCGAGCCTTGCAGCAGCGGTATCCCGCCGGTTGTCAGGAACAGCAGCGCGGCGAGGAAGAACAAGATCACGCCGACCCAGGACTTCGGGGAGAAGACGAAGCTGCCGGCGAAGGTCACGATCGCCGACCCTAGGTGGCCGACCAGGCGAATGGCGCCGGTCAGGTACATGACGATCGGCAGCAGCGACCAGGCGACGCCGCGCAGGCCGCTGCGCGGACCCTTGGCCCGCCAGGCCCAAGCACTGAGGATAAGCCCGACAATCGTGACGACTAGGCAGGTAGTGCCGGTGGCGATGCTAAGCCAGGTGCCCATGCCCGCTCTCCCCCGTTCGGCCGCCGCGACGAGGGCGGCCAGGCGCGTCTCCTCATCGTCGCACATCGTGATCGTCTGAACACGCTCTGCCTAAGGCGACGTCGGGCGTGCTCGGTCAGCCCGGCCCGGACCGCCAGAAGCCGGGCCGAAGCCGGGCGAACTCCGCCTGCAGCCGCTGCAGGCTCAGCTCGAGCAGCGATGAGACGACCAGCCTGCCGGGGGCGGCCGGGATCGGCACGATTCCCGGCACGGCGACGACCAGGCAGCCCGCCGCCTCGGCGGCGGCCACCCCGTTCGGAGAGTCTTCCACGACCACGCACCGCCGCGGGTCCACCGCCAGCTTCGCCGCGGCCAGCAGGTAACCCTCGGGATCCGGCTTGCACGCGGACACATCGCCCGCGCACACCGTCACCGGAAAGCTGGCCGGCAAGGCCCGGAGCACCGCGTCCATGATCTCCCGCTCGGAGGATGTCACCAGCGCGTGCGGCAGGCCGACGGCCGTCACCTGCCCGAGGAGTTCCCTGGCCCCCGGCATGACCGGCAGCGGGCGGTCGCGCAGCAGCCCGGACATGGCCTCCACCAGCCAGCGCTCGACCTCCGCCGGGTCAGCCGGCCGCGCTGCCTTGCCCAGGAGGTAGGCGACGGTAACGGCCATGGAACCGCCCACGAGCGCGTGCTGGTCGTGGTCGGCCCACCGCCCGCCGAGGCGGGCCATCACGGCGGTTTCCGCCTCGAACCAGAGCGGCTCGGAGTCCACCAGGATGCCGTCCATGTCGAACAGCACGGCCTGGAGCCCGGCTTCGGGCTGGTCGACGGGAGGGTTCACCGCTGTCACGTGTGCAGTATGTCGCCTGACGCCGGCGCCGAGAACGGCGGCTGCGCCGATGCCGGCTTGCCGGCCTGAACCGTCCGGTCAGGCGCCGCTGCACGTAGGCTGGGGTGTATCCGCCGGCCCCCGGCGGGCGGCCAGGGAGGTGGCTGACAATAGAGCTGCAGTCCGTAGGCAAGCTGAACTCGCCGGCGCTGATCGCGGCTTTCGAGGGATGGAATGACGCCGGCGAGGCCGCCAGCGGCGCCATCGGCCATCTTATCGAGGCGTGGAACGCCAGCCCGGCCGGCGAGATCGACCCAGAGGACTATTACGACTTCCAGGTGACCAGGCCGGTCATGGAGGTCAGCGACGGCAAGACCGAGCGGCTGGTCTGGCCGACAACCCGGATCGCAGTGGCGAGCCCGCCGGCCATCGGCCGCGACCTGCTGCTGGTCCAGGGCATCGAGCCGAACATGCGCTGGCGCGGCTTCACTGCCGAGCTGGTTGAGGCGTTCGAGAAACTGGGCGTCGAGCTGGTCATCCTGCTCGGCGCGCTGCTCGCCGACTCGCCCCACACCAGGCCAGTGCCTGTATCTGCCGCGGCATCCGACGTGGCGCTGGCGGCACAGCTCCACGTGGAGCCGGTCGACTACAAAGGCCCCACGGGCATCGTAGGCGTGCTCCAGCAGGCTTGCGCGAGCGCGGGTCTGTCCGCCGTCTCGCTGTGGGCCGCGGTTCCTCATTACGTGGCGCAGCCGCCCAGCCCGAAGGCGACTCTCGCGCTTCTGCGGCACGTGGAGGACATCCTCGACACCTCGCTGCCGCTTGCCGACCTGCCCACTGAGGCCAGGGCCTGGGAGCGCGGCGTGGACGAGCTAGCCGAGCAGGACTCCGAGGTCGCTGAGTACGTCCGCACTCTCGAGGAAGCTAAGGACGCCACCGACCTGCCCGAGGCCAGCGGCGATGCGATAGCCAGGGAGTTCGAGCGCTATCTGCGCCGGCGCGGGGACCGGGGCGAGCACGGCCGCTGAGGCCGCCTGGCCTGGCTCTTGCGGGGGGGGTACGGGGGGTCGTCCCCAGCTGGTACAACTAGAGCTGATCGCGCGGCTGGCCGCGGGAATCAGGTCTAGATCGGCGGCCAGGGAACCGCCGGCCAGTCGGTCGGCGGGAACGGGTACACCTTGTGCTCAAGCAGCAGTTCAACGCGCTGCCTGGTGGCCTCGATCTCATCCGGCGTGAGCCAGCTGTCGAGCTCGGCGGCCAGAGCGCCGGCTGTCATCGAGTCCCGGACGCAGCGGAGCGCGGCTAGCGCCTCACCGGGCAGCCGCTTGCCGCGCCACTGCCAGAGCACGGTCCTGAGCTTGTACTCGGCGGCGAAGCAGACGCCGTGGTCACAGCCATACAGATGACCGTCGGGCGCGGGCAGCAGATGCCCTATCTTGCGGTCGGCGTTGTTGACCACGGCGTCGAAGATGGCCATCCGCCGCAGCCCGGCGTGGTCACCGCTGCGCGCCAGCGCGACCAGGTCCACGGCCGTGTCGGAGTCAATCCAGAGCTGGCACATGCCGGGGCCGAACGGCCCGTCCCGGTAGACCGTCGGCGGCACCACGTTCCAGCCTGCGGTCCTGGACACTGCGTAGGCAGCGATCTCGCGGCCGGCCAGCGTGCCCTCGGGGAAGTCCCAGAGAGGCCGCTCGCCCGCGACCGGCTTGTAGACGCAGGCGGCCTCGACCCCGTTCCCGCTGATGTCGCAGTACATGGTCGCGTTCGAGGCGTCGACGAGCCGGCCGCGGATTGCCAGCTCACCGGTCGCGAGCAGGTCAAGCGCCGCTGCTTCTGGCAGCCGGTACGCATCGAGCCCGCTCTCCGGGGCGGATGGGTCAATCCACTCGGCCCGCTCCGCCTGCCCGCCGGCTGCCTGGTCAGCCACGCGGCACCCGGTGCCCATTCTGCCGAGGGCAGATGTGGCCAGTGGCATCCAGTGGCAGCCCGCACAGCGGGCACGGCGGCCTCCCCTGGCTGACCACCTGCATGGCGCGGCGGGAAAACGCGCGGGCCTGGCCCGCGGTGATCCGGACCCGTAGCACCGCGGGCCCCTCCTCCGGCACGTCCTCGGTCAGCGGCTCGACCGGGTCATCGGACTCTTCCTGGGCCTCGATGATCACCCGCTCGCTGTCGTGATCCCATGCCAGCGCGATCGCGCCGACCCGGAAGTCCTCGGTCAGCGGCAGGTCGAGCGGCCCGTCGTCGGCCAGCGCGGCGGGCGCCATGGCCGGCCCGCCTGACCTGCCGGCCGAGCGCCGCAGTACCTCGTCGAGCAGTTCGTCAAGGCGCTCGGCAAGCTGGCTCACCTGACCCTTTTCCAGCGCGACGCTCGTCGTCCGGCCGGCGCCGGAGGCCTGCAGGTAGAACGTGCGCTCGCCGGGCTGCCCGACGGTGCCAGCCACGAACCGCTCAGGCGGGTCATACGAGAACACTGGCATGCCTCTATCCTCCCGCGCAGCTACCTGTTACGCGCCAGGCTACTGGCGCGAGCCGCCGCCGGAGCCGGCGGCAGCCGCTACGCCGTCTCGGCCCCCGGGCCGCCGCCAACCTGGGCATCGCTTTCGCTTTCCTTCCCCGGGCCTGCCGACTCGTTCTTGCCCGCCCGCTTGAGCACTCCCGTCACATCGGCACCGGTGTCGTTCATGCGCAGCACGAACGGCCGCAGCGGGGTGTACCTGATGACGCTCACCGAGCAGGGATCGACCTGGATTCGCTGGCTCATGTCAAGGTGCATGCCAAGGCTATCGGCGAGGATCGCCTTGATGACGTCACCGTGCGAGCAGACCACGTAGCACGCCTCGCGGCCGAGTTCGGCATTCCAGTCCCGGATCGCGCCGACGGCACGCTGCTGCATCTCCAGCATGGACTCACCGTCCTTGCCAGGAAAGCGCACAGCGCTCGGATGCGCCTGCACGACCTTCCACAGCGGATCGGCCGCCAGGCGCTTCAGCGGCTGCCCGGTCCACTCTCCGTAGTGGCACTCGCCGAGCCGCTCATCGACGTGCAGCGCCGCGGCCTCGTCGGGACGCGCCGCGGCTCCGTCGGAACGCGCCGCGGCGATCAGCGCGGCGGTCTGCTGGCATCGCTCAAGCGGGCTGGTGATGATCGCGTCGAGGTGCACCCCGGCCAGCCGCACGCCGAGCGCGGCAGCCTGATCCCGGCCGCGGTCATCAAGCGGGATGCCAGGCAGCCAGCCGGTCAGCGCCTTGCCGGTCGATGCGGTCAGCCCGTGCCGCACCACCACCACGAGCGTCATCGGCCGCGGCCCAGCCTCCGGGCGCGCCCGCCGTGCGGTCTTCGCACCCCCGCACGGGGCTGCCGATGTGATCCAGGCGGCTGCACGATGTCACGCTACCAGCGCGCAGCCGGGCCGCCGCCGCTGCTAAAGCGTCGGACCGGCCGGGTCAGCGCCAGCCAGGGCCTGGCTGTGGACGGACTCCGTCACGGCGGCGAGGTTGTCCGGGGTGTAGTCCTGCAGCGGGAAGTGACAGGCCGCGATGTGACCTGGGCCGAAGCTCCGCAGCTCCGGCTCGACCTCCGCGCAGATCTCCTGCGCGAACGGGCACCTGGTGCGGAACCGGCAGCCCGACGGCGGGTTGATCGCGCTCGGCAGCTCGCCCTTGACGCCGATACCCTTGCGCGCCCTGGCCACCTCGGGCTCGGGCACCGGGATCGCGGCTATCAGGCCGGCGGTGTACGGGTGGGCGGCGCGCTCGTAGATGTCGCTACCCGAGCCCAGCTCGACCATCTTGCCGAGGTACATGACGCCGATGCGGTCGGCCATGTACTTCACGACCGCCAGGTCGTGGGAGATGACGATGTAGCTCAGGTCGTGGCTGCCCTGCAGCCGCTTCATCAGGTTCAGCACCTGCGCGCGGATCGAGACGTCCAGGGCGCTGACCGGCTCGTCGGCGACGATGACCGGCGGATTGAGCGTCAGCGCCCTGGCCAGGCCGATCCGCTGCCGCTGGCCACCGGAGAACTCGTGCGGGAACCGCTCGACGGCATTGCGGGGCAGGCCCACCTCGTCCAGCAGTTCCTGGACGCGATCCTGCCGCTCCTTCCTGCTGCCGATCCGCTGGATGTCCATCGGCTCCCTGATGATGGCGCCGACGCGCATCCTCGGGTCGAGCGACGCGTACGGGTCCTGGAACATCAGCTGCAGGTCCTTGCGGGTCCTGCGCAGGTCCGCGCCCTTCATGTGGGCCACGTCGGAGCCCCGGAGCGCCACGGTACCGGAGTCAGGCTTCTCCAGCGCCACGACCAGGCGCCCGACCGTGGTCTTGCCGCACCCGGACTCGCCGACCAGGCCGAAGGTCTCGCCCTTGTTGAGCGCGAACGACACGCCGGATACGGCCTTCACGCTCCCGACCTGGCGCTGCAAGACGCCCGCGGTGATCGGGAACTCCTTGACCAGGTCGGTGACCTTCAGCAGCGGCGCGTCGGTGACCGTCTCGCCGTTCGTCGCGCCGACGCCCGGCTCGGCTACCTGCAGGGCCGCCGCCGAGGCGGCGGACGCGGCGTCGATGACAAGCTGCCCGTCGACCGGGTGCCAGCACGAGAACAGGTGGTCGACGGTGGTGCCGATCAGCCCGGGCTCTTCGGCCAGGCACTTGTCGGTCGCCCGGCTGCACCGCGGCGCGAACCGGCACCCGGCCGGCGGGTGCGACAGGTCGGGCGGGATGCCGGGAATCGAGGCGAGGCGCTGCTTGACATCCATGGTGAGCCGCGGGATCGATGCCAGCAGCGCCTGGGTGTAGGGGTGGTTCATGCGCTCGAAGAGCTCGCCGGTCTCGGCCGTCTCCACGATGCGGCCCGCGTACATGACGTTGACCCGGTCGGCGTGGCCGGCGATCACGCCCATGTCATGCGTGATCAGCAGGATCGACATGCCGAGCCGCTGCTTGAGGTC
>JASHOL010000408.1 GCA_030041135.1 Streptosporangiaceae bacterium | reverse complement strand
GACGCCGCCCGCGGCCGCCGGAGCGGCCGACCCCGGCTCGGTCATCTGGAGCCAGCCGGTCTCCTCGCCCTCGGCGGCGTGGCTGCGCGTGATCCCAGGTGGCGGCGTGGTCTACCTGCAAGGCGAGACCGAACTGGTCGCGCTGCGCGCCCGCGATGGCAAGCAGCTCTGGACGTTCACCGCGCACGGCGACAGTCGCGTGATCGCCAGCGTCACCGCCACGCCGGCATCGGTGTACGTGTCCGTCATCACCAGCTCGGACGGTCAGTACGGCGTCCACGCGTTCGGGTCGGCCGGCAACGAGCTGTTCACGCTGCCGATGCTGGCCGAAGGCCTGGCGGTGGCCGACGGCCGGCTGTACGCCTGCGGCGAGCTCGGCAGTCAGCCTGGCCTCTACGCGCTCGACGCCGGCCGCGGGAGAGAGATCTGGACATTCACGGCCGCGGTCATCAGCACGCCCGCGGTCAGCCGCGGCGTGGTGTATGCCCTGGGCTCGGGCGCCGGTTCCGCCACGCAGGCCACCTGGCTGTACGCGGTTGCCGTGGCTACCGGACGGCAGCTGTGGAGCCGGCCGGCCGACTGGTCGGACAGGCCCGTGCTCGCCGACCGCGACAGCGTCTGTGTCGTCAGCCAGCTCTCCGACACGCTGTGGGCATGGGATGCCAGGACCGGCAAGCTAGCGTGGACAACCGACACCGACGGCGGGATCGTCGCGGCGAGCCTGTCCGGGGGCGTGGTCTACGCGATCACCGAGAATGGCCACCTGCTGGCCCTCGACGCAGCTAGCCGCGGGCACCTCTGGCGACAACCGGCCAGCACGTTCATCACCCCGGCAGTCGCGGGCGGCGTGGTCTACGCGGGCAGTTCGGATTATGGTCTCGTGGCTCGCCGGGCCAGCGACGGCAGCGAGCTCTGGCGGTCCTCCGCCGGCAATCTCACCGCCGGCCCGGCCGTGGCGGATGGCGTTGTTTACGCCGCTGGCAGCGACAGCGTCTATGCGCTGCGGGCCTGACACTCAGGCGGGCCTGGTCATCTCTCTGGTTCAGCTGGTGACGTCCAGCTCGTACCGGTCTGCGAGTTCGGCCACGCTAAGGACCCGGCCGGTGAGGTCCATCAGGGCGGGATCTCGCACCAGGGCAACTACCGCGCGCCCGACCCCCTCGGGTGACTGCGAGCCGTCGAGATTGAGGTGCTCGGCGTACTGCATGACGCCCTCGGTTCGCACGATCCCTGGATGCAGTGCGACCGAGGCGACATGGTGCGTTCTGAGCTGTCTGGCCGCCGTCTGCGCCAGCCGGTCGTCGGCGCACTTGGCCGCCGCGTATGCGGCCACGAAGGACTGCTGCTCGTTGTCCGTCACCGTGAACGAAATGGCCACCACGGCGCTGCCGGGTGTGGCGATAAGCAGGGGCGCGCACCGCGCCAGCGCGACGTAATGCGTTCGGACGCCGCCGCTGAACATCGCGTCGAACAGCTCGATCGGCTGCTGCCACAGCGGGGCATTCCATTCCATCCACTCTCCGGCATTGAGGCGTTCATAGCCCGCCCAGGCGTTGTTGACGAGCAGGTCCAGTCGGCCATGCGCCGCCGCGATCCGTGCGGCGACGGCCGTGACCGCATCGTCATCGCGGTGATCGCAGGCCACGCCCACGCCGTGACCCCCGTAGGCGGTGATCGCTTGCGCGCACTCCTCGACGGTCCCTGGCAGGTGCCCGGTGCGTCCGGCGGCGCTGGAACGAGCCGTTACATAGACCGTCCAGCCAGCCTGCCCCAGTGCTAGGGCGATCCCACGGCCCACACCACGGCTGGCTCCTGTCACCCAGGCCACGCGTTCACTGCCATCACCGCGACCTGCCGACTGCGTCATGGCGCGCACGGTAACATCCGCCGCTGACAGCGTTAGTTGGCGGCGCCGTCGCTAGTCGGCGACATTACGCTGCGTATCGGCCTGTTCCCGCTGCCTCCTGAGCAAGTACGAGCCGGGTGCGATGCCGAGGTACCCGTGCTCCAGATGGGCAAGGTATACCGGTTCGGTGGCTTTCAGGACGCCGAGGTCCTGGCCTACGCGGGACGGACTCCAGAACGCGGTGCCCGGCGTCCCGGCGAACAGCCGGTGCTCGTGTCCGGCACCGAAAGCCTGGATGACGGGGACGCCCGCACTCGGCACGGGCGTCCCGACATCGCTGGGCTCGGTGCCTTTGGCCAGCGGGATGACGGCTACGTCGCCCTGCATCTGAAGACCGTCGTAGACGGGGACTTCGAGGTCGCGGTCGAGGTGCTCGAGCACATCGATGCCATGCGCGCCGATGAGCTGGCCGAGCGTGACTGCTGGCATGGCAGGTTCCTTCCGGGTTATCAGCTGCGCCGCTGGCACGCCGCGTACTGGTCTTTAGTGAGCCGGTATGTCCAGGCAGCCGCCGCGACCGGGTCGCGGATCTCCGCCGGTATGGTCAGCCCGTACCGGCGCCGGGTTCCGTTGCGCTCTGTCGTGCCGTTGACCGCCACCAGCAGGTTGATCCGGCCGCCCCACAGCCGCTCGGGGACCTCATAAAGGCTGAGGTTCTGGCCGGGGTTACCAGGGTCGGCCGCTTTCCCAATGAGGGCAGCGCTTGTCTGAGCCATGAAAACCTCCCAGCCGAGCGACTCGATCCCGCACCTGCGGATCTCCGCATTCGGCTCGGCCGAGATGGCCGCAACACTCGGGCCGGTGATCACCCACGCCGGAACCGGGCGGCCGTGCCAGTAGTGAAAACCGCACCCGTCCCGCCAGGCCAGCGCCATGCCATCGGCGCTGTGCAGGCGCAACTGGGCGTCTAGTTCCAGCCGGCAAGGCCGGTCGCTGACCACCGCCGCGCCGCGCATTGGCAAGAAGCAGCCGGTCTCCCGCAGCACGGCCTCCAGGGCATCCCGCTTCGGCGACCGGGGCAGCCCCGATAGCGGCAGGGACAGGTCGTAAGCCGCTAACCAGTGCGCATCCACCCACGGCCCCAGGCAGCGCTTCCTCCATATCGGGAGCTCGCTCGCAAGCTGGCCCCACAGCTGTCCCGTGAGCTGGCGCCCGAGCTTCGTGCCCAGTTCGCCGGTGAGCTGGACCCGCAGCCGGCTGTCGAGCTGGTCGTCGAAGCGGTGCAGGAGCAGCATTCCGCCGAGCTCACTGCCGAGCCTTTCCAGCACCAGTTCTCCAAGCGGGCCCCCGACCCGGTCCAGCAGCCCGGCCCAGACCGTCTCCAGGAACCGGGATCCAGCCCAGGGGTCCGGGTGACGGGAAAGCTGATGCTTGACCTGGCGGTCGAGCTTGCTCCACAGATTCTGCGCGAACTTGTGCATCAGCGGCTGCCACTCCTGGCCCTGGAGCTGGCGGCAGATCAGGCCGGCGCACACCGCACCCACCGGAGAACTCACCCGTATCTTCAGCGCCGGCGGCGGCAGGCCGTGCGCCGCATAGAGCGCGCGGACCAGCGGCCAGGCCCGTTTCTCGCTCACCGCATCGGTGCTAAGTCCGGTGGCCGCCCATGAACCGCGGACCGCGGCGAAACGCTCTACGTCGCGCGGGGTCAGTGTCAGCTCATGCTTGCCGGACACGCTGTCTCCTGCCCTGGCTGCCAGGTCTTGGACCCTGCTCTGGTGTAGCACCGCTGTCCGCGCCGACCGCGAGCCGCGTGAGATTCCCCACTCAGGCTACGCGCCCAAACCGCGGCCGAGCGACCGTCGTCAGCTCTCACCGGGCTGGTCCTCGGGACCTTCCACCTTCCGGGAGATCCGCTCGAGGGCGTGGAGATCCTCGAGGGTGAGCCGATCGATGAAGTCGAAGCGCCGAGACGCGGGCAGGTGGGCTTTGACGCTTCTCTTTACCAGTCACTTTTGCATGGTCAGGGTGTCTGCCGTGACGCCTCACTGATCAGGGCGAGAGTATCGAGGACGGTGGCGGTGGCCGGTGTGGGCTGAGCAGGACCGGCCTGGTGCCAGGCGGCGATGTGGCGTCCGCCGAGTTGCGGCAGGGCACAGACCGTCACCGGTGACTGCCCAAGCGCCAGTTGGGGAATGATGGCCGCACCGCGCCCGGCCGCGACCAAGGCCAGGACGGAGGGAAACTCTACGCAGACATCGCCAGCCGGGATGTTGATGCCGGCCTGGGTCGCGAGCCGCCGCAGGGCATAGTCACATGCGGTGCCGGGAGGCCCCTCCACCCAGGGCCGCCCGGCCAGATCACGCAGGCTGTGGGGCCTGACCTGCCAGTCCGGCGGGATGACCAGCAGGTAGGGGTCGAAGGCCAGCTGGCGCAGGCCGAGGCCGGGCTCGGCGGGCGAGGGGACCGCGGCATCGTACTCGGTGAGCACCACGTCCAGGTCGCCGAGACGCAAATCGGCTACGGCACCAGGCCCGTAGCGTTCGGTGATGACAGGCTGGATAGCCGGGCTCGCGGCGGCCAGGCCGCGCAGGGTCGGGCCGATCAGCGGGGCCATGACGCTCTGGAAGGCCGCGATCCGCACCGGGCCGGAGGCCTGGCCGATCAACTCGGCCAGGTCCCGTTCCGCCTGGCGGAGCTGAGCGGCGACGCGCTCGCCGTGGGCCGCCAGCAGCCGCCCGGCCGCGGTCAGCCGGACCTGCCGGCCGGAGCGGTCGATGAGGCTGGCGCCGGTCTCGCGCTCGAGGGCCAGCAGCTGCTGGGACACCGCCGGCGGGCTCAGACGCAGTGCGTCGGCGGCACCGGCAACGCTGCCGTGCACAGCAATCGCTTGCAGCACGCGCAACCTGCGAGGATCGATCATGCGAAAGATTTGCTTTCGCTTGGCGAAGGATAATTCACCTTTACTTTATATCTGGACCCAGTCACGATGACTGCCATGACCAATGCAAGGGAACTGACCGTCAGGACCTGGTCGGCGAGAGCCGACGCCGAGGGCGCCGGGGATTACAGCCGATACTTCACCGGCAAGCTGCTGCCCGAGCTCCGCAAGGTGCCCGGTTTCGATGGCGCATACCTGCTGCGCCGCGACCTTGACGTTCACGGCACCGTCGAGCTGACCGCACACACGTTCTGGGAATCCTCCGCGGCAATCCGAGCCTTCGCCGGGGACGACATTACGGTGGCCATCGTCGAGCCGGAAGCCGCGGCCACGCTGCTGGACTTCGACCGCACCGCGACCCACCGCAGCGTCGCAGCCGATGCCCGGGACTGACCCATCTTGCGGCGGGGCTCCCAGCCCAGCAGCGGGGCTCGAGGCTATCGGCCTGTTAGCGATGGCGGGTCTGTCAACTGCTGCAGGTAATGCTGACGGTCTCCGAAGAGAACTTGTACGCGTACGCGGACCCGTTGATTCCGTACCAGCTCGTTTCGACCGTGTACAGGTGGGTGCCAGTGCCCGCGCAGTTCCAGGAGACCGGCTTGAGCACGAGCGGCAAGGACGTGTAGCCGGTCGACGCTTGTGCCCTGACCACGTACAAGGTCGGGAAAGCTTGTTCCTCGATGCTTACGACAAGTTCTTGCTGTTGCCAGCCGGTGCCGAGGCACAACGACCCGCCAAGTCCCGTTATGACGTCGCCGCTGGCGGACAGCCAGGGCTCGGAGGCGAAGAGCTGGCAATCGTAAACAGGCGGGCTGGCTTGCGGACTGGCGGCGGCGAGCGCGGGTGTCGTGAGCGCCAGCGCACTGACACTAGCCACCGTCGTCACGGTCATGAGCCTCGCGAGTCGCTTCGCCTTGGCGCTCAACCTGAACATTGCCTGCTCCCGGTCTGTCGTTGTTATCATCGCCGTGGGTAATCCGGCCATGCCGATAGTATGACAAGAGTGTAGAATTGTAGCTATTTGATTGTAAGTGACCTCTGATCCAATGTCATTCCATTTCTCAACCTGTTCCCCGCCGCAGCCAGCCTGGTGCTGCTCGCCTGCTTCGCGGACGACGCCAGCCCCGAGGCGATCACGAAAGTTGGCGTCCGGCCCGCCAATGCCGCCCTATTTGCTGGCGAATCCACCCGCCATGTTGACATCGATCGATCCGGGCTGGGGGGCGCCGGTACTGAACTTGCTCTGATACCCGGTCTTCTTGGCACATAGGTTCGAGGCGGCCTGGAGTGTCGGGCTGGCGGGATTAAAGTCACTCCCGCTGGTTGCATGGGAGGCCTGGCCGGTGCTAGTTGGGTCGGGATAGTCCGGAACGCCGTTGGCCCGCATGCACTGTGCGAACTTCAGCCCGGCCGCCTCACTCGACCACCCAGGCGGCGTCCCGCCGCCCAGCGCCGTCTGGGCTGCGCTCAGGAAGCTGCCGCAGGCGTCATTGCGACCGCGCAACCCCTCCCCGTCGTATCCGGCCCCCAGGATGATCTGAATAACCTTGTCGGCATCGACGGTGGGATCGACCTGCCCTGGATCCCCGTGGCTCTGCATGCACGAGGCCCATTCGTCGAGCAGCTGAGCCGGGCTGCCCGCGGGGGAGGTGGTGGCTCGAGGGGAGCCGTCGCTGCTGTTCTTGCCCAAGCTCGCCACCCGAGGAGAGCTGGACCCGGCGCATCCGGCCAGCCCAATGGCGGCCCCCGCGACGAGCGCGGCAAGCCCGCTCCAACGTCGATTCATCACCGTTATACCTCGCTTTCTTGTCCGGAGACTGGATCGTGGTACAAGGACTGGGTCCAGGCGAATCGCATGACCGGCCACGGCTCCTAAGACGGCAGCTCGGTCGACCTTCGGTTCCCCGCCACAGGACGGCCAGAGAATTGCACGGGTTTCATACGGTGCGAAGGGCTTCGGTCGGCGAGAGGCGGGCGGCGCGGGTTGCGGGGTACAGGCCGGCGATGGCACCGATGGCGAGGGCGCTGCCGAGACCGCCGTAGAGGGCTTCGGGTGGGATGAGCACGTGCCAGTGCTGGATCAGGGCATAGATGAGGGTCGCGCTGACGCCGATGATGGTGCCGGCCAGGCCGCCCAGGACGGCCAAAAGTACGGCTTCGGCGAGGAACTGGGCCGCGATGTGGTGGCGGGTCGCTCCCAGAGCGCGGCGCAAGCCGATCTCGGAGCGGCGTTCGAGGACGGAGATGACCATGACGTTGGCGATGCCGACGCCGCCGACGAGCAAGGCGACGGCGCCGAGGCCGAGGAACAGGCCGTTGTAAGCGCCTTTAGCGAGTACTTCGGCTTGCAGGATGCCTGACTCTTCGGTGACCGTGACGGTGGCGGGGTTGGCCGGGTTGACGGTGGCGGGCAGGACGGCGGCGACGGCGCCCACTTGGCTGGGGTCGGTGCGCACGTACAGCTGGGTGGGGTGGCCGTCGAAGGCGAAGTACCGCTCCGCGACGGGGAAACCGATGAAAGCCATAGCATTCGTCTGGCTGCCCAGCACGCTGGCCGCCGGCAGTGGGTCCAGGATGCCGGTGACGGTGAACCAGTAGCCCCCGATCCACACCTGGGTGGGGTGGGACAGGCTCGCGATGCCCAGCAGGCTGGCTGCCTCCGAGCCCAGGACGACGGCGGGATAGCTGGCGGTGGCGTTGTTGAGGAACGCGCCGCGGGTCAGGCTGGCGCCCAGGATGGCTTTCAGGGCCGGGTCGGCGGCGGTCAGCGCGATGCCGCTGGTTTGCACGGCGGGGATGAACGGGCTGCGGTACACGTAGGTGTTGGAGAGACTGGCGATCTCGGCCACGCTGGTGACCGGCCCGATCCGCGAGGCCATGCTTTGCGCGGTGACGGGCAGTTCGGTCTGCTGGCCGGAGATGGTGCTGCCCGGCTGTACGGTGATCAGGTTGCCGAGCTGGCCCAGTTCGGTCAGCAGCCCGGATTCTGAGGACTGGGAGATGCCCAGCACGCCGACGATCGCGGCGATGCCGATGCTGATGCCCAGCGCGGACAACCCGGCCCGCACCCTCCGGCTCCGCAGCCCTAGGCTGCCCGTGCGGATCAGATCCGGCCAGGTGAGACGGGAGCGGCTGGCCTCAGCAGCTCGTGTCACTGGTGATCCTTCCGTCGCGGATCTCGATGTGTCGGCCGGTGGCTGCGGCGACGTCGCGGTCGTGGGTGACAATCACGATGGTGGTGCCGTCGGCATGCAGTTCTTGGAACAGGCTGAGGATCGAGGCGCCGGTTGCGGTGTCGAGGTTGCCGGTCGGCTCGTCGGACATAACCAGTGCAGGGCGGCCGGCGAGCGCCCGGGCGATCGCCGTGCGCTGTTGCTCGCCGCCGGACAGCTGATTGGGCCGGTGGTGTAGGCGGTGGCTGAGCCCGACCCGTTCGAGGGCCGACGCGGCCAGGGCGCGGCGCTCGACGAGGCGGCCACCCCGGTACAGCAGCCCGTCGGCGACGTTGTCCAGCACGGACAGGGCGTTGAGCAGGAAGAATTGCTGGAACACAAACCCGAGGCGGCGGGCCCGCAGCCCCGACAGCTGGGCGTCGGACATGGCCGAGGTGTCTTGCCCGGCGATGCGGACCACCCCGCACGTGGGCCGCTCCAGGGTGCCCATTACGTGCAGCAGAGTGCTCTTGCCCGAACCGGACGGGCCGATGATCGCGGCCAGCTCCCCTGCCCCGATCCGAATGTTCACCCCGGCCAGCGCCGCCACCGGTGGGTCGCCCGGATATTCCTTGATCACACCGGCCAGCTCCAGCACCGGCAGCGGACCGGCCGACGCCGCGGCCGGGACACCCGAGACTGGCACAGTTTGCGTCACTGGGACGGCACCTCGACCCGCATGCCGACCCTGATCCCGGGCCCGGAGACCTGGACCATGGTGCTGGAATACAGCCCGGTGGTCACCCCGGCCAGATGGCTGGTGTCACCAGTGACTACCTGCACCCCGAACCCGCCGCCGGCCAGCGCCAGCAGTGCGTCCACCGGCACCGCCAGGACGTTCGCGGCGCGCTGGGAGATGATGTTCACGTTAACCGGCGCCTGGTCCAGCGCGGCTCCCGCCGGAGTCCGGTCCAGGGTGATGGTGACCGTTACCGTCGGCGGGGAGTTGCTGCCCGCGATGCCGCTGCTGCCCGCGGATGCGCACGGCGACTGGCCGCCCCCGTCGGTCCCGCTGTCGCCGGTGCCGGTGCCTGTGCTGCCACCGCCGGGGCAGGAGGCCACGGTGCCGACGCTTTGCACCTGCCCGCCGACCGTGGTGGTGCCGTCGGGCAGGACCACAGAGACCGCATCACCGGGCTTGACGAGGTACTCCTGCGACACGTCCAGGTCGACCGTGACCACCGGGATGACACCAGTCGCTGTCAGCACCGTCCCGCCGCCGCCGCCCGAGGCGGCACCACCCCCGCCCCCGCCCACAGGCGAGCCCACCGACGGGGTCACTGAGGCCACCCGGATCGGGCCGGGCTCGAGCACCACCTGGCCCAGGAGGATCTGGCCGGTGACCGGCAGGCCCAGTTTCCGCTGCCAGCGTCCGACCGCCGCCGCGGTCGCCCCGGAGTAATGATCACTTGGAGTCAGTCCGCCGCCGAAGCCGAGATCGATGAGGTCCCGGGTCAGCTCGCCCACATCGCCACCATCGGGCATGCCCGCGTAGAACGCTCTATAGGCAGGAACGGAGCCGTACAACAACGGCACCGGCACGTCGCTGACCGCGTACACCCGCTGATCTTGGCGAATTATCTGCCCCGGCTGCGGGAGCCATGTGTACGTCGTGCCCGCGCTGCTCTCCGTGGCCCGCAGCGCCGCCAGGGCCGTTCGGTCCCCGGCCAGTCTGGTCCGGTCCGCGGCCACCATGGCCTGATCGGTGTCACGGCTGGTCTTCTCCGCCGTCTCAGCCTGTGCCAGCTGCTGTTGCGCCTGCGTGAGCGCCGCCTGGTCCTGACTAACTTTCTGCGCGGCCTGGCTGCACGCCGACGACGACCCGCCTGCCCCTGCGCACGCCTTCCCCTCACTCACGCGATCCGCGGCCAGCGCAGACTGGTTGGCGCTGACGTTGGCCCGATCTGCGGAGACCTGCTGGTCATCCGCCGCCGCCGCATCCGACCCGGCCTGTTGATCTGCCGACAGCGTCTGCTGGTCCTCAGTTACCGTCTGCTGCGCCTGCGCCACCTGCGACGCGCTCGTCCCTGAAGGAGCCGACACGCTATACGAGCCGTCAAAGCCAATCGACCCGCCCACCTGCACCGTGTTAACGAGAGTGGTCCGCACCACTGCCGCCGTCGCCGGCCGACCGTCGCCAGCCGACGAAGCTGTGGCGCCATTACTGCCTTCGGCCGCCACCGCCACCCCGGCTGCCACCCCCGCGACCACTAGCCCGGCCAGCGCGACCGCCACCACCCGTCTGGCCGGAAGCACGCGCCCAGCGGGCAACCTAACCATTGGCGCCCGAGCCACTGTTGTCCACCAGTACGGCCCCGCTGGGCACTGCACCGGCTGGGTTTCCGGATGGCCTTACGCCACCGATGGGCACCGCGGCCGGCGCCACCATGACGCCTCCGGGCTGCGCCGACTGGCTGCCAGTTAGCGTCCAGGTCGTCTCGGAGCACAATTTGTCGGCGTTGTGGAACACCGCACCGCCGGAGTCGTAGGTAGCTTGCAGGTGGCTGCCGCACGGACCGTTACCCGGCTGAGGGCCGCATCGCGAATTGATGTAGGGCATGCACATGACCGTGCGCCACCGATGTCATAGAGCCATCCGCCTCTTGTCACGAGCGCGTCACAAACGGGAGCACTCCCGCGCGGTGGCTCGGCCGGGCTTGCGCAACGGGCCAGCTCGCGTCGTCGCCGGGCTGGTATCCGGCGCTGGTACGGCTGCCTGCGGTCCCGGGCCGTTCAGGGGCAGGCTGACCGTGAACACCGCTCCCCCGCCTGGGTGATTGCCCGCTTCTATGTGCCCGGTGTGCAGGCGCGCGTTCTCCCAGGCGATCGCCAGGCCCAGGCCGCTGCCCTCGGAACGGGTGCGTGCGGTGTCGGCCTTGTAGAACCGGTCGAACACGTGCGGAATGGCGGTCTCCGGGAGCCCGGGCCCGTGGTCGCGCACTTCCAGGGTCAGATGTCCGCCGCCCCGGCCCTGCGGCTGTGCCCTTGCCATCACGGTTACCGGCGGGCTGCCGTGCCGCTGCGCGTTAGCGACGAGATTGGCAACGATGACGTCGAAACGGCGACGATCCAGCCGCGCGGTCAGCCCGGCGGGCACATCGGCGCATACCCCTGTCCACCCCCGCGCCCTGAGGCACCCGGACACCGCGGTCGCGATATCGGTGTCATCGATCACCAGCTGTACCGTTCCGGCGTCGAAACGGGAAATCTCGATCAAGTCCTCGACCAGGCGGCCAAGGTGGAAAATCTCCTCGCGGACCAGCCGCGCGGCGGCAGCGGTGTCCCCATCCAGCTCCGGCTGCTCGCCGAGCATGTCGGCCACCGCGGTCATCGCCGTCAGCGGGGTCCGCAGTTCATGCGACACATCACCAGCGAACTGCCGGGCCCGTGCCTCCATCCGCTGCAGCTCACGCACCTTGTCCTCCAGCGCTGCAGCCATCGTGTTGAAAGAGGTGACGAGCCGGGCAATCTCATCCCGGCCCTGGGCAGGGATCCGGACCGACAAATCCCCGCCCGACATCCGCTGCGCTGCCTGAGCCAGCCGCCGCACTGGCCGCAGAACACGGCGGGACGCGGCATAAGCCCCGCCCGTGATCGCCGCCAGCAGCACGGCGGCGCCGGTCAAGCCGATGACAACAGCGGCGTGTGGCGCCGCCGGGTATACCGGGCGCGTTCTGACAACCTGGGAGCCCGTGGCGTCAGCTAGCCAGGCAGGAAGGTAAGAGTGGTAGTAAGGGAAAACCACCCTGACAGACCATGCCGACACGAGTGCCGACAGCAGCGCCACCACGATGAACGCGACGATCAACCGCGTGCGCAACACTGTCTCCCCTCACGTGCGCTACGCCGGCCCGAACCGGTACCCGAAGCCGCGCACCGTCTGGATGTAGCGGGGTTCAGAAGTGTCCGTTTCGATCTTCGCCCGCAGCCGCTGCACGCACGCATCTACCAGCCGGGAATCCCCCAGATAGTCGTGCTCCCACACCAAGCCAAGCAGCTGCTCCCGTGACAATACCTGCCGCGGTGAGCCGGACAGGACAAGCAAGAGCCTCAGCTCGGTGGGCGTGAGGGAGACCTCCCGGCCGCGCAGGAGGACCGTGAGCGAGCCGCGGTCGATCGCCAGCTCACCGTAGGTTTCCAGTGGCGTGCCGGCCCGCGCCAGCCGACGCAGGAGCGCCCGGATCCGGGCATCAAGCACTCGCGGCTGAACCGGCTTGACCACGTAGTCGTCGGCGCCGGCTTCCAGGCCCGCGACGATGTCGAAGTCGTCGCCGCGGGCGGTCAGCATGATGACCGGAACGTCGCTGTCTCGCCGCAGCCGCCGGCAGACCTCGAAGCCATCCACGCCCGGCAGCATCACATCAAGCACAACGACGTCCATCACGCCCTGGGAGATGTCATTCAGTGCCGCTTCACCATTTTCGGCAAGGCGCACCCCATAGCCGAGGCGGCGCAAAGCCAGCTCCAGGCCCTGCCGGACGGCCGGGTCGTCCTCGACTAGCAACACCGTGGCCTGCACCCTGCATCATGCCCGTGCACGGCTGCTCACAGGCCGCAGGCCGGGCAGCGCGCGGACCTCGTGCATGCCCCTGACGGTACGGCACTTACGTCATGAACCTGTCCGCCGACCGTCACAACCGCGTAACAGACACAGGCTGAGCAGTCAATTTGCGTGTCGGGCAGCGTCACGACAACGTCTCTGCGTCGATCCGGTCCAGAGCGGCCTGATCTTGGCCAATACGGGGATCAGCCGTTGTACGTTCACCTTCATGAGCGAGATCACCGACTTCTATCGGCAGCCCAGCCGAACTTCCGACCTCGGACGCCACAGAGAACTCGTGGTCGATCTGCCGGCCGACGCCGAGACACTCGGCACCGTGGTGCGAGGACTGCTGATCCACAATTTCCTCGCGAAGAGTCGGGATCTGCAGTTCTCGGCCGACCGTATGTCGTCTATCGGGACCATCGGCGCCGAAGCGATCTTGGACAACGTGATGACCCTCGACCCCAGTCCACTCGAGGTCCAGCGGCCCGCCGAGCGGAGAATGGTCGGCTTCTGCTACCACTTCGCGCTCTTGCACTGCGCCTTACTGCGCGCCACGGGTACGCCGGCCCGCGTGCGGTGCGGCTTCGCCGGTTACTTCGAGGCGCGACGGTGGATTGACCACTGGGTGGTCGAGTACTGGGACGGCGACGGCTGGCGGCTCACCGATCCTCAGATCGGACGCAGCAACCTAACCGATGACGACTTCCAAAGTGGGCTGAACGGGTGGAACCAATGCCGTCGCGGAGCCTCGATGCCGACCTCGTATGGCAACGGAGAGCTCTGGGGGTGGGACGAACTGCGTGGCAGCCTGATTAATGACGTCGCTGCCCTCAACAAGGTCGAGGTCGCCGGCTGGTACTGGTGCGACCGGATCAAGGTGGATCCTCTGGATCAGCCGCACGACGAACTCGACGCGTCACTCGACACTCTGTCCCGTCTTGCGGACAGCGCTGACTCCGTAGCGACGATAAAGGAGTGTTTTGGCCTGTACCCAGAGCTGCAGCCACCAGGAGACGCCGTTGCGCGATTAGACGCGGGGATCGTGTCTCTACGACCAGGCGTATGCCAGCGCGTGCCTAGCGGCTACGACTGCAGGAACTTCATCGCCGCGATGACCCTGCGGTTGTCGTTGTCAGAAGGAAGCAGGCCAAGCTTGGCGAAGATGCTGGCGACATGCTTCTCGACAACGCCCGGAGATATGACCAGGGTCTCAGCGATGGCCATGTTAGAGCGGCCCTGAGCGATCAACGACAACACCTCGCGCTCGCGCGGCGTCAGCGCGGACAGTGCGTCCGCCCGGCGGCTGACGTTCAGCAGGTGCGCGACCACGTCGGGATCGAGGACCGTGCCGCCGCGGGCGACCTGCCTTATTGCCTCGATGAAGTCGCCAACGTCGGCGACCCTGTCCTTGAGGAGGTAGCCGACGCCGCCACCGGTCCCGGCAAACAGTTCGGCAGCTGACCTCGTTTCGATGTACTGCGAGAAGACCAGTACTCCGACGCCCGGATGATCACGCTTGATCGCCTGAGCGGCTCGCAGCCCCTCGTCGCGGTGGGTGGGCGGCATACGCACGTCGATGATGGCGACATGGGGTTGCAGCTCACTCACGGCTCGCAGCAGCGAGTCGCCGTCAGCGACAGCCGCTACGACGTGGTGGCCGCGGCGGGTCAGCGTCTGAGTCAGGCCATCCCGCATGATCGCCGCGTCCTCAGCGATGGCGACGCGCAACGGCCCAGGCTCCTCGTGTCCGTTCATCAGGCATGCCCGGGCAGGCTGACGGCGATGCAAGTCGGACCGCCGGCGGGACTGTCGATCGTGAGCTGTCCGTCGACTGTCAGCACGCGCTCAAGCAGGCCTTCAAGTCCGCCGCCGGGGCTGAGCCTGGCCTGGCCTGAGCCATCGTCGGACACCGTCATCTCGAATCCATCGCGCTCGCTGATAACGCTGACCTCGGCCTTGCTGGCATCGCCGTGCTTTGCCACGTTGGCGAGCAGCTCGGCGGCGCAGAAATAGGCGATCGCCTCGATCGCGGGCGACGGCCGGTGCTTGATGTCAAGCACCAGCTTGACCGGCACCGCGCTCGTCTCGGCCAGCGACTCCAGCGCCGGACCGATGCCCTGGTCCAGCACTGGCGGATGAATGCCTCGGGCTAGATCGCGCAGTTCGGTGAGTGTTTCCTTGGCATTACGGTGCGCAGCGCTGACGAGCATCTGGGTGCGGCCGCCGTCACCAGCGAGTTCCGCGGCTGACGCGAGGTTTTCCTTGATCTCGCCGAGTGTCATGGCCAGCGCCGCGAGCCGGACCTGCGCGCCGTCGTGCAGGTCCCGCTCGATGCGGCGGAGCCTGGCCGCAGACTGGTCGACCGCGCGGGCCCGGCGTACCTCCAGCTCGCGAGCGCGCTCGGCGGCCGCGGCGATGCGCGCTTGCGCATCCCGCTCGGCCTCGAGCTGGGCGGTCCGCGCCTCCAGCGAGGCGTAATACGCCGCCCGGCGCCGGTAGGCGACAGACTCCCCGACGACCCAGGCGGTCACCGACACACTGCCCAGCAGCGCGGCGGCGCCGAGGATCGAGTCTAGGGCGTGAGCGGAGTGCGCCGGTCCCCACCGCTCGATCGCAACCGCGGACAACGCCGCGCAGACCCCTAGACCCGCCAGCGATGTACGCAGCGGCGCGTGCGCGGCCAGGGTATACAACAGCACAGCGAGCGCGGCGTCGGCCACCGTTGGCTGCCAGGCAGGGTAGCCGCCCGGCGGCTGCAGGCCGTACGCCACTTGGAGGGTCGCTACAACCGCCGCTACCGCGAATGCCCGCACCGGGTATTTCCGGCGCGCGAGCACGGTCACGGCGAGCGCGAGGCTGACTACTCCGATGCGCGGATCTGCTCTCGCCTGGCCCAAGCTTGCGATCAGGATCGCGCCGGCGAGCGCCAGGTCCGCCTCCCACGGATGGCGGCCGAGCCACCCCCACACGTTACGCATGAGCAAAGCGTATGGCCGGGTGCGTGGGGTACCGTTCGGCTCGGACTGCCTCTGCACTTTGGTCAGGCGTCCCGGAGGCGCAGCGTGACTGCACCCGCTACCAGCAGCGCTGCCGTATAGCCGGCGAAGACGGCGAGCTCGCCCGCCGGGAAGAACATGTGCGGGATGCCGCCCTGCGGACCGGTAGAGGTGATCTGGGGGACCAGGTACCCGCCTGGTAGCCACCGCTGGACGTCGTCAAGCCAGGGCGTCGGCAATCCCCTGCTGAGTTCGGGGATCAAGAAGAGCAGCCCGTAAGCCGCGGCGATGGCGCCGGCCGTGTTACGCAGCACCGCGCCGAGGCCCAGCGCGAACAACCCGGTCAGCGTCACCAGCAGCGCAGCGCCGGTCACCGCTCGCAGCACTCCTGGCTGCGACAGCGTCGCGGCCGCGTGCGTGCTCGCCAGGAGCCGCTGGCCGACGAAAAAGCACAGAAAGCTGGTCGGGAGCGTGGCCGCCAGGGTGACCGCCCCGAGCACCACAGCCTTGGCTGCGTACACGACTCCGCGCCGTGGCAGCACGGTCAGGGAAGTCCGCACCATCCCGGTGGAGTATTCGGAGGTGATGGTGAGCGCGCCGAGCACGACGATGGCGAGCTGTCCGAGCGGTGCCAGGCCGAGGATGCTGTTCTGGGTCAGATCCGTGCCCGCCCTGGCCTGGGCTGACATGTGCGACCAGTGCGCCGCCGTGCCCGAGCTCAAAACAACGGACAAGATAACGCTGCCCAGCAGCATCGCGCCGAGGGCGGCGTAGGTCGAGCGGACCGAGCGGATCTTGGTGAATTCTGAGCGGATCGCGCCGCCAAGCCCGGCACGCCTCGCCGGGCCAGGCAGAACGGTGCGACGCGCTCCGCCGGTGGTTACCGCAGCCATGGTCATGCCTTCGTTCCCTTGAATGCCGTCGCCGGTCCCGGCTGGCTAGCCTGGTAATCCACGCTGTCGGCGGTGAGTTCCATGAACGCCTGCTCAAGCGACGCCTGTGATGTCGACAGGTGAGTCAGGCGGATGCCGTTCGCGAAGGCGAGATCGGCAACTTGGGCCTCGGTCAGGCCGCGAACTTCAATAGCGCCCTCGCTTCCGGGGACGTTGGCCGCGGCGCTGGTCGTGCCGCCTGCCGATGCGATCGCCGCGGCGAGCGCGCGCGGTTGCATCGTGCGAACCAGAACTGCCTGCTGCTGGCTGGCGGCGATGAACTCACCTATCCCGCAGTCGGCGATCAGCTTGCCCCGGCCGATCACGATGAGGTGGTCGGCCGTGTTCTCCATCTCCGACATCAGGTGGCTGGACACCAGCACGGTGCGGCCCTCGGCCGCGAGCGACTGCATCAGGGTGCGGATCCACAGGATGCCCTCGGCGTCGAGACCGTTCACCGGCTCATCGAACATGAGGATCTGCGGGTCGCCGAGCAATGCGGCGGCTATTCCCAACCGCTGGCACATGCCCAGCGAAAATCCCTTCGAGCGCTTGCCAGCGACGGCTGTCAGCCCGACGATGCCCAGTACCTCGTCAACCCGGCTGGCGGGGATGCCGTTCGTCTGGGCGAGGCACTTCAGGTGGCTCCGGGCGCTGCGGCCGCCGTGCACTGCCTTGGCGTCGAGCAGCGCCCCGACCTCACGCATCGGGCTGGCCAGCCGTGCGTAGGGCTTACCGCCGACGGTCACCGTGCCCGCACTCGGCTTGTCGAGGCTCAGGATCAGCCGCATGGTGGTTGTCTTGCCGGCACCATTCGGGCCGAGGAAGCCGGTGACGACACCGGCACGCACGGTGAAGCTGAGATCATCGACGGCGGGGGTTGAGCCGTAGCGTTTGGTGAGACCTGTGGCCTCGATCATTGGGCACCCCTCGATATTCGCGAGCGTTCTGCTTGCTCACGCTATGGATGAGGGGTGCCTGGTAGTAGCCGGCTAACTCCCATCCTGAGCTGGGGGATTCCCCCCACCGGCTTTCGGTGTCGTGGTCAGCGCACGAGGGGGAGGAAGATCGTGTCGACGATCTCTTCGAGGACACGGTCGGGGACGGACGCGAAGGTCACGAGAATTTCGTGGCGCAGCAGGTCGAACGGGAGGGACTTGATGCGCTCAGTCAGGTGCTCCAGCTTGATCTCGCCGCGGCCGGCGGCGCGCTCGAAAATCACGTCGACGATGTTCTGGCGGACTGCGGCGAGCAGGTCGCCCGGACTGGCACCGGTCTCCTGGTAGTAGACGGCTAGGTGGGCGCCCATGACGGTGATGAGCTGGACCCTGGTGGCGTTGATCGTCCGCATGAGGGTGAGCACATCTGCTCGCAGGCTCCCGGTGTCGGGGACGTCGACGCGGGACTGATCCAGGATGTGCGCGATCGCCGCGCGGACGAGCTCGTCGCGATCGGACCACCGACGGTAGAGCACAGGAGGGCTGGTGCCGGCGCGCTGGACGACGGCGTCCATGGTGAACCTGGCGTAGCCGCCCGCGGTGAGTTCCTCCCAGGCTGCATCGAGGAGCGCCTTCTCCAGTGCCGCTCCACGTCGTCGCTCGGGCATCGATACCTCTATTGGATAGGATTCCCTATCTTAAACCGTTGGCGTATCGTGAGCGCACAAGATACAGGACTCTATCTTGCGTGTCGTCTGCGTGACAGCGCGTCCGCTTGGCTCCCCGGCTCAGTAGGAGTTCATGAGCACGGCTGTCGGCGGCCCGGTCGCAACGAGCAAGGTCCAGTCCCAGCAAGCTCGTAAGGCAAGAAGGTAGCGCAGTGATCCACAATCAGAAAGTCGTCTTCGGCCTCGGACTGGAGGCCGGCGTCCACCAGGCGAGCGAGATGATCAGGCACGCCCGCCTGGCTGACGATGCTGGGCTCGACCTCGTCAGCGTCGGCGACCACCCTTACTTCGCCGAGCGCATCGACGCCTACGCCGCATTGGGGTTCATTCTGGGGGCAACAAACAACATCACCGGAGCGGTGATCATGACCAACCTGCTCAGCCGTCCCGCTCCCATACTCGCCCGGACTATCACGGGACTGTCGACGCTCTCTGGCGGTCGGATCGTGCTCGGCCTGGGGGCGGGCGGGATGCAGGAGGAAATCGTCGCCCTCGGCGTCCCTCGCCTGTCGCCCGCAGAGCGAATACGAGCGATGGAAGAGGCGATCACTCTCGTCAGAGCGCTCTCCGGCGGCGGTGACCCCGTCACCTTCGACGGTGAGTTCTATCGCGTAACCGAGCTCGAGCCCGCCGCCGCGCCCACGCCACCGATCTGGGCCGGGACACTCGGCCCGAAGGCGCTGGCAGCAACGGGGCGGCAGGCCGACGGATGGATACCCGGACACCTCGCCGACTGGCGCAGCCGGGAGGTGGCCGAGGCACGGCCCATAGTCGATGAAGCAGCTGCCTTGGCAGGCAGAAACCCCGCCGAGATCGCCACCATCTACAACGTGTCCGGACGTATCTCCCCAGAGCCGCTGTCACGCACCCGCGACGAGGACGGCCGGTGGATCGGTGGCGGAGTGACGCAGTGGGCAGAGGAACTGACCTTCGCGGTGCTCGAATGCGATGCCGCAGCATTCATCTACCTGCTCCCTCCCGGCGAAAGCATCAGCGACGCGACAATCGGCCTCTGGGCATACGGGGTCGTGCCCGCTGTCCGCGAAGCCATCGCCAGACGCTGACGCGCGGCCGGATTCGGCCGCGCGGAACGGGCTGGGCGGTTCACTCGCTAAGAATGTAGAGCGGTACCCCGACGTCTCCAGCCGACGGCTCCAGTGGTGACGTCGGAGCGACACAGGGGCTGAACGGAAAGGAGACCCAGGATGCCGGCAACGCTCAGGGTGAGGCACGAGGCCATCGGCGTGGAGGTCCGCCGCGGCACGTACGACGTCGTCGTCGACGGCAATCGAGCCGGGGCAGTCGAATTGCACGGGACGTTGGAGACGCCAGTCGAACCAGGGCGCCACACGCTCCAGATCCGCAACGGCCGGAACTCCAGCCGGACCGCGACTTTCGACGCCGACGAAGGCCAAGTCATCGCCTTTCGGTGCAGCGGAAAGAATATTCTGCCGGTCTTTCTCCTGTCGTTCATCGTGCCATCCCTGGCGATCTCGCTGAGGCGCGAGCGGGCCGCGTCGTAATCAGTAGCTGCGCTTCAGGGCAGAGCTAGTGCGCGTCCGGCCCACTTGGAGTCGGACTGCAGTGTCGCTGCTGCCCGCTGGTCAGTCCGCAGCGACCACCGCTCGCCCGCGCCCGATGCCCGCGCTCGATGCCCGCGCCCGATGCCCGCGCCCGATGCCCGCGCCCGATGCCCGCGCCCGATGCCTGAACCGGCGAACGGGTCCGAGCGTGCTAGTGGATGACGTAGACCACCCCGTGCCTCCCGGCCGACCGCAACCGACCTGTAACGATTCCGCAACTGTCGCCGGAGAACCTGGGCATCAGGTCAGCCGAGAGGAGACACGGCAGTGACGCGATCGCGGATCAGCGCAACCAGCGGCACCAGCCAGCCAGCGCCCGGTTCCAGGCCCGCACCGCCGGGCCAGGCCGTCCCCGCTCCCGACGGCGTGCCGGTACCACCGGCGCTGGTCAACGACGTGCTCACGGGATGCAAGCCCACTTTCCCTGCATACCACGCGACGATCCTGGACCTCGCTGCACGCGGTTACCTCACCGCAGCCAGCCACCCCGATGACATCTGGCTGAGCTGGCCCGCTGCCGACGCCGTTCCGGACACGGCCACGCTGGCCGGCTATGAGCAACTCGTGCTCACAGACATGAGCCGGCGACTGGCGGGCACCGGCAGCGCGCCGTTCCGGGCGCTCGCCGATACATGCGAGAAAGACGAGCAGAAAGTCTGGCTCCCCTTCACCGAAGCGCTGCGCGCCGAGGCCAGACGCCGCGGTCTCAGCCAGCGACATCGGCCGGCGTGGACAAGCCGCCCCGACCAGCTCACGCCGTACGGCATCCAGCTGGCGGCCCGGCTGGCTGGGGAGGTTGCCGCACTCAGCCTCCCGGCCACGCAGGAGATGCCGACCTCCACCAGTGCCGAACTCGGGCGGCGTGCGGTCGCGGTCGCCGCCATGATTCCCGGCGCAGTCCCAGGGCTGAGCACGCCGGGCGGCCGACGGCGCACGGCAATGCAGACCGAGGCCTGGTCGGTCTTCTCCGGAACATGGCGGCTTGTGAAGATCCCGCCGCCGGCAGGACGCACGATCCCGAGCTCGGGCGTGGTGTCCCTCGCATTCGCCGCCTGGTTCGCCGGGGTCGCGATCATCTTCGCCACCAAGGACGCGACCAGGATCTGGTCAGTGCCGTTCGTCCTGATCGCGGTCGCGTTGGGCATCCGGGGGATGGCCAGGCTGGCTGCGACACTAAGCAAGCCACGGCGGAAGGCCTTCGCCGGCCAGGTCATCGCTTGCTGGGGGGACGTTTTCCAAGATGAAGACCCGTATTGCGTAGTCGACGACGGCGAGCGGGCCTGGACCTTCACCGGGGTCGCCGCGACCTATGGCAAGTTGGACGACCTAGTCCAGGTCGCGATGAACCCCCGCACAGGCCGGCTCGTCACGCTCCACGTAACTGAGCGCTCGCGGCAAGACAGCCTCGCTCCCCTTCCCGTCCCCGGGCTCGGCACCACCCACCTCCCCGGCTCGGTGGCGTCCCTGGTCGACGCGGCCGAGGCAGAATTGCTCGTCGGACCGGTGCGGCGCACTTCGGATATGCCTGTCCTCGGCGGGCATGGCGTCCTGTACCGGGGAGAGAACGGACTGCTCCACGTCATGGTCGTCAGCGGCGGTATCGCCCGTCTCGGCACCATGGTCAGCCGCAGCGCAGGCACGCCGCTACCCGGGATCAACGCCGAGTTCTGGCTGCTGAACGACGGCCGGACACTCGCGGTCCGGTCAGCGGACACCGTCGCCAAGGTCGTGGTGTCCGGCCGCGGCGCCTCCCACCGACCGGAGTTGCTCACGGAACTCGCGCCAAAAGTCGCCGCGCGGCTGGACTCAGCGGGGCCAGGTGGCGCTGGGCTCAAGACGGCCTGAAACTCCGAGTTCTCGCCGGGCCGTCATGTTGACGGCCGAGCCCGCTGGCGATCATCTCCCGCCCCGCCGGCGAGCTGCGAGTACTGGGCCCGCCAGGCGTTCGAGCGGGTCGGTGCCCGGCTACGTTCGACGGCACCGAACAGGGCGTCAGGATCCATGGCCAAGCGCCTCGGCTCGTATCTCGTCGAGCAGGTCGACCAGCAGCTTCATGTTTAACTTCGACCTTGGCAACCTCCAGGATCCACGCGGTGCCATCGGGCCATGGGCGGCGCTTCACTTCGCGGTTACCGCGCGCTACGGGAGGCTCGGGACGCTCGACGAAGTACCTGAGCCTCCGGCCCGTCTGTTCCGCACAAACCGGCAATTCAGCACAGGGACTTCGCGTCCCATGCGAATTTTGCTTGCATTGGAGCAACTCCGCACGGAACGCCAGCCATCCACGAGCTGACGGTGAGGATCTGGCTCGTGGACCGTCGGCAACGTCGCAATGGAACAGGCGGCCTCCTCGAGGAGGGCAATGCAGACGTACTGGGCCAGCCAGAGTCCGGTCACCGATCCCGGCCCCGCCGCTGCCGCGATTGACGAGCTGCCCGGGGACCCTGCCGCGCTTCGCGAGGCGAGCTCCCAACTGGTTTTCCACTTCCAGACGGGCGGCGACTTCGCGGAGAACGGCGTGCCCGCCGGACGGATGGCCGAGATCAACACCCGGTACGCCGACGCCATGTTCGCACTGGTGCTGGACAGGGGCGAGCCAACGCTCACTCGGGACCGGCCGGCGGCCGACCGGGTAGTCGGGTGCTGCCGGGACGCGACGGTGCTCTTCCTCGCGCTGGCCAGGCACAAGGGGATTCCGGCGCGGGCACGGATCGGGTTCGCCGCCTACATCGTCCCCGGCTGGCTGATCGACCACGTGGTCGCGGAGGCCTGGGACGACGCGGAGGGCCGCTGGCGCCTGATCGACCCGCAGATGGACAGCGGCTGGACCCCTGAGGTCAACGGGCGGCCGGTCAGCTGGCCGGACCTCACCGACGATCAGTTCATTACCGGGCCGCGGGCCTGGCAGGCTGCGCGAGCGGGCACGTCCGACCCGGACCGCCACGGCCACCGGGACACGGACCTCGCCATCCTGCGCGGCTGGCCCATCATCGCCGACCACGTGGTCCGCGATCTGGCCGCGCTCAGCAAGACCGAGATGCTGCTGTGGGACCGCTGGGGCAAGCTGGCAACGCCCGGATGGATGACACCGGGCCCGATACCGGAACCGGACGCAGCCATGCTCGATGAGGTCTGCGCCGGCACCGCCGACCCGGCGGTGTCCCCTAATGCCGTCGCGGCGCTGGGCGCGCGTGACGGCCTTCGCGTGCCGGAGATGGTCACCCGCTTCGACCCCAATGGCGCCCCGCCGCAGCAGGCAGACGTGAGCCAGGTCCTCGCGGCGCGCGGCCGTGAGCCATAGCCGAGAAGGCGGCCGGATAGGACATCGACCGTGAGCCGGCACGCGGGGTCTTGGCGCTCACAGCGCGGAACCTTGGTGTTGTTGCCGTTCAGGACCAGCGAACGTTGCTGCGCTGGCCGTACTGTCGACGGGTACGGGGTGCTGATGCCAGAGAAGGACGGTAGCTCCGAGCCCAGCGAGCCACGTCAATGTTCCGTCGATTAGCTCGTAGCTGGTGTGCGGACGGATGAACGTGGAGAGCAGCGCCAGCGTGTTGAGGGCGAACAGCACGAGGGCGGCGGGACGTGTCCGGCGCTGCCCGGCTATCGTCGCGCGAGCCATCCAGAGCCATAGCCCGACGGCGACCAGTCCTGCCACGAGCGCGCCTCCGAGCGTCACTAGCTCCACTCGGTGGATACCGCCGGATGATAAGTGCGGGTAACTCCTGACGACTGCCGCCCTGACGGCGCCCACGGTTGCCAGGTCCGTAACGATGCTGAGCGCGCTGATGGCGGCCCCGGCATACATCAGCCGAATGGCCGTCCGCGCCGCCGGCGGGGCTGGATACTGCTGCTGACGAGGGTCCTGCATGGTTCTCCCTACGGGTTCATTGCGAATGCAGTGCGGACACGGGACGTGCCCTAGCGGCCCAGCCGGCCTGAAGGAGCGCGCCGGCGTCACGGCGTCTGTGCTGCCGGGCAGCGGTCCAGCTGGACGTTGCGCAGCGCTATCCGGCCGCTGCCGTCCAGCGTGATCCCGAACCGCAGGGCCCGGGCATTGCCGGGAATCCCGGCCGTCACGTCGTAACTGGTCCAGTCGCGGCTATCCGTTATCACGACGACGTGGTCGTCAGGGCGATCATCGCTGGTGCCAGGACTCTCCTCAGGCACAATCTGCAGGTGCAGCTCCGCCGCGCTCGCGGGAGCTTCTGCCCTGATATCAGCGCGCAGCCGCACAGTCGAGTCGCGGTACTCATCGGCCCAGATTGCCTGGCCCAGGAAGGCCGAGCCGCCCGGATGCGCGACAGCCGACGCGAGGACGGCGCTCCGGTCCTGCGCTGCGGCCGTATAGTCCTGCCAGTGACAGCCCGTGGGATCCGCTCGGAAACTGCCGCCGAACACCCAGCCCTCGAGGCCGTCACCGAAGGCCAGGTTGCGCGGCTCATAGCGGAGCCGGCCAGCGTTGCGGGGCGGCCGGGACTGTACGCCGGCCGCGGCGGGCTCTGATCCAAGGAACGGGGTCAGCGAGTCGGTGCCCGCCACTGGCCGGGCAAGCCGGTCCATCAGCGCGCCTGAAACCCGCACTGGCGCTTCCGTGGCTGCAGCGACTGCCAGCCCGTTACCAATCCGCACCGTCACCGAGCTGGTACCCGCCGGGCCGCTGAGCCGGATAACGGCCGCCGTGACTTCCGAGCCGATCTCGTCGATGTCCACGCCGGTCACGCTCGCGCCGACCGCGCGCAGGAGCCGTCCGGTCACGTCCTCCTGCTCCGGCGGTCCTGCGGCCGTGTCACTGCCGCCAGCCAGCTTCCAGAGCGGATAGCCCTCGGGCGCGGTCAGCCACAGCGGCAGCGCCCGGCCCCCGTCCTCGTCGGTCAGGACCACCAGGACGTGCTCAAGCGCGAACCTCCCGTCCCCGAGGCTCCCCGGTCGTGCCTCAGCATGCGCAATGCGAACAGTTATCATGATCTTCCTTGCCGAAAGAGCTGGGATCAGGTCGGGACGGTACGCCTCGATATGCTGCCGCAGCCGGCGCCGGGCCTTGTGCAGGCTCGTCTTCGCTGCGGCTGCCGACTGGCCGATGTCCGCGGAAGGCAGGTCGGCGTAGTAGAACTTCTCAACGGCTTGCCGCTGCCCGGCAGGCAGGACTGCGATGGCCTCGCGGAGCGCGGCGGCGCGATCGAGGTCATCGGCCGAGGGCAACCCCTGCTGCGACGTCGGCTGCAGCCACTCCGGCCACTCCGCCAGCAGTATCACCGGCGCCCGGCGCTTGTTCGCGCGATGAACGTTCGTCACGATGCCGGCCAGCCAGCCGCCGAAACGATCTGGATCCCGGAGCCTGTTCAGCGCCAGGAACGCCCGCAGGAAAGATTCCTGCACGATGTCGTCTGTTTCGTGCGGATCACCGCTCAGCCGCAGTGCACGCGAACGCGCCGACGTCCTGTGGCGCTCGACAAGCAACCTGAAGGCTGCCGCGTCACCACCGCGCGCCAGCTCGACAAGATCACCGTCAGAGAGGTCCACGCCTATTAGTGTCAGCCGGGACCCATCAGGTAACCCAAGAACGGGCTCCCGCAGAGCATGTAGGGTCTCAGCCCACGTGATCTGCACCGGGGGTGCGTACGTGCCCGTGCGGGTAGCGGCCGAGCGAGAGTACGTGCCCGTGCGGGTAGCGGCCGAGCGAGAGTACGTGCCCGGTCTTGTAAGAGGTAGCGGCGGTCACCCACGCTAAGACGTGCGTCCCTGGAGGGCGGATGCCCGTGGCGCATCAGACGGACGCTGGTTGATGGGCGAGTGCGGCCAGGTCGTATACGTAGCCGGTGTGGGCGTCCCCGAATCTCACGAGTTCTTCGGGGAAGAACCGGACTGCTTCTGCACAACAAGACGCCGCGACGTTCCCGTGCTTGGCGAGTGAGCCCGCACAATTTCTGGTTGACCGCAGCGAGCCCGCCGATGTTGGCTGCGGGGGGTGGATTTCGAGCAGATCGATCCGGTGAATACGCCCGCCATGCGGGCGTGTCATGCGCTGACGGACGCGGGCCGTCCCGTCGACCATCCGCACCTTCCGGCCCTGTCGTTCGAAGGCTTCAAGACCTGGTGGTTCCATGGCGACGATCGCCAGGAAAGCTGGCTCGCACGCGATGATTCCGGCGAGCCGGTCGGCTGCTACCAGTTGGTCTTGCCGGAGCGTGAGAACCGGGCAATGGCCTTCGGCGGGCTGTTCGTCGCCCCGCCCCGCCGCCGGGCCGGAGCGGGCACTGCCCTGCTGGCTCACTGCGTTGCGCAGGCCAGGCAGGCGGGCCGGGTCGGGCTGGCCAGCACGGGCGCAGTACGGACGAAGGTACGTGACGGCTCGGCCGGTGCGGCATTCGCGGCCGCCAGGGGAGCCGCCACCGGGCTAGCCGAGGTGATCAGAATCCAGGAGATCACCCCGGTCTTGCTCAAACGGCTCGCCGCCCTGCGCGCGGAGGCCGAGACCCACGCCGCCGGGTATGAGTTTGTGTCCTGGACCGGGAGTACCCCGGACATTCATCTCGAGCAGGTCGCGCTGGTCAACAGTGCGATGTCGGACGCGCCCAGAGAAGGCGGAGTAGAGCCGGAGATCGTGGATGCCGAACGCATCCGGGCAGCGGAGCAGTCGGCGCTGGCCAACGGAGTGCATCTGTACTCGGTCGCCGCACGTCAGCCAGCCACGGGCGTCTTCGTCGCCCTAACCCAGCTGAGCATGTACGCGGGAACGGAGGACTGGGCGAGTCAGGGCGACACGGTCGTGCGGCCGGAGGACCGTGGCCATCGGCTCGGCATCCTCGTCAAGTTCGCCATGCTGGACTTGCTCACCCGGCACGAGCCCGGCATCCGCTACATCCTGACCGGGAACGCCGAGTCGAACACCCACATGGCCGCGATCAATGAGCGGCTCGGCTACCAGGTGGCAGACACCTACCGCTCCTGGGAGCTGGACCTGACGACCTGATGGGCTTATCGCAGCTCCAGTTCGGCGTCGGGGCCGCTCCCTGGGGTGGCGAGTTGCTAGTTGGACTCTCCGAAACCGCTGTCAATTGCTGCTCAGACCCGAGGGACCGCGCCCGCATCAACAGGGCGGTCGACACCTGCTATTTGCGCTTCAGGTCGAACAACGCGGGCCAGCCCGGGCGAGTCGGCAGCTCATGGGCGATGTCGTCGGCCGACATCAAGAAGGCGGCGGCAAATCTGCCGCGCAAAGTGAGGACCCGCGCGTGAAACCCCGGCCGAGGTCTTGCTCCTATCTTCTCGGCACATACCGCATTGCTACGGCCCCCGAGCCGAACTCCAGCCGGCTCAGGAGCTTCAGGTCGATGTGCTCCGGTAGCCCGGCGAGCAATGTCGGCCCGTGGCCCGCTACCTTGGGCTGCACCACGAACTCGTACTCGTCGATCAAGTCCAGCTCCGCCAGCGCCCGCGGGAGCATCACGCCTCCCACGAGCAGTCCCTTACCCGGCTCCTGCTTGAGCTGCTGGACGCAGTTCCCCAGGTCTCCGCGCACCAGTTCCGCGTTCCAGTCGACCTGGTCCAGCGTGCTCGACACGACGTACTTCTTTGCGGCGTTGATCGTCCGGGCGAAGGGCTCCATCCAGTCAGGCCGCGCTACCGTCGCCGCCGACGGCCGCCACGCCGCCTCCATCATCTCGTAAGTCACCCGGCCGAATATGAGTGCATCGGCCTGGGCGAGGGTCTCGGCCGCGTTACGGTGCATGTCTTCGTCCGCGAGCATTTCTCGATGATCGCAGCAGCCGTCCAGTGTGACGTTGATGGAATACCGAAGGGGTCGCAGGTATTGCGCCATGACAGATCGCTCCCGTTCGAGGGCCCGTCTGTGGCTGGCCCTCACTCAAACTACGAAGTGACCGCGCCGAATCGACAC
>JASHOL010000407.1 GCA_030041135.1 Streptosporangiaceae bacterium | reverse complement strand
CCTGATCAGCGGGTCCGCGGCGCGGGCGCAACATGGGCGGATGCAGCAGCACGGCGCTGCCGCGGCGGTACAGCTGCGCCGGCCGGCCGCCGCCCGACGACGTGACCGAACCGGTCTCCACCAGGAAGCCCTCGGCCCCGGTGACCTTGCGGTGGAAGTTCCGCGGGTCCAGCGGCGTATCCCAGACGATCTCGTAGACCCGGCGCAGCTCGGCCACGGTGAACTGGTCCCGGCAGAAGGCCGCCGCCAGCGAGGTGTACTCGAGCTTGGATCTTGCCCGTTCGACTCCGTCCTGCAGGATGCGCTCGTGGTCGAAGGCCATCTCCCGCAGCCCGGCCACCGGCTGCCAGCTCATCTGCGGCTGGTCGGGCGCGGGCAGGTCAGGCGCGAGCGCGAGGTAAGCCACCGACACGGCGCGCCGGGTCGGGTCGCGGTTCGGGTACCCGTAGGTGCGCAGCTGCTCCAGGTGCACCGCCGTGCCCGGCAGTCCGGCCCGCTCGGCGAGCACGCGGCCGGCCGCCGCGGGCAGGTCCTCGTCGAGCCGGATGAACCCGCCGGGCAGCGCGACCATGCCGGCATAGGGCTCCGAGTCGCGCCGCCACACAAGCGTCGTCAGCTGCCCACCCCGGACCGTGAGGATCACAAGGTCGACGCTGACACCGATCCTGGGCACCACAGTCGCACGTTAGCGCGAGCGCCCGCCGAAACTGACACGGTCGGCGAGCCCACACGCCGGCGTCCGATCCGGCGGGCCCGCAGCGACACGACCCGAGGATGCCGCCCGGCTGACGGCCGGTGCCATAGCTTTGCCGAGTGGGCGAACTGATCTGCCTGGAGATCTGCGCTGGAGCCGGCGGGCAGTCCCTGGGACTAGAGCAAGCAGGCTTTTCTCATGCCGCGTCTGTAGAGATCGACCGGGATGCCTGCGAGACCCTACGGCTGAACCGGCACGACGCGTGGAAGGTCATCGAGGCGGACGTCCATGACTTCGACGGGCGGCCCTACCGCGGTATCGACCTCCTGGCCGGAGGGGTCCCGTGCCCGCCGTTCTCGGTAGCGGGCAGGCGACTCGGGGCCGACGACGAGCGTGACTTGTTCCCGCAGGCCCTGCGCCTGGTGAGGGAGTGCGAGCCGATGGCGGTGATGCTGGAGAACGTGCCGGGACTTTCTCTGGCCAGGTTCGCGGGCTACCGGGAGCAGGTTCTCCGCCAGCTGGACGACTTGGGCTATGAGGCCGACTGGCAGGTACTGAACGCCTGCGAGTTCGGCGTCCCGCAGCTGCGGCCCCGGTTCATCCTGGTCGCCATGAGGCCGGAGGTGTACCAGTACTTCGAATGGCCGAGTGCGGCCGGGGCGCCCCCGACGGTCGGTGAGGCCCTCGGTGACTTGATGGCCGCTGGTGGGTGGAAAGGCGCGGAAGCGTGGGCCAGGCGGGCCAATGGCGTAGGCCCCACGCTGGTAGGCGGCTCGCGCAAGCACGGCGGGCCGGATCTCGGGCCCACGCGCGCCCGCGAGGCGTGGCGGAAACTTGGCGTCGATGGCCGGGGCCTGGCGGATGCGCCGCCCGCCGCGGATGCTCCCTTCGCTCACCTGCCGCGCCTGACGCTGCCGATGGCAGCCGCCATTCAGGGCTTCTCGCCGGTCTGGCGGTTCTACGGGCGCAAGACGACCGCCTACCGGCAGATCGGCAATGCCTTCCCGCCTCCGGTCGCAAAGGCGACGGGAACGAGGATTCGTGCTGCGATTCAGGCCGCCCGCAAAGCGAGGGCTGGCTGGCCGGGGCCCGGTAGCGACCTCGCTGTCGGCACTTGCAGCGGCTAGCTGTCCGAGATCCTGCTTGGGAGCCTCATCCGACCTGTAGCCGCGTTCTGGCGGCCGTGCCGCCTGGCCGCGCGAGCGCAGGGGCCGGCGTGGGAGGTCGGGTTCCTCGTGGCGGGCGAGGCGATCCCTCTCACTGGCTGGTCAGGCTGGCGCGCATGGCCAGGCAGCGGCATGCCGCGCGGATCGCGATCAGCAGCCTGGCCAGGCTGGCTGCCCCGGCTGCCGCAGCCGGAAGCAGGGATACCTTCCCTGGGACGACAGCCAGCTCGGCCGCGAGGAGCACGAGGCCAAGCCCGTCGGCGCCCACGGCGCCGAATCCGGCGACCGCGGCAGCCAGCGGAGCGCGGCGCGGCACCGCGGGCAGCCAGCGGCTCAGTCGGCCCGTGACGGCGATGCTGGCAGCGCCTGCGCAGACGGTGATCGCGACCGCTGCGCCGACCAGCTGGATACCTGCGCCCAGGGCGGCTGACGACGTTGTCCAGTGCCAGAACACGGCGATGCGGATGTCCGGGTGGCTGGCTGCAGCCGTGGCGAGCCAGAGCAATCCGACCAGCGGGCCGGTTACCAGCAGGACTGTTGCCACGCGGCGCGCGTGGCTGGCCGCGATCTCGGGCAGGAACCCGTCGGCGACCTGTCCAGGGTCTCCGAATTCACGGACTGCCGCCGCGGCCGCCCCCCTCGGCGGGAGCCCGGCTGACTGGTAGGTGTCGGTGGCATCCAGCAGGCCAGAGCGTAGCTCGGCGACGATGCGGGAGTGCGCGCTCGCGGGACCAGGCAGCCGGGCTTCGACCTCGGCGAGATAGCGCTCCACTGCCCGCTCGCCGCGAAGACCGGGTACGTCTAGATCGCCGGGCACCCGCGCACTCCCGCCCGTCTCATGCTGGATTCACCGCTCCCTGGGCGGGCTGCAGCAGGACTGAGACCACAGCGGAGAAGTCCCGCCAGGTGCTGCGCTCGGTATCCAGGGCGCTCCTGCCCGCCGGTGTCAGCCGGTAGACGCGCCGGCGGCGGCCACCGGCCTCTGACCAGTTCGCTCGCACCAGGCCCGCCCGTTCCAGCCGGTGCAAGGCCGGATATACGGTTCCGGTCGGAAGGTCAACCTGGCCGAAGCTGCGAACCCGCAGAGCCTCCATGATCGCGTAGCCGTGCAGCGGACCCGGCTCAAGCACCGCGAGCAGGATTCCGTCCAGGTGGCCCTTTAGCGTCTCCGCCCTCATACGTAGCCATGCTACTCTACCATCATAGGTAGTGACGCTACACATAGCGACACTGCTTGCTCCAGAGAGGCGAGAGCAGATGAGCGTGAAGATGAAATCCACCGTTCCGCGTGCGCACCCGGCCGCGACGGCCGGCCTGGCCCGGCTGCGGCGCGGCAGCCTGGCCGTTCTCGTGCTCCTCGTGGCGGAGTACTCGATCGGCATGTACGTGAACATCTACGTCACTGTGCCCAGGGCCGATCACAGCGGCGGCTTGGACCGCGCCATCGCCAACGGGCCCGCGTCACTGAGCGTTCACGCGGTGATCGGGCTGCTGCTCGGGCTCGGCGCGCTTGCCGTCGCCGCGCAATCCATCCTGATCCGCCGCTGGGGGCTGATCGCCCTGTCCGTCATCGGCCTGCTCGCGATGATCTTCGCCTCGGTGGCCGGAACCGGCTTCACGAGCACCGGAGACGATTCCGCCTCGATGACCATGTCGGTGCTGACTGGCGTAGCGGTGCTGTGCTATGCGGCGAACCTCTACGTTCTCAGCCCGATCGCCAGGGTCGGGTAGCGCCAGGAAGCGGGGGGAGGATGTCATGCGCAGGCCGGCGGCGGTCACGAGCCTGGCTTGGTTCGCGGCGGTCGGCGGCACCTTCGGGTGCCTGCTCCCGTACCTGCTGAACTACTGGCACTTTCACCGGCCGCTGCACTACTGGTGCACCGAGCAGGCCACGGGCGCGCTGCTGCGGCTGCCGCCCTGGACTCCCGGCGAGCGGACTCGCGCTCCGGCCAGAACCAAGGCCGCATCCTGCCACTCGCCCGCGACAACAGCAAAGCAGGCATTCCGGGGCTACCGGAAAGGAGCATCTCATGGCACGTATCCCAGGCATCCCCGCGCAGCAGGCCGGGCCCTACGCGAGGCTGGCATACTATTTCACCCGCCGTCGTCTCCGACAGCTCACCGGGCGCAGCCCCGAGCGCATGATCGAGCCGCTTGAGATTTATGCCCGCGTGCCAGGGCTGCTTCGCGGCTACGCCGGGCTCGAACAGGCCACGGCCAAGCTAAGCCGCATCGACAAGCGGACCCGTGCCCTCGCGGAGCTGAAGGCGGCCACGGTCGTCCAGTGCGAATACTGCATCGACATGGGATCGCAGGTATCCCGCCAGTGGGGCCTGTCCGATGAGGAACTGCTGGGCCTGGCCTCGCACCGGACGAGCGCGCTGTTCTCTGACCTGGACAAGCTCGTCCTCGACTACGCGGCCGGGATGAGCCGCACCCCGGTCGAGGTGCCCGACCAGCTGTTCGCCAGGCTGCGCGCCCAATTCGACGAAGCCCAGGTGGTCGAACTTACCCACGTGATCGCGCTGGAGAACCTTCGCGGGCGCTTCAACCTGGCATTCGGCATTGGCGCGGCAGGCTTCAGCGAAGGCATGGTCTGCGCCGCGCCCACAACAACGACCCCAGGCGAACCCGAGAGCCGCTGAACCGGCGGCAGACATCTCTCGCAGGCAAGAATTCGCGGAGCCACGGTTAACTTAGGCGGCCGGGAGCGGGATTGCCGTGACCGTCAGGGGTCTGGCACCCACCGGGCCTGCCCTGGTCGCCCTAGTTTCGTAGACGTTACAATTGCCGCGTGAACCGACTCGGAGAGCTTGAGCGTGCCATCATGGACGTACTCTGGGAGGCCGACGACCCCCTGAGTGTTCGCGAGGTAAGCGGCCGGCTGACCGATCGGGATCTAGCTCATACGACGGTCATGACCGTGCTCGACCGCCTCGCCAAGAAGGGGTTCGCCCGGCGCGAGCGCAGTGGACGCGCCTGGCATTACCGGGCGGCGGAGAGCAGGGAAGCATACGTGACTGAGCTCATGCTGAGCGCGCTTGACCAGACGGGAGATCGCCAAGCCGCATTGGCCAGGTTCGCCCGCAGCGTCAGCGGGACCGAGGCTCAGGCTCTGCTGCGTGCGCTCGGCGCTCTCGGTGAGGCCGCCGGAGGGTAAGTCGTGGCCGGTGTTCTCATCCTCGCCGCGGTCGCCATTGGTTGCGTTCCAGCCGCCAGCATGCTCGCCCATGCGCACTGGCCGCGCAGGTCGCCAGCGGTCGGAATCGTGCTGTGGCAAAGCCTCGGCCTCGGCTGGGGCTTGGCCACCGTCGGGGCGCTGCTCGGCATCGGGGCCATCGGCGACGGCTCGGGCGTGGCCGGCGGCGCGGTGGCCCGGCTTTACAGCCTCGCTCAGAGCGGCACCGCCCGCCCCGCTCTGACCATGCTGACCCTCCTGCAATTGGCCTGCCTGGTGGCCGGGCTGCTGCTCCTGGCCCTGCTCTGCTGGATCCTCCTCGCGGCCTCGGCCACGGTGATGCGGGCCAGAGAGCGGCAGCGGGTGCTGCTGAGCCTGCTCGCGCACGGCGACCCGAAGGTGCCGGGCGCGCTGGTGGTCGACCATCCGGCTGCCGCTGCCTACTGCCTGCCTGGACTGCGCTCAACGATCGTCCTCAGCGCCGGCGTGCTCGCCCTGCTTGACGACCAGGAACTGGCCGCCGTGCTCGCGCACGAGCGGGCTCACCTGCGCGAGCGCCACGACCTGGTGCTGCTGCCGTTCAGCGCGCTGCTGCGCGCGTTCCGCTGGGCCGCCGTGGCCAGGCAGGCCAATTGCAGGAGGGTCAGCATGGTCAGAGCGGGGCGG
>JASHOL010000406.1 GCA_030041135.1 Streptosporangiaceae bacterium | reverse complement strand
GGGGCTGACTCCGGGCGGGGCTGAGTCCGGGCGGGGCTGAGTCCGGGCGGGGCTGAGTCCGGGCGGGGCTGAGTCCGGGCGGGGCTGACTCGGGGCGGGGCTGACTCCGGGCGGGCTACTCTTCGTCGTCGGAGTCGTCGTCGTCCTGGCGTCCGCCGCCGCCGAAGCGGTTGAACAGGCGGCTTCCGGCGTCCATGGCACCGTTCGCCACGCCACGGACCGCGCCGATCAGCGGGTCCGCGCTGCGGTTCCACGAGTCCTGGTAGGCCTTGCCAGCGGCCTTGAACTCGTCGCCCACGGATGCGCCGGAGTCGTCCTCGCGGCGCGGGTAACGGCCGGCCAGGATGTCGCGGTACTCGCCCTCGCTGGCCCAGCGGTCAAGCTCGGCGAAGCGAACTACCGCGAACGGGTGGGTCGTGCCCTGCAGCTGGAGCAGCTTGAGCAGGCTGTCCCGCATGTCGGGGACGGCGTCGTACTCGCGGGCCTGCTTGTGGAACTCGTCGCTGCTGAGCTCGGCCAGGTGACGCCCGCCCGCGAGCTTCATCAGCGAGCGGCGGGCCGCGTCGAGGTCCTGAGTGGCGAGCAAGCCGGCCCGGTCGCAGGACATCTCCGACTTGCGGTACCACTCCTCCAGTCCCCAGATCACGGCCCTCAGGCCGATCCAGGCGAACGGGACGAGCGCAAGCCGCTGAGCGATGGCGATCAGGTAGAACAGCATCGTCCGGTACACGACATGGCCGGACAGCACGTGCCCGAGTTCGTGCCCGATAACCTGCCGGATCTCCTCCGGGTCCAGCAGCTCGACCATGCCGCTGGTCAGCACGATGAACGGCTTGCTGGTGCCGATGGCGAAGGCGTTAACCTCCGGGTCCTGGCTGACGTACAGCTCGGGCACCGTCGGCAGGTCCAGGATGTAGGCCCCGTCCAGCATCGCCTGGTACAGGTCAGGGAACTGCTCGGGCGAGCAGCGGACCGCGCTAGCGAGGAACATCAGCCGGAGCGCCCGGTCGTTGAACAGGCCAGCCAGATTCTTGAGGATGACGTCGAACCCGGTCAGCTTGCGCAGCGCGACAAGGGCGGACCGGTCGGCGGGGTGCTCGTAGGCACGAGAGCTAATACCCGGCAGACGGATCCGGGAACGTTCCGGCAGAGTGGTCATAGGGTCATCGTAGGCGCCCCAGGCGAGAGGTAGACACATGACACTGCCAGCCCGTCCGGCGATGTTCGAGCCTGAGGCCGAGTCGATGCCGGCCGAGCAGCTAACCGGGCTGCAACTCGAGCGGCTGCGCGCCATGATCGACCGGTTGATCGGACTCGGCGGGCTGCAGGGCACCCGGCTGAAGGAGGCCGGGGTGGCCGCCGGTGCCGACGTAAACCTGGCCACGCTTGCCCGGCTGCCCTTCATCACCAAGCAGGACCTCTGGGACTCCTACCCCTTCGGGCTCCTCGCGGTCCCGCGCGAGGACGTCGTCGCCGTGCACGGCTCAAGCGGCACGGGCGGCCAGCCGACCCTGGTCGCCTACAGCAAGGCCGACCTGCGACTTTGGGCAAGAATGTGCGCACGGGCGCTAGCCGCGGCCGGGGCAACGCCGGCCAGCATCGTGCACAACGCCTACGGATATGGCCTGTTCACCGGCGGCCTGGGCATTCATCAGGGCGCGATCGAGCTCGGCGCGACGGTCGTGCCAGTCTCGGGCGGGATGACCCCGCGCCAGGTGAGGCTGATCAAGGATCTGCAGCCAGACATCCTGACCTGCACACCGTCTTACGCGATCCGGCTGGGCGAGGCGCTGGAAGAGGCCGACGTGCGGCCGGAGGACGGTCTGCACCTGAAGGCGGGCTTGTTCGGCGCGGAGCCGTGGACGGAGGAACTGCGGGTCAGGCTGGAAGACCTGCTCGGCCTGCGAGCACTGGACATCTACGGCCTGTCGGAGATCATCGGGCCCGGCGTGGCGGCTGAGTGCCGGCTCGCGGCCAGCGGCCTGCACGTGAACGAGGACCACTTCCTGGTTGAGGTGATCGACCCGGTCTCGGCCGAGCCGGTGCCCGACGGGACGCCCGGCGAGCTGGTGTTCACGACCGTCACCAAGCAGGCCCTGCCACTCCTGCGCTACCGGACTGGCGATATCGCCTCGCTGCGCCGCGGTACGTGCCGTTGCGGCCGGACCCTGGCCAAGATGAGCAAGGTGGCCGGCCGCAAGGACGACATGCTCGTCATCCGCGGCGTCAACGTGTATCCGAGCGAGGTCGAGCGGGTGCTGCTCACCGATCCCGCGCTCGCGCCCGAGTACCTGCTGGTGATCGATGAGCGGCAGGCGCAGGCCCGGCTGATTGCCTGTGTTGAGATCGGAACGGGGTCGTCCGGGCCGCACCGGGCCCAGGAGGAGCTGGAGTCCGGGCTGAAGGATGCGCTCGGACTGTCGGTCACGGTACGCGTGCTGCCGCCCGGCTCGGTGCCGCGAACCGAAGTCGGCAAGGCGGTCAGGGTCCGGCGCTGGACCAGCGGCGATCCGCCCCTGCCTGGCCTGGGCTAGCTGCTTTAAGTCATACTGCAACGAGAATCGCCACTTGCAGCATCTTCTGAGGGGGATGAGAGGTGGCTTGGTGGAGTGCCCCGAGGAGTTCACCGAGTTCGCGGCCGCGGATATGGCGCGGCTGCGGCGAACTGCCTACCTGCTCTGCGGTGACTGGCATGCGGCCGAGGACCTGACCCAGATCGCGCTGACGAGGACGCTGCTGGCCTGGCGTCGCATCAGCAAGCAGGAAAATGCGCATGCCTATGCGTACCGGACGCTGGTCAACGCCTACCTTGGCCAGCGCCGGACTCGCAGGTCCGGCGAGATCCCGGTTAGCAATCTGCCCGATCTCCTCGGCCCGTCAGGCACCACCGACCTGCGGGTCGTGCTGCTGGCTGCACTCGCGACCTTGCCGCCTCAGGCCCGCGCGGTCGTGGTGCTGCGCTACTGGGAGGACCTGAGCATCGATCAGGTCGCCGAGATCCTGCGGTGCTCGGCTGGCACGGTGAAGAGCCAGAGCGCGCGGTCCCTCAAGAAGCTGCGCGAGACGCTAGGCCGGAGCCTGCCCGACCTGGCCCTGACCGACTGATGATGAGGGTGAGCCGGAGATGACCGAGACTGCCGTCCGCGACCTGATGCGGCAGGCGATGTCCGGGTATGAGCCGCCGATGGGCCCGGTTCTGGGCAAGGCGCTGCGCGCAGCCCGGCGGGCCAAGCGGCAGCGGCTGGCCGCCTCGGTTGCCGCGGCGGCGTTGATCGGGGCCTGTGTCGCGATCGGCTGGTCGGCGGTAGGTGGTCTGAATAGCGGCCCGCAGCGTGGCATGCTCTCGGCCCAATTCGTGTTCATCACGCCCGCGCTGCCCGACGTCAAGTACGCGCGGATTCACCCGATCACGAGCGAGTACTTCGGCCAGTTGCTGCTCGCCGAACTGCCGGCGGGTGCGCTACACAGCTCGGTGCAAGCGAGCGCCAGCTCGGACGTTCGGGGAGCAGCCGACCGGACCGCGGTCGCCTCCCTGAGCGAGGTCACGACGACGATCGGCTCGGGCGCCGTGCAGGCGGAAATGCTGGCCGTTGGCGCGACGGACGCCCAGTTCGGCTGTCCGCCCGGCCGGACTTCCGACTCCTGTCATGCCTACAGCCTGCGGGGCGGAGTGCAAGTGGTCGAGAAATACGCCTCGTCAACGCTGGCACCAGGGCACCTGCGCGTGCTGTCCTTCCAGGTGCAGGTGTTCCGCCCGCGCGTCGCCGTCATCAGCCTGTCCGAGAGCAACACGACGGCGGACCGTACCGCGGTAAGCCTCGCCATGCCGCTGACGGCCGCGCAATTGCTGACGGCCGCGGTAGACCCGCGCTGGCAGTTCTACATCACCGAACCGGTCTACTCCGGCGCGGGTTCTGGCCGCGGGATGGTGATGTAGCCGGTCGCCCTCAGTCGCGGCCCCCGAAGATGCGCAGGAAGAACAGGAACACGTTCAGCGCGTCCAGGAAAATGGAAGCGGCCAGGACCGGCGCCGAGCTGATATCGCGCGACCGGCGCAGCCGCTGGAAGTCGAACATGGTCAGCCCGGCGAAGATGACCAGGCCGAGGATCGAGTAGAGCATCTCGGCCGCCGGGATCCTGACGAAGATCAGCACGATGCCGAACAGGATCAGTGCGATCAGCGCGAAGAAGGAGATCCGGCCGAGCGCGGACAGGTCCCTGCGGGTCGCGTAGCCGACCGAGCCAAAGCCCGCCATGAACAGCGCGGTCGCCCCGGCTGCCTCCCAGACCGCCTGGGGGCTCGTCGTGGAGTAATACGCGACGGCCGGGCCCATGGCCAGGCCGAGGAACAGGCCGACGCCCATCAGCAGTGCAATTCCGGCGCCGCCGCCACGGCGGACCGCGAAGTTCAGCGCGATCAGGCAGCCGAAGCCGGCGATGAACCAGAGGATGGACCAGCCAGGGGACAGGTGGCGGCCCGCGTAGCAGCCCAGCGTGAAGACGCCGGCCGCGAACGCGACCAGCCACATGACCTGCCCGAACAGGGTGGCGGTCTGATCCCTGGTGGCGGCGGTCGGCGCATAACCGGGCGAGGGCGAGTAATACACGAATAGTCCTTCCTGGCGGCTGAACACCGATCCTGCTATGTGTACCCGGACGCAGTGCACCTTAGAGGCGGCATGATGTGCTGAACACTAGCGTGGGCCCGATAAGGAGAACAGATGGCACAGGGTGTCAGCCGGAAGTGGACGGCGGAGGATGTGCCGGACCAGCGCGGCCGGACGGTGGTCATTACCGGGGCGAATTCGGGCATCGGGCTTGAGGCAGCCAAGGTCCTGGCGGCTCACGGGGCCCGCCTCGTGCTGGCGGGCCGCGATCGTGCCCGCACGGCCAAGGCGGCCGAGGAGGTCACCGCGGCCGCGGCCGCTGATCAGGCCGAGACGGCCGAACTTGACCTGGCGTCGCTGGAGTCGGTGCGAGCGGCGGCGGCCGACATCCGCGCTCGCTTCCCCCGGCTCGACCTGCTGATCAACAACGCGGGCATCATGTTCACGCCGCACGGGCTGACCAAGGACGGCTTTGAGCTGCAGTTCGGCACCAACCACCTCGGCCACTTCGCGCTGACCGGCCTGCTACTGCCCGCGCTGCTCGAGGTGCCGGGTTCGCGAGTCGTGACCGTGAGCAGCAACGGCCATCGGGGCGGCCGTATCAACTTCGACGACCTCATGCGCACCAGGCATTACTCCAGGTACACCGCCTACGGTCAGTCGAAGCTGGCCAACCTGATGTTCACCTACGAACTGCAGCGCCGGCTTTCCGCCGCTGGCGCTCAGACGATCGCGACGGCGGCGCACCCCGGCACCGCGCGGACGCAGCTGACCAGGCATATGTCGCCGCTGGCCAGCGCCTCCATGAGTGGCCGGTTCCATGCACTGAACTCGTGGTGGGTGCAGGACGCGGCGATGGGCGCGCTGCCGACGCTGCGGGCCGCCACCGACCCTGCGGCCACGGGCGGTGCCTACTACGGCCCGGACGGGCTGCTCCAGCTGACCGGCTACCCGGTCGTGGTCCGGTCGAGCGGACGATCCCAGAACGCCGAGACGCAGCGCAGGCTGTGGGCCGAGTCGGAGAAGCTGACCCAGGTCAGCTATCCCGTCTGAGCCCGCGGTTAAGCTCGGCACCCATGAGCGAACCTGGCGCGGTTGCCGTAAACGGCACGGGCAGGCGCCTCGGCGTCATGGGCGGCACCTTCGACCCGATCCATCACGGGCACCTGGTGGCGGCCAGCGAGGTCGCTGACTTCTTCGACCTGGACGAGGTCATCTTCGTGCCCACCGGCCGGCCCTGGCAGAAGGACGGCCGCCAGGTCTCTCCGGCCGAGGACCGGTACCTGATGACGGTCATCGCAACGGCGTCAAACCCCAGGTTCTCGGTCAGCCGGGTCGATATCGACCGGCCAGGAGAGACCTACACGATCGATACGCTTCGCGACCTGCGAGCCGAGCGCGGCCCCGAAGCGGAGTTCTACTTCATTACCGGCGCCGACGCGCTCGCCAGGATGATTTCCTGGCGGGACGCGGACGAGTTGTTCTCGCTGGCCCAGTTCGTCGGCTGCACTCGGCCAGGACATCAACTGACGATGACGGATCTGCCCGCGGACCGGGTCAAGCTGCTGGAGATCCCGGCGCTGGCGATCTCATCGACCGAGTGCCGGGTGCGGGTGCAGGGCGGTCACCCCATCTGGTACCTGGTGCCCGACGGCATCGTGCAGTACATCGCCAAGCGCGGGCTGTATTCCCGGCCCGCCGGCAAGCCGGCGGGCCGGGACTAGGCAGTGCCAGCTCGGGGGGACGACCCCCCCCGTATTACCCGATCGTGTAGGTGTAGCTGAAGGCGGCAAGGTCGCTGCCTTCAGGCCCGTTGGTTGACACGTCGTCGAACGTCACGTCGGCCGGGATGAACGACGAGTCGTCCAGGTACAGGGTCCCGCTGACGGTGCTGCCCGCGGTTCCCTCCGGCGTGATCGTCACCGGGATCGTGACGCTCTGACCCGGATTGACGACGTACGGCGCGAAGGCGTTGCTGGCGTTCTCGCTGCCCAGCCACAGGTCGCCGGTCGGCGAGGTGACCGCCGGGTCAAACGCCGCCGTGGTGGCGGTCATCCCGACGGTCGCGGTGACCGGCGCGGCCGCCTTCACGAACGGCCCGAGCAACTCGGGCGTGATCGTCCACTCGCCCGCGGCCACTTCGGCCGCCGACAGGGTGCCGGTGGCCGTCGTGCCGACACTGGAGATCACGTCGGGGTCGCCGTAGTTATAGGTGAAATCGAAGAACAGCTTGTCCGGCGACGAGGCGGTTGCCGTCACCGCGGTGGTGTGAGTGGGCACGAGGAAGAGCGGCACGGTGCCGTTCAGGTCGGGCAGCGTCAGCGTCGAGGTATTCTGCGCGGCCAGCGCCGTGGTGACCTGGGTGTCGAGCCGGGCGTCGACGAAGTACGCCTCGGGTGACGTCCCGTCGTTCCTGACGTGGATGTAGGCAGTGACCGGGGTGCCCGCGGCCAGGACCGTGCTGGTCGAGTCGGGCAGGCCCCTGGCGACAGCATGGACCGGGATGTCGTTCATCGTGACCGTGAACGGCTGGGACACCGCGGTGCCCGACACGGTGTTGAAGAAGTCGATCACTAGAGTCCACAGGCCGGCACTCGGATCGAGGACGTGCAACTGCGCGCCCGCCTCCGGTACCAGCTGAGATCCTCCCGTCGCTGACCCGGTCTCCTCCAGGCCGTTGAAGGCGCTCGAGGCCGCCTCGCCCGTGCTCGGGTCGACCAGTTCGGCGAAGAACGTGTTGTTCGCGTTGGGCGTACTGACCTGCACGTTAAGCGCCTTCAGGCCGGCCGGTATCTGGACCTGGTAGTAACTGGTCTGCCCGGTCGACGGGGAACGGCCATTGCCACCGGTAAGCGTGCCGGTGAACGTGACCGACGGACTGGGCGCCGGCACCAGTGCCCGCAACGTAACCGGGATGGACGTAGTCGCCGCGAACGACGGGCCCGCCGCCGAGCTGTGCAGCAGGATCGAGCCCGACTGGTCACCGGGTGCCGATGGCGTCGGCACCGTCAGCGTGAAGCTGCCGGACGCGCCGGGCGCGAGGGTCAGCGAACCGGCGGACAGGGTGCCGAACGGCTGCCAGGTGGCCGTGCTCGCCTCGAACTGAGCGGTCCCGGCCTGCGAGCCGGCGACCAGCGCCGTCCACGTCCCGGCCGCGGGCTCGGCTACCTGAGCGTTTCCGTAGTTGCCTGTCCCCTGGGGCAGGTTGTACTCGGCGAAGTCACCGTCCGGGGCGATGAGGCTGAGCTCGACGCCGCCGACGAACGCGACGGAGGCGTTCAGCCGAGCCTGGCCCTTGGGCACGGTGAAGTGAACGACCTGCTCGAAACTGTTCGCCGTGGTGAAGGAGAGCGGCTCGGTCAGCACTGGCGAGTAGGCGCCGAGGGTGCGGCTGCTCAGGCCGACCGTCTGCGTCCTGGCTCCGTCGTTGGTCAGGGTCTCAGAGAAGTGCTCGCTGGTCCCTGGCTGTCCGACGGCGTTGAGCTGGGTGGCGCGGTCGAGAATCGAGTTGCCGCTGGCCGATTCGGTGCTGCCCTTGTAGGACCGCGCCGCCAGCACCGCCTTGTAGGCGTCGATCATGCCGGCGCCCTGCTGGTCGGCCGGAGCGTTGATGTTCTCCGCGGTGGACACGATGATCTGCTTCACGACGGCGGGGGACGGGTCATGCCCGTGGTGCGCCTTGGCATAGGCCTGGATCACCAGCGCGGCCACACCGGAGGTGAGCGGTGCGGACTCACTCGTACCGCCGGTCAGCTCGACCGACGCGGGCTGGCCGGAGAAGTTCGTGCAGGCCGCGTACAGCGCCGGGTACGGCGAGCACAGCGCCCAGTTACTGTCGCCGGGCGCGACGACGTCTACGGTCGCGCCGCGCTGGTCGAAGCCGCCTGAGCTCAGCCCGCTGATGTTGTTGTCGATCCAGCCCTTGACGCCGGGGTAGGTAATGCCGGCGACGCCGGTCTGGGCGTAGGCACGGTAAGTAGTGGTCGCGCCGGCGGAGATGACGTTCGGGTCGGTCGCCGGGGAGCCGATCGTGCTGGTCGGCCCGGCGTCGCCGGAGGACACGACCACTGTTACGCCCGCCTTGACGGCCGCGTCGTTGGCCATCTCGGTCAGGTCAAGCGTGCTCTCGTCCGGGAACGGGTTGTCGCCGAACGACTCGTTGATGACGTTCACGTGGTCGACCGTGACCGCGTAGTTGATGGCCTCCAGGCTGACCGAGTCGAAGGAGAAGTTGGACGCGCCGAACACGTTGAGCCCGACCAGGCTCGCGCCGGGGGCAACACCGAGGATCCTGATGTTGCACTTGGTGTTCAGGCCGAATCCGTAGCTGGCCACGTTGTAGACGTGGCGGCCCTGCGCGGCGATCGAGCTGGAGTCGAGGAACGCCTCGTCGCCGTTGGTCGGGGCATTCCTGCCCGTGCCGCTGAAGTCCTGGTAATCGACGAAGACGTGCTTGCCGTTGGCGCGGATGAAGTCGGGGTTATTGATGTCGAGGCCGTCGGCGATCCATGCGACCTTGACGCCGGCGCCGGTGTAGCCCAGCGCCTGCGCTGCGGCCCCCTTGCCCGACTGGGTGGCGGCGTGGATGTTCTCGACCGCCTCTGGGTTGAGCTGGACCTTGCCATCGGGTGCACAGGCACCGGGCAGCGGCGTGATGCCGCTCGCCTTGGCTCCCTTGGCCGTCGGCAGTGTCGGAGCGGTGGCCCACGGGACTTCCAGGTCGGGGACGACCTCACTTACCGCGGGGTTGACGCGCAGGGCCTGCGCCTCGGCCGGGGAGACCGTAGCCGACACCGCGTTGATCAGCGTGATGCTCTTCACGTTCGTGGCGTGCGTGCTCGCGAGCTGGGCGAGCACCGAGTGCTGGTTCGCGCGGACGTCGGCGGTCCGGCGGGCGTCGTTGGCGGCGATGGCCGGAATGGCCGAGAACTGATCGCGGAACAAGATGATCACGCGGTCGGTGACCTTAGTCGACAAAACGGCGTGAGCCGCATCCGGGCGGCTCCCCGAGACCGGCTGGGCCTGGGCCTGCGCGCCCGCCGACAATGCGACAAGGGCGGTCGGCACGGCAATCGCAAGGGCCCGCACCGTGCGCGGGCGTCTTAGGTGGCTCAAAGTAACCCTCTTCCTCCGGCGACAACGACTTCGGCTGGGTAACTACTACACAGATCCCATAGTCCAGTCATTGAGAGAAATCAATAGTTCTAGTTTCTAAACTTTTCCATTTATGCGGTAAATCGGTGGAGATCTGGCAAAGAGTGATTGGCGCAGCGCCACAGCGTCGTCACTGGCCCGTATGGTTGGACTACAGGTCGGCAGGGAGGACGGGCGGTGCGGCTGGACGGGGTGGGCAAGCGGTACGGACTGCGCCAGCCCTGGGTCGTCCGCAATGTGAGCGTCGAGGTGGCCGCGGGTCAGCTGATCAGGCTGGAGGGCCGCAACGGCAGCGGCAAGTCCACCCTGCTGCGGGTGGCGGCCGGTATCACGATGCCGACCGCGGGCCGGGTCAGCGGGCGGCCATCGACCGGTTACGTGCCCGAGCGGTTTCCCGGCGGGCTGGCGTTCTCGGCGCGCGACTACCTGATCCACATGGCCAGGATCCATGGCCTGCGCGGCCGGTCGGTCGCGGCCGAGGTTGAGCGCTGGCTCGGTCGGCTCGGGGCAGCCGAGTACGCCGGCGCTCCGCTTCGCACGCTGTCCAAGGGCATGTGCCAGAAGGTTGCCATTGCCCAGGCGCTGCTGCCGCAGCCTGGCCTGCTGGTCCTGGACGAGGCCTGGACCGGGCTCGACCAGGCAGCCCGAGGCACGCTCGACGCGGCCGTCGCCGAGCGGCTGGCGGACGGCGGGACCGTGATGTTCGTCGACCACCATCAGGCCAGGCTCGCCGGGCAGGTCAGCCAGCACTGGCAGCTTGGCGGCGGGCGAGTCCGGGTGCTCGAAGGACCGGGGGTGAGGCGCGCGAATTCGGCCGACGGCGGGCCGCCCGAGCCAGCCGTGCTGATCGAGCTGTCCGGCGTCGATCCCGAGTCCGTACCGCAGCTAGCGCGGCTGAGCGGAGTCGTGGGAGTAGACCTCGTTCCCCCCAAAGATCTTCAGGTCGGAGCGACGCCGGCTGCTGGTCCCGTCCTGGTTCGGGTGGTGGCGCTCGCGGCGGCGTCTGACTCGGTGCTGCGGCAGCTCCTCAGCTGGGATGACGTGCATGTTGTCGGGGTCAGGGCCGACCGCGCCGAGGCGGAGGGCATCCGGTGACCGCGCTAGTGCGATACCAGGCCGCCATCTTGTTCCGGTCTCATCGCTGGGTGCTGCCGCTGATCGGTTACGTTTTGCTGATCTCGGTCGCGAGCGTTGGCGGGCAGGAATCGCTCGGCGACGGGCTTAACTGGAGCGCCGCGATGCTGCTGCCGGTCGTAGCCCTGCTGACGAGGTCGGTGCTGACCGCCGAGCCCCAGGCCGCGCGGGCGTGCGTGGCCGCGGCGGCAGGGCCAAGGAAGGCGCAGGTCGCGGTGCTGCTGACCGGGCTGGCTGGCGGAGCGGCGCTGGCCCTGGTCGGCGCGGGCTACGAGCTGGCGACCTTCGGCGGGCTGCGGAAGATGCTGCACCTTCATCCATGGCTGCTTGGCACGAGCCTCGGCTCCGGCCTCGGCAAAGCGGTTATCTGCGTGCTTGTCGGATCCGCCGTCGGCACGTTCTGCAACCCGCCGGTGATCCGCCACCAGACGGTGGCCGTGCTCAGCACCATCGCCGCGGTTCTCCTGGCGCTGCTGTCCAGCGTCTCGCCGGCCAGCGCCGCGTTGCGCGGGAGCGGTGCCGCGATCCAGTCGGCCAGCTGGCCAACCGGCATTCCGTTCCTGGTCGCCGGCATCCTGCTGGTCGCGTCCTGGCTCTTGTCGGCCAGCCTGGCGGCGAGGCGAGGCAGCTGATCAGTGTGACTTGTGAGACCATCGCGGCGCCGAATCCGATATATACGATTTATAGGTCGGATCTGGGCGCCAGCCGGATGGTCACCTCGAATTCGCCGGATACCCTGGCAGTTGGCGGCGTTCAGTTTCCGGCTGAACGTGAGATCGTATGAGGGGCAACAGGCGAGCCAAGGAGGACTGCCAGCACTCGTGACTGCCACCGATAGGGCCGTCGAGCTCGTGGAGGTCGCGGCCGCAGCCGCGGCTGACAAGCTCGCCTCCGACATCATTGCCTACGACGTCAGCGAGCAGCTGGTCATCACCGACGCTTTTCTGCTCTGTTCGGCATCGAACGACCGTCAGGTCCGCTCGATCGTTGACGAGGTCGAGGTGAGGCTGGCCCGCGTCGGCGCCAAGCCCGCCAGGACCGAGGGAGAGCGGGAAGCCCGCTGGGTACTGCTCGACTACATCGACATCGTGGTGCACGTCCAGCACGCCGAGGAGCGCGTTTACTACTCACTCGAGCGGCTGTGGAAGGACTGCCCGGTGATCCCGCTGCCTGAGCCGGTGGGCGCCGCTGGCAGCTCAGGGACCGGCGACGGAGGCCGGCGCTGACAGTCACGGCAGGGTCAGGCAGCATCTGGTCGGGCGGCGACACCCCGGAGATCGTGAAACTGGTGCTGTGGCGCCACGGGCAGACCACCTATAACGCGGAGCGCCGGTTCCAGGGGCAATATGACGTGCCCCTGAACGAGGTCGGCCGAGAGCAGGCCAGGCGGGCCGCCCGCTATCTGGCCGCGATGAAGCCGGATGCCATATTCTCATCAGATCTCAGCCGGGCGGCGGAGACCGCCGCTGTCCTCGCCCGGCTTACGGGTCTGACGGTGCAGCTGGACAAGGACCTGCGCGAGCGCGGCGGCGGCTCGTGGGAGGGCAAGACCGCAGACGAGATCCGCGCCCAGTTTCCCGAGGCGTTCGCCGCCTGGGCGCCTTCCGATGGCGAGACCGCCGCGGCGGTGGCCGACCGCGCGTCGGCGGCGATGGAGCGGATCGCCGACAGCCTCCCCGGCGGCTCACTGGCGGTGGTCGTCGCGCACGGGGGCTCTCTCGGCTTCGGCTCGGCCCGGCTGCTGGGGATCCCTGACGACCTGCGGGCGCTCGGGCCGTTCGGCAACTGCTGCTGGTCGGTCCTGTCCCGGCGGCTTGGCCGGTGGCGGCTGCTTGAGCACAACGTCGGGATCCTGCCGGAGCCGGTCCTTGATGTCGACGCGGAGCGCGGAGACTAATGGGCGCGCGGTTCAATATTCGAACATAGATACGACCGGTGGAGCTAAGGGGATTCGAACCCCTGACCTTCTGCATGCCATGCAGACGCGCTACCAGCTGCGCCATAGCCCCTCGGCGCGACGTCATCCGTCGCTGTGGAACGTAGGTAGCATACTGGCTCCCGAACTCTGCTGCGTACTGCCGGCGGCCGGCGGCTGGCGGAGCGCGGGGCATGGACCCGCCGTCGCGCTAGGCGCTGACGCGTTGCCGCCGCGAGCTCTCGCGCTGCCGTCGCTGCCGTCGCAAGCTCTCGCGCTTCCTGGCATCGTCGCGCCTGAAGATGTTGTCGAACGCGATGACGAACCAGATGGCCAGCTCGGCGTACAGGACGAGCTGGCCGAAGACCGTCACCCGGTTGGCGCTGCCCGCGAGCCATCCGTGTATTTCGAAACTGCCGAACACGTAAGTGGCGAAGATGGCCGCCAGCCCGAACACGCACGCGGCCCACAACCAGAGCGGGTTGCCCAGGCCGGAGCGCCTCCGGTCCCGGCTCAGGAAGATGCTCCCGAGGATCAGCACCGCGAAAGCGACGGGAGCAATGATCAGGTATGGTGCCATGCCTTCGACGGTGGCGCCGGCCCGATAGGCCAGAGACTCGGGTGTCGATAGCGTGAAAAACGCGTCCGTCAGCCCGAGTACGTGAACCTCGGCTACCCAGATCAGGCAGGGCAGTCCCGGCCCGACTACGAACGCTCCCCGCTCAACCCACACCCGCGCCGGCTGCCGCGCGGCAATGGCAGAAGAAGACCCGAGGGCATCGCGGATACGCCATGGCCGCGAGAACGTCAATGGCCGGTACCTGAGTGCGATCAGGACAAGCACCGCCAGGGCGGTGATGAGCCCCTCGTTCTTCGTGAGGCTGGCCGCTGCAGCGCAGACAAATGCCGTGACGAGATACTGACTGGCTTTCGGCAGGACCAGGCCGAAGACGATGGCGGCCACGGCGGCCGCCGACCACGGCAGGTCGGCATAGCCGTCGATGCCGGGAAGCCCCGCCACCCCGAAGCCCACGATGCAGGTGAGCCCTCCGGCAACGATGGCCGCCGCCCGGGTTTGGCGACGTCCCGTACTCGCCACAGTCGCGATAGCGGTGCCGACAAGCCCGAGGGCGCACGCTGTCACTAGTTCGGTGATGGCGACGGCGAGATACAGGTTGCCTTGCCCGAACAAAGCGAACCCCAGCGCGCCGACCGCCGGAACGAGCGGCGGGTAGTCGGGGTTGGCGAAGTGGTACGCCGGATCCTTCAGTGCAGCGACGAGCTCGCGGTGTCCGCCGGACAACATTAGAGCGTGCGTCATCCAGATCGAGTTGGGGTCCCAGCCGATTTCGTGTGCGCCCAGGCCGGATAGCGGGACGGCAAGCGCAGCCAGCACGATCAGCACCGTGACAATCGACCAGCCGGGAGGGAAACGCTCCTGCGGCACAAGCGGCCGGTGCCTGATCTGCCTCGCCGTCAACAGCGCTGCGATCACGGCCGCGTTGACCGCCACGGCAACGAGGACGTAACACGTCAGCAGCGAGAGGCTGACAGCCACCTCGAGTTCGGCCGCGAGCGCCGCCATGATCGCGCCGACGACCGGCGCCAGGAAAATGACAGCCGGGGACCGTCGCGCCAGGGCCAGCGCAGGCAGGAGGCCGGGAACGGCCAGGCCGAGGATCAGTACTTCTAGCGGCGGCCTCATCTATGCGTCACCGCGAATTCCAGCCCTGAGCAGTAACCGTGGCCGGGAGCAAGGGATACGGACAGAAGCAGCCGCGCGGCCGACATTCTCGGCACTGGCATGGCCCAGGGCGTCGTCACCTCGGTCAGGCGCTGGAGGAAGAGCTCTGACCGGCCGACGTTGATGTAGACCGGCGCGCCCTCTGGTACCTCCGCGCGGATGGAGCGAAAGACGCACTGCCAGGCGCTGTCGGACAGGTTCGAGTCCGCCACCGATTGCGGCCCAAGAAGCCTGACCGTAGTCGTCAGGTCCGTGTACGCCTTCCAGCCGCACGCCACGCCGGCCGCTGCGATGATCGCAGCGCACACAATGGACTTGACCGTGCGTCGGCCCCGACGCCTCCTAGCGGACACGCTGACCCCCGATGAAATGCCGTGCGCCGGTGCCGAGAACGTATCCAGA
>JASHOL010000405.1 GCA_030041135.1 Streptosporangiaceae bacterium | reverse complement strand
GCATCATTGCCCGGAGTCGTGCACCATAGGCAGCAATGTCTTCCGAGTTCCTGATCATTGCCGGCGTAGGGGCCGTAGTGGCCGCTGTCGGCAGCGGCGTGCTGATCGCGCGCTGCCTCCGCGGGCCCCGCGTCGACCTGGCCGCCTTTTCAGTCGCGCTTATCGGGCTGCTGATCAGTCTCGGCTCACAGACGCTCGGCTACCTGGACGGCTTCAACAGCGACACGTTCCGCGGCATGGAACTCGGCGCTCAGGTCGTCGCGCCGCTGGCTCTGATCGTGGCGCTGTCCGAGGTCGCCGGCCGGACGCTGGCCGCGCGCTTCTGCGCCAGGGTCTACATACCCGCGATAGGGATAGTCGCGCTGGTGGTGCTGTCGCTTGACCAGCTCGCGTCTGGGGCGTTCTCGAAGGCGTGGCCGGACCCGGCCGTCTTCTTCGGGATCCCGCCCAGGTGGGTGCTGATGTTCGCGATCGGGCCGATCACGGCGCTGGTCGCGGTGATCGCCATCATCACGGTGGGGCGCCGGGCTGACAAGCGCGGCTGGGATGCGGTGCTGCCGGCTCAGTTCGCGGGGGGCGTGGCGGCGCTGCTGCTTGCCTACCCGGCCCTAGCCATGCTGGCCACTTACTTCAAGGTCACGAACCTGCCGGTCCAGCACGTGTTCACGCTCATCTGCGCCGCAGCCGCCGTGATGACCTGGTTCGCCGGCGTCCACATCGGGCGGATGCGGATCGCGGTGCTGCAAGGCCGCGGAGCTCAGGCGGATGGCGACATGGCCGCCACGGCTGCCGCCGGCTGGGGCGACGGCCACGAGCCATGGGACTCCGGGAGCGGCGGAGGGCGGGATGGCCGTATCGGTCAGCAAGGCCGCGGCCCGGCCCGACGGCCGCCCGGCTATGACCGGCCAGCGGACAGCCGCAGGGACAGCCTGCGCCCGCAGCCGGAGGTGGACCAGACCGGAGATATCGGCGGGCCGTACCGGCCAGAAGAAGATGGCGGCCGGGAAGACGACTACGGCTGGCATACGCGCGATGACCGCTACGCCGGCCGTGGCCGGCCAGGGCCACGCACTCGGCATGACGATGCCGAGGAGGGCGTCGTCGCCACCGGCGATCTTGACCTGGGGGCTGCTGGCGCCGACTGGGACACCCCGGCCGCCGGGGCTGATCGGTCTCGGGCCGACCTGTTCGGCCAGATTGCCATCTACACGCTGCTGGAAGACCGTGTGCAGGAGTTCGACCAGCTGACCGAGCGGGTCGTGGAGCGGGTCAGGGCCTCCGAGCAGGACACGCTCGTGTTCATCGTGCACGCCGTGCCCTCCGCCCCGATGCAGCGGATCCTCTACGAGGTCTACCGTGATCGCGGCGCCTACGAGTGGCACAGGAAGCAGTCGTACGTGCTCCAGTTCGAGGCCGACCGTCGGCCCTACGTGCTGGCGACCAACATCATCGAACTCGGGCTGCAGCAGGCCAAAGTCTCCCCGTTCCCCTCGGTTTCCGAGCTTTTCGGCGAACCCGGCTACGACACCTCAGGATTCGAGCGGCCTGACTACCTGCGGGACTACGGCCGGCCGCCAGCCAGCCGGGGCGGATCATCGTGGTAGCGGCGGGTACCGGGAACGGCAGCCCGCGCGTCCTGCTGCTGTCACGGCCAGGCTGTCACCTGTGCGAGGACGCTCGCGCCGTGATCGCGCGGGTGACCGCTGAACTCGGCGAGAGCTTCGAGGAGCGGGACATTACGGCCAGCCCCTCAGATCTCAGTCAGTATTCCGACATGATTCCCGTCACGTTCGTGGACGGGATCCAGCACGACTTCTGGCATGTCAGCGAGGACCGACTGCGAGCCGCGCTACGGGGCTGACCTGGCCACTCCTCGTTCCCATCTGCAGGGCGGGATCGCAGGTCAACCGTAGCGGCGGAACCCTCGCGACTTTGTGCAAACGTTCACAAGGGCGTACCGTGGACGTTGAAGCCCGTTTCCGGGACCTCGCCCCGATGTACTGTCGAGCCCCCAGGAGTACCGGCGCATGTCCCGCCGCCCTGCGTCCGCCAGCCGCTCAGCTAAGGCGAGCACAGCCCAGGCCAATGGCCATGGAATCCCTGACGCGACGGTCGCGCGCCTGCCGGTCTACCTCAGGGCGCTGAACACGCTGGCCGAGCAGGACGTGGCGACTGTGTCAAGCGAGGAGCTGGCCGCGGCGACCGGGGTGAACTCGGCCAAGCTCCGCAAGGACCTGTCGCACCTGGGCTCCTACGGCACCAGGGGCGTCGGGTACGACGTGGAGTACCTGGTCTACCAGGTGTCTCGCGAGCTGGGCCTGACCCAGGACTGGCCGGTGCTGATTGTCGGGGCCGGAAATCTCGGCCGGGCGCTGGCGAACTACGGCGGCTTCGCTTCCCGCGGATTTCGCATCGCCGCGCTGCTTGACTGCGATCCACGCGTCGTCGGCACCGTGATCGCGCACCACAAGGTCCGCAGCGACGCCGAGATCGAGCAGGTCATCGAGCGTTTCCATGTGTCTATCGGGGTCATTGCCACGCCGGCCGCCGCTGCCCAGAATGTCTGCGATCGGCTGGTGGCGGCGGGCGTCACGAGCATTCTTAACTTCGCGCCACTCGTACTCAACGTGCCTTCGGGCGTCGATGTGCGTAAGGTCGACCTGTCGATCGAATTGCAGATCCTGGCTTTCCACGCGCAGCGGCGCGCAGTCGCCCCGGACGGGCGTGATCAGGACTCGGATGCGGCGGGGCAGCGACGGGACGCCGCGGCCGGCCGCGGACTTGGCCTCGCCGCCGCGGCGGACGGCTTTCCACCAGGGGACTTGCCAGCACACGGCTTGCCGCGAGACGGTTTGCCGGCGGTCGGCTTTAGCGTCGGGCCGGACGTCCGTCAGGCACCGGAAGCTAGCGAAGTCAACTACAGGACGGGAGCGCAGGCGGTAGGAACATGAGCGTGCTGGTCGTCGGTCTGAGCCATAAGGGCGCGCCGCTGGCGACGCTTGAGCGGACCGTGCTGGCCGGCGACGCCCTGACCAAGCTCCTGCACGACGTCGCCAGGGCCGATGATGTCGCCGGCACGCTGATCCTCAGCACGTGCAACCGGATGGAGATCTACGCCGAGGTCGGCTCGTTCCACGGCGCGGTCGCGGCCATCTGCGACCTGCTGTCCCGCCATTCCGGGGTCCCCCACGCTGAATTGACCCCGTGCCTGTACGTGCATTACGCCGACCGGGCCGTGCAGCACCTGCTGAAAGTAGCCTGCGGCCTCGACTCCATGGTGGTCGGCGAGAGCCAGATACTCGGCCAGTTGCGCAGTGCCCTGCGGATCGCGCGCGAGCAGGGCACGCTGAGCCGGTCGCTGGCCGAACTTGGCTCCCAGGCGCTGCGGGCCGGAAAGCGCGCTCAGTCGGAAACCGGAGTCGGCAGCGCCGGCGCCAGCCTGGTCAGCGTCGGCCTGCAGGCGGCGGCCGAGCAGTTGGGCATCGCTTCCGTAGGGGAACGAGGCGCGCCCTCGCTAGCCGGCCTGGACGTACTGGTCATCGGGGCCGGGGCCATGAGCGGTCTGGCCGCGGCCAGCGTTGCCAGGGCCGGCGCGGCCAGCCTAGTGATCGCCAACCGGACCCGGTACCGCGCCGAGCGGCTGGCCGCCCAGCACGGCGGTCGGCCGGCGAGCATGGCCGACCTGCCCGGTCTGATGGCCGCGGCCGACCTGGTAATGACGTGCACGGGTGCGCCAGGCCACGTCATTACCGCCGAGATGGTGCACGACGCGCTAGCACGGCACGGGAAGCCCGGCCGCCCGCGCCCCCTGGTGCTGCTGGACCTGGCGCTGCCGCGCGACGTCGAGCCCGGCGTCGGCGACATCCCAGGCGCGGCCGTGACCGACCTGGAGACGCTGGCGGCCGCGGACGCGTCCGGCATGCAGCCGGGCGAGGCCGCCATCGAGGCCGCGCGCCAGATCGTGGCCGACGAACTCGAGGCTTACCTTTCTGCGGGCCGGGCAGATCGAGTTACCCCGACGGTCGTGGCGCTGCGGGCCAAGGCCGCCGGCGTCGTGGAATCGGAGCTGGCCCGCCTGGCTGGGCGGATTGGCGGCATCGATGCCGCGGTGCTCGAGGAGGTGGCCAAGTCCATGAACCGGATCGCGGACAAGCTGTTGCACGCACCCACCGTCCGGGTCAAGGAGCTGGCCGGAAGGCCAGGCGCCGATAGCTATGAGGACGCCCTGCGAGTCCTCTTCGACCTGGACCCGGCCGCCGTCCAGTCGGTCGCACACGCCGATGCCAGCCTCACCGCGTCCCCGCGGGCTGGCACCGCGGGGGGACCAGGGGGGTCGTCCCCCCAGGCTGGCACCGTTCAGGCGACCATCCCACCCGGAGGAAACCAGCGATGAGCGAGCCTGTCCTGCGGATCGGCACCAGGCGCAGCCCGATGGCGATGGTGCAGTCGCGCCAGGTCGCCGACGCCCTGACGGCCCAGACGGGGCGCCACTGCGAGCTGGTCGGCATCACGTCGGCGGGCGACGTGAACGCGGGCGAGCTGACTCAGATCGGCGGCACTGGTGTGTTCGTCAGCGCGCTGCGCGGCGCGCTGCTCGCCGGCGAGGTGGACCTCGCGGTGCACTCGATGAAAGACCTCCCGACCGGCGCGGCCGAGGGTATTGTCCTGGCGGCGGTCCCGGTCAGGGACGACCCACGGGACGCACTGGCCGCGCAGGACGGCGCCAAGCTCGCCGACCTGCCGCGCGGCGCGCGGATCGGGACCGGCTCGCTGCGGCGCGCCGCCCAGCTGCTGATGCTGAGGGCGGACCTCCGGCCGGTTCCCGTTCGCGGCAACGCCGGCACCCGGCTCGGCCGAGTGGACTCTGGCGATCTGGACGCGGTCGTCCTGGCGTATGCAGGGCTGGCGCGAATTGGGCGGCTGGATGCCGTTACTCAGGTATTCGAGCCGGATGAGATGCTGCCATGCCCCGGCCAGGGCGCGCTGGCGGTTGAGTGCCGCGCAGGCAGGGAAGATCTCGTTGCGCTGCTCGCAAGCGTCGACGACAAGCACAGCCGCGCCGCTACGGCAGCGGAACGCAGCATGCTCGGGGCGCTGGCGACGGGCTGTGGCGCCCCGGTCGGCGCGTATGCTGCCGGGACTGAGGTACTTCGGCTGCGCGCCGTGGTCGTGGCAGCTGACGGGGGCATGGCGCTTCGGGGCAGCGCGAGCGGACCACTGGCCATGGCGGAGGCCATTGGCCGGCATGTGGCCAGCGAACTGCTCAGCCGCGGGGCAGGAACGTATACGGCAGTGCCCGGTCGGGCAGTATCCGACGGGCACATCAGCAGCGGGGACGATGACAGGTGAACCCCACGATCGGCAAGGCCGGCAGGCAGGCGAAGACGGCGAGCGACAAGATTTCGGAGGCGGTGACCACACCCGGTTGGGTGGCATTTGTCGGGGCCGGGCCCGGCGACGAAGGCCTTCTCACGGTGCGGGCGGCGAGCGTGATCGGCCGTGCCGACCTGGTGGTGGCGGCGCCGTGGATCAGCGAGCGCCTCGGCCATCTGGTCAAGCCCGGTGCCACGATCGCCGACTCGGACGCGCAGCAGCAGGACCCGAAGATGCTGATCAAGGCGGCCAGGGCCGGCCAGCTGGTCGTGCGGCTGTTCAGCGGGGATCCGTTCATGTTCTGTCACGCGGCCGCCGACGCGGCGGCGTGCGCCAGGGCCAAGGTGCCGTTCGAGGTGATTCCCGGCTTGTCGGCCGCCACCGCCGTGCCGGAGTACGCCGGGATCCCGCTGACCTCTGACTCGGCCGGGGATGTCCGGATCATCCACGCGGGCGAGGCCAGCCGGGTTTCGGCCAGCGACGGCACGCTGGTCATCCTCGGCGCCGAGACCGGCCCGGTGGACATCGGCAAGATGCTGATCGCGGCCGGATGGTCGGAGACCTCGCCGTTGGCGATCACCTGGAACGGCACCACAACGGACCAGCACACGGTCGTCGGGACGCTCGGGACCGTCGCGGCCGACCTGAAGGCGGCCGGGGTCAGCCTCCTGACCGCGAGCGGTCCGGCGGTCGCCGTCGTCGGCGACGGCGTCACCCAGCAGCCGGCCCTGTCCTGGTTCGAGACGAAGCCGCTGTTCGGCTGGCGGGTCCTGGTGCCGAGGACGAAGGAGCAGGCAGACGAGGTCTGCGACCTGCTCGCGGCCAGGGGCGCCGTGCCCGAGCAGGTCCCGACGATCGCGGTCGAGCCGCCGCGGACCCCGCAGCAAATGGAGCGAGCGGTCAAGGGCCTGGTCACCGGCAGGTACCAGTGGATCGGCTTCACGTCAGTCAACGCGGTCCGCGCGATCCGGGAGAAGTTCGAGGAATATGGCCTGGACGCGCGCGCGTTCGCGGGCGTCAAGGTGGCCGCTGTCGGCGACGCGACTGCTCAGGCTCTCCGGGCGTTCGGGATCATGCCGGACCTGGTGCCCGAGGGTGACCAGTCGGCCGAGGGCCTGGCCGACGCGTGGCCTGCCTACGACGACATCCTGGACCCGATCAACCGTGTGCTGCTGCCGCGAGCGGACATCGCGACCGAGACCCTGCTGGCCCGTCTGACCGACCTTGGCTGGGAGGCAGAGGACGTCACGGCGTACCGGACAGTGCGCGCGGCTCCGCCGCCGGCCCCGATCCGCGAGGCGATCAAGGGCGGCGGATTCGACGCGGTGCTGTTCACCTCGTCCTCGACCGTCAGGAATCTCATCGGCATCGCGGGCAAGCCGCACGCGGTGACAGTCATCGCGGTCATCGGGCCGCAGACGGCCAAGACCGCGGCCGAGTTCGGGCTGCGGGTCGACGTGGTAGCCGACAAGCCGTCGATCCCCGCGCTGGTCGAGGCGCTCGCGGCCCACGGCGCCAAGATCCGCGACGCGGCGATGGAGGCAGGCGAGCCGGTCCGCAAGCCGAGCGAACGTCGTCGCGGCGCCCGTCGGAGGATCAGGTAACGCCGGGACCTGCGGGCCCGGCACCAGGCCAGAAAACAGAACGGTCAGGAGCACGATGACCCCGAGCTACCCCGTTTCCAGACCAAGACGGCTGCGCCGGACACCGCCGATGCGCAGGCTGGTCGCCCCGGTCAGCGTCCGTCCCGCCGGCCTTGTACAGCCGCTCTTCGTGAAGGAAGGCATCGGCGAGCCCCAGCCCGTGGCGTCGATGCCAGGAGTCGTCCAGCACACCAGGGACAGCCTGCGCAAGGCCGCCGCCGAGGCGGTGACTGCCGGTGTCGGCGGGCTGATCCTGTTCGGCATTCCCGCAGTCAAGGACGGCCGCGGTTCGGCTGCCGATGACCCCGACGGCATCGTGCAGGTGGCGCTGCGCGACCTGGCCGCCGACCTCGGCGGCGAGACAGTGCTGATGGCCGACCTGTGCCTGGACGAGTACACCGACCACGGGCACTGCGGACTGCTGACGTCGGGGGGCGAGGTCGACAACGACGCGACTCTTGATCGTTACGCCGCAATCGCGCTCGCACAGGCCGAGGCCGGCGCGCAGGTGGTCGCGCCGAGCGGGATGATGGACGGCCAGGTGGCGGCGATCCGTACCGCGCTGGACTCGGCCGGGCACGCCGACGTGGCGATCTGCGCGTACTCGGCCAAGTACGCCTCGGCGTTCTACGGTCCGTTCAGGGACGCGGCCGAGTGCGCGCCGCAGTTCGGAGACCGCGCCGCCTACCAGCAGGACCCGGCCGCCAGGGACGCGCTGCGGGAGGTGCTGCTTGACGTCGAGGAAGGCGCCGACATCGTCATGGTCAAGCCGGCCCTGGCTTACCTGGACGTGATCAGCCAGATCGCCGCCAGGGTGCGACTGCCCGTGGCCGCCTTCCAGGTCAGCGGCGAGTACGCGATGGTCGAGGCGGCCGCCGCGAACGGCTGGCTCGACCGGGACCGTACGATCTTGGAGACGCTGACCGCTATCAGCCGGGCCGGCGCGGACATCATCCTCAGCTACTGGGCGGCCGAGGTGGCCCAGCGGTTGACCTGAGAAGGTCAAATACTGGCAAAGCGAGATAACATCTTTGTCCTACTCCGGGGCCACATCACTGACTCGGATCGTGAAAAGAGCCTAAACTTCGTTGGCTGTCCCGCCAGCGCCTTTCCCAGCAAGGGATCCGTCTTAGCTGGATCGAGGCAGGCGAATTCAGTGCGGCTGTTCCTGCCTGTCGGCAGGCACGAGGGGAAGGTTGGCGGGGTGGGGATCTCGGTTGCGGCGAGAGGTCACGCCGAGGGCGTGACCGGCCGCCAGCGGGATTACCGGCGGTGGGTTCCATGGCTGCTCACCCTGGTCTACGTCCTGGCCGCGTTCGCGGTCACGTGGCGGATCTGGGCGCATCCGTCGGTCATGGCACCCGACACCGGGGACAAGGTCGTCAACGGCGACGTGCTTGACGACATGTGGTTCATACGCTACCCGGCGACCGCGCTCGCGCACGGCCACCTGCCAGCGCTGGTCAGTACGACGGTTAACTGGCCGCAGGGCATCAACATGATGTGGAACAACGCCCTGCTTGACGCCGGCATCGTGCTCGCGCCGGTGACCTGGCTGGCCGGCCCCCTCGCGAGCCTGGCCGTGCTGCTGACGGCCGGCTTCGCCCTGTCGGCGATCGCGATGTTCGTAGTGCTCCGCCGGTGGGGAGCGGGCCTCACCGGCGCCGCGATCGGCGGGGCAATCTACGGGTTCTCCCCGGCCATGCTCGTCGCGGCCACCGACCACTATCAGCTGCAATTCGCCGCGCTACCACCGCTCATGGTCGATGCGGCGCTCCGGCTGGCCACAGGGCGGGGCCGGTGGGTGCTGACGGGCCTATGGCTCGGACTGCTGGTCTCTGCGCAGATCTTCCTCGGGGCTGAGCTTCTGGTGTTCGCCGTTCTTGCGGGAGCGGTGCTGGCGGTAATCCTGCTAATCCAGCGGCCGGGCGTGCTGCGGGCGAACATCTTGACCGCGGCCGCGGGAGTAGGGGTGGCGCTCCTAGTCACGGGGGTGATCTGCGGCGACGCGTTGCTGTCGCAGCTGCGCGGCCCGCTGGCCCAGACCGGCGTCCCCTGGCACATCCCTCGGTACGGCAATCATGAGGCCGACCTTTTCACCGCGCCACTGGTCATGCTCCTGCACGGCAACTACGACCAGTTCATGGTCAATACCGCCCAGTGGCCGGTCGAGACCTATGCCTACCTGGGCTGGCCGCTGCTCATCGCCGTTGCCGCGGCGACGATCTGGCTGTGGCGGGACATCAGGATCCGGTCTGCCGGGATTTCGTTCGCTCTGCTCGAACTCATCGGCCTGGGCGAGCACCGTACGTACGTGTTCGGCATCCCGGTCCAGGGTTACCTCCTGCCATGGCACTGGCTGGTGAAGCTGCCGCTGCTGAGCCAGACGGTCGTGCCCAGGCTGTCGATCCTTACCGACGGGCTAGCCGTGGTCGTGATCGCGTTCGCGGCCGATCACGTTATCGCGGCGGTACGCCGGCACCAGGACTGGCGCAGGCCCGCCCTGGCCGGGACCGCGATTGCATCGCTGGTCATCGTGCTCATCCCGCTCATACCTCGGCCGGTTCCCGCTGCTGCCGCCATTCCGGCGCCGCCAGGCTGGAGCGCGGTCCTGATGCGACTTCACCTCAGGCCCTACGCTCCGGTCTTCGTCGTCCCGCACGAGACGTCGCAGATCATGGCCTGGCAGGCGTTGACGAATGCGCCGATCTCCATCGTCGGCGGCTCGTGCATGGTCAGGTCCCGCACCGGTCGCGGCGCTCAGTGCGAGACCGGGGCCGTGTGGAATCAAACTGAGAAAGGCGCGGTGCTGGCGCTCGACCGGCTTGCGGACACGCCGCCGCGGCCGGGTCCGTCTCCCCGCCAGGCCGTCGACGCGCTCAGGGACTTGCGGGTCGGCGCAATCCTCTGCCTGAGCGGGCCCGGCACCGCCCTGGCCAGGTTCCTGACCGAGCTCTTCGGCCGGCCGGCTGCGGCGAATGACGGCGTCCTTGGGTGGCGGCTGCAAGGACCCTGGTGGCGCCGGGCACTGGCGCGCGCGGCGCCTCATCACCACAAGCAGGCTCGCACCAGCACCGCGTAGGCAGGTCAGCGCCGGCCTCGAACGTCAGCGTCTCCGCCGAGAATCCCCTGGTCAGGCCTTTACAGGCCAGTGACCGCGACCGCCGGCTCCGGCAGGTGACCGCGCGGCCAGCCCCGGAGCTGGCCCTGGGCGAGCTTCGGGTCACGCTGGTCAGGCACCGGCATACCGGCCACCGGTGCGCGGCGATATCATTCAGGCGGAATTGAAACACGTTCTACTGGGAGCACTGCCAGCCGTCAACTGCCAGCAGCACTACGGCGCGGACAAACACCTGCGGGCACGTACCGTGAGTATCCTGGCAACTGTCACCGTGCAATCTCCCTTCTGCATCGGGTGAGTCCCGGGGTCGGGTCGGCGGCTCAGCCGCGTACCCCGGTAAGGAATCATCGGTGGCTAACGGCTCGCCAGGGCCGGGCGGGAGCGAAGCCAGTTGGTCGAAGCTGTACTGCGAGTACGGCGCCGCAGGGCCGAGAGTAAGACGGCCGAAGCGGCAGTCAGGTACGCCATGATGGGCTGGCCTGTCTGCGCAGGCGCCTTCCCGCCGGGCCGGGCGCAGCGGTCCGCAGACGTGCAGCGGGCCTGCTCGTGCGACCGTGTCGGCTGCCCGTCGCCGGGTGCCCACCCGCTGTCACCCGCATGGCAGATGCTGGCGAGCACGGACCTCAGCATTATCGGGCGATGGTGGATGACGATGCCCGAGGCGAATGTGATCCTCGCCACCGGCCGCGTGTTTGACGTCCTGGACGTGCCGGCGCGGGTAGGGATCTCGGCCCTCAGTCGGATGGAGCGGTCAGGCCTGCGGCCCGGCCCCGTGGCGATCAGCGCCGGGGACCGGGCCCATTTCTTTGTCCGCACCAGAGGCGCGCCGGCGGACGAGAACGAGTGGTGGTCATGCCACCTCGACTGCGAGCCCGAGGAAGTGGCCGATGTGTCCGGGCTACGCTGGCATTGCCGGGATAGTTACGTGACTGCGCCGCCGTCACGCCACGGCGGCGGCGTCGCACGCTGGCTGCGCGACCCTGGCAGTCATGAGCTACCGGATGGCCTGCGCCTGCTCGAGGTCCTGGCCGATGCCTGCGAGGAGACTGGCTGATGAATCAGCAAAGCCGGCGGCAGCGGTCCGCCGAGTTGTTCGCGCGCGCCAGCACGCTGATGCCCGGCGGAGTCAACTCGCCCGTGCGCGCCTTCGGATCGGTGGGCGGCGACCCGGTCTTCATGGCTGCCGGACGGGGCCCTTACCTGACCGATGTCGACGGCAACAAGTACGTGGACCTGGTCTGCTCGTGGGGCCCGATGATCCTCGGGCATGCGCACCCAGCCGTCGTCTCAGCGGTCCAGGCCGCGGTCGTTAACGGGACCTCCTTCGGCACCGTTACCGAGGGCGAGGCGGAACTCGCGGCCGAGATCATCGACCGGGCGCCAGTGGAGCGAGTACGGCTGGTCAACTCGGGCACCGAGGCCACGATGACCGCGATCCGGCTGGCCAGGGGGTACACCGGCCGGCGGCTGGTGGTGAAGTTCGCGGGCTGCTATCACGGGCACGTTGACGCACTGCTGGCCGCGGCGGGCTCTGGCGTCGCGACCCTCGGTCTGCCTGACTCGCCCGGCGTCACCGGGGCGGCCGCCGCCGAGACAGTGGTGCTGCCCTATAACGACGAGGCCGCCGTCCGGCAGGCGTTCGCGGACAGCGGGGCCGAGATCGCGTGCGTGATCACCGAGGCCTGCCCGGCCAACATGGGCATCGTCCCGCCTGCCGGCGGATTCAACGAACTGCTCGCCGCGCTATGCGCTGAGCACGGCGCGCTGCTGATCATGGACGAAGTGCTGACCGGCTTCCGGGTCACCCGGTCCGGATGGTACGGGCACGAGGGCGTCGCCGCGGACCTCATGACCTTCGGCAAGGTCATGGGCGGCGGGCTGCCTGCTGCGGCGTTCGGCGGCCGGGCCGAGATCATGGAGCGGCTGGCGCCGTCCGGCCCGGTCTACCAGGCCGGCACGCTCTCGGGGAACCCGCTGGCGACCGCGGCGGGCACGGCGACGCTGCGCGAGTGCACGCCGGAGGTCTATGCACGGGTGGACCAGGCCGCCGGGACCGTGGCCAAGCTCGCCGCAGACGCACTCACCGAGGCTGGCGTGCCGTTCCGGCTGCAGGAGGCGGGCAGCCTGTTCTCGGTGTTCCTTGGCGTGACCGAGACCGTCCGCGACTATGCCGGCGCCCGCGGCCAGTCCGCGGCCGCCTACGCCGCCTTCTTCCACGCGATGCTCGATCAGGGGGTCTACCTGCCGCCGTCAGGCTACGAGGCCTGGTTCCTGTCGGCCGCGCACGACGACGCGGCGGTGGGCGTGATCGCGGATGCGCTGCCTCAGGCCGCGCGCGCGGCGGCGGCAGCCCTGGGCTAGCGCTTCCAGACCTGGATCGACTTGATGATCATCGTGCCCGAGCACTGGTTCGCCCCGCCGATGGGCTCGAAGTCGGCGACGTCAGCGATCAGGTACATCTTCAGATGGGGGATCCGCGAGTGCACGACGAGCGTGACCTTTCCGTCCATGAAGAACGTCAGCTGGTGCTTCGTCCAGGAGAGCGCGAATGTATGCCAGCCGGTAGCCCGCACGTAGGGGAGGATCAGGCCCTTGTAGGACGACACGGTCCGCGGGTATGCGTGGAAGAACGATCCCGCGTGGTAGCCATCACCCCACTCCTCGATCATGTCCATCTCGGGTGGCCACTGGTAGTTCGATGCGGCTAGCCAGACCGCGGACCAGAGGCCGTTGTTCGCCGGGATCCTGGCCACCACCTGGACATAGCCATACTCGAAATTGAAACCGGGATGGGACGTCACCATCCCGGAACGGCAGTCGAACTCCTTCGGGCTGCCACTAGCCGTCGTGCCGGCCGTCCGGCGCCGCTGCGCGACGAGCTGGAGCGTCCCGCCGCCGACCTTGACCTGCGACGGCAGGTACCACTCCGTTTCCTCGGTGTTCCCGAAATTCTGGCAGCCCTGCTGGCTCAACCAGGGGTAGCAGGTGTCCCAGACTGAGCGGTCCAGCGTCGCCCCCGCGAAGTCGGCGGTGAACTCTGGCGTTCCCACCGGCTTGAGGGCGCCGGGGACGGCAGGGACGGACGGGGTCGGCGACGGGGACGGCGATGCCGTCGTTGTCGGCGCCGACGTGGTGCCGGTGGCGGCCGACTGGCTGGTCGGGCGGAAATCCCAGAAAGCGATGGCCAGCACGATGAGCACGCCGAGCGCGAGCTTCCACCGGCCCATCTATTACCTCCGCGTCCCCGCCCGCAAATCCGGCTCGATCGCGGACGGCTCCAACGCCTCTCTGGTGGTCTCAGCAGACTTGGTGCGCCGCCAGAAGCCCGCGTGGTATGAAGTGATCCTTAACCGTGCCAGCAACGGAGTCTAACAGGGCAGCGATGTCGGTCTGCCTAGAAATAGAATATTTAGTACTCATTGGGGTTGATGTTAATATCTTCCTGACATATACTGGTGTAAGGGTCTTATCGGTCGTTGCAAATTGCGTGTCCTAGCGGCGATCTGACTTTGCCGCTGGCTGTGACTCGTCGCTGGCGCTTCCCCTGGCGCGTCGCTGCGCACATATCGGTAACTCGCCGCGTCTGGCGGCGCAGCGGTCGCAGTCCTGGCGGCGAACCTGCGCCGATCTAGGACATATTCACCGCACGTACTCTAAGTTGATTGCGTGATCGCGAGTAAGGAGCTCGGTGTTGATCCAGCCCGTGGGATCGGCGTCGCCAGCGTCGGCCAATGTCGCGTCTTCTATGCGATACCGCTGGTAACGCCGCGCGTGAGTGAAGACTCGTCATGAAGGTCCTCTATGTAAGCCCCTACCCGCCAGCCCGCGACGGAATAGGCGACTACACCTGGATGATCGCGAATGGCGTTCGGCACGCGGGCAACGAGACTCGCATCGTAGTTCCGTATGTCGGCCACGGCGCGCCGCCGGAGGTCATCGGCGACGTCAAGCCGGATGGCCAGGCGTACAAACGAATGAAACGGGCCGTGGAGGAATGGCAGCCAGACGTCATACACGTTCAGTTCGCGATAGCTGCATTTGGTCCGCGGACCCTGGCTCTTCTGCGCTGGCTCGATGCGATCCGGCGTGATTTCAACACGCCGGTTGTCGTGACCCTGCATGAGGTCTCGCGCGAGACTGCGCTGCTCCGGGCCCTGGGCGAGGCGGTGCACCGCCGGATTGTCCGACGATGCGATCAAGTCATCGTTCACTCCGAGGCCTCGCGGGGCGCGCTGATCGCGGAGACTGGCCTACCCGATAGCAAGATCAGTATCATTCCGCATCCGAGTGCCCAGCCCTGGCCCGCCTCGTCGACGGGCGATGAGCTCCGCGTCCGGTTTGGCCTCGGCGATGCGAGAATCCTGCTGGCATTCGGTTTCATTCACGTAGACAAAGGCCTGGACGACTTGATCCAGGCGCTGACGCTAGCGCACAAGGACATCGCCGGAGGTCTAAGCAACGTGCGCGTGGTTATCGCCGGTGACGTCCGGCCGAGGCGCGGGGCTTTCCGAGCGCTGGAGATTCGGGACCGGTTGTACCGCGGCAAGCTGGTCCGGCTGATCGCTGTCAACGGGCTGCGCGGCCTGGTGATCATGACTGGCTACGTCCCCGACGGGGACGTAGCCTCCTGGTTCGGGATTGCGGATGCAGTCGTGCTGCCGTACCGACGAGCCGCGCAGAGCGGGGTCGAGAGCCTGGCCCGCGCCTTCGGCGTGCCAGTGGTCGGCAGTGCAGTCGGGGGACTTGGCGAGCAGCTCGCGGGGTCGCAATGGACATTTCCGCCTCGGGCGCCTGACCACATCGCCCGGACTATCACCGACTTCCTCGCTGTCACGGTTCCCGGAGCTGCGCACCTTCGCCCACCGGATGGCGCGGATCTTGAGGCGGTGACCGCTGCGACGGTTGGCCTCTATGGAGCCCTCGCCTCCGGTAGCCCAAGCAGAGCCACTCGTGTCGCCTAGGCTCAGCGTGGTGATCCCCTCGCTGAACGGCGCGAGCGGCCTGGGACGCTGCCTGTCAGCGCTCCACGCCCAGACCATCGGGCCGGACCTGGAGATCATCGTCGTCGATGACGGATCCGCCGACGCCACTAGCGATGTCGCCCGCGCTGCCGGTGCGATCGTCTTGCGGCACGCGAGCAAGCGCGGCGCCGCTGCCGCGCGGAACTGGGGCATCGGGCGAGCGACGGCCCCGATCGTTGCCTTTCTCGATGACGATTGCGAGGCCGATCCAGATTGGGCCCGGACGCTGCTCGGCAGCTACCAAGACGACGTCGTCGGGCTTGGAGGCGCGATCGCCGTCGGCTCGGGACGGGGATTCGTGCTTGCCTATCTCGCCCGGCACAACCCCCTCGACCCGCAGGAGCTCGAGCTCTCCACAAGCAACAAGATCACTTATCGCTTCACGCTCTACCTCCGGCGGAAGTGGCTGGCGCGGCCGCCGCGCGGCCGCCGCGACGTCGCTCTCCTGCCGACTGCCAACTTCTCGGCACGGCGCGCGGCCCTCCTGGCGATTGGCGGGTTCGATGAGCAGATCGGCTTCGGCTCCGAAGATGATGACCTTTGTCGTCGGCTCGTCAGGGCATTTCCTGCGATGCGGCTGGTCTACGACCCCGACGCGCGGGTCGTGCACCACTTCGAGCCGACGTTGCGAGACACGCTGCGGCGCAGTCGGACTTACGGGCGCGGCTCGGCCATCATGCACTCGAAGTGGCCGGAGGTCCCGCCCACATTCTTCCCTTATCCCTCGCTCATGCTCGCCGTCCTGGGCCTGTCGTTTGCGTTTCCGCCCTTGTTCGCACTCGCCGCGCTGCTGCCGCATGTCCTCTACCCGAAGGGGTTGCGCATCGCGGTCAGGGAGCGTAGTCCGGCTTGCCTGCTTGACGCCTACATCGAGCTGGCGCAGGAGGCCTCCGACAACGTCGGCTTCGTGCAGGGCATGTGGCACTTCCGCAATTTCAAGTGGGGGGATCCGGTAAGTTCGATCCAGCCGCTTGGGTCAGAGGATGCCTAGGTGGGTACTCGCCTGGGGCAGCGGCCGGCGGTGACCGTGAGCAGCGCGGCGGCCCATCCCGGATCGAACGCGAGGTTCGTCATCGAGGCGGCCGCCGCGGGCCTGGCCTACGGTGCGGGAGCATGCTGGGTGAGCACCTGCATCGTGGCGAGCTTCCGGCCGGCCGGCCTGTCCCGTCCCTACTGGTACGAGATTCCCGGTCTGCGTACCGACACGTGCGGCGTCCTTGCCTTTGCCGCAGCTGCGGCCGGTCTTGCGGTCAGCGAGTACCTGCGACTGCGTAGGGCTCGTAGTAACCCGGTCCGGCCGGCGTCGGCAAGGACGGCGGCAGCGCTGGCAGCTGCCGAAACCGCAGCCATTCTCGCTACGGCCCTTGTCGCGTATCTGTCGGTCAACGCGGTAACGCATCCGGTTACTCTCGGCATTCGGGCCACGCACTTTGCGCCCTGGCCGACGGAAGGCACGCTGCGAGTCGTCGCGCTTGTCGTCTGCGCTCTGGCGGTGGCACTACTACGCTACGTGCGGGTCCGGCGAGCATGAGGAGCAGCGGCTACTTGTAGATCTCGTCTCCGCCATTGTTGTACACCAGGTCCTTGTTGGCCTGCAGTAGCCCAGTCGGGTAGTAGTACTCGATGAGCTGGCCATCCGAATAAAGCGGCGCGCGGCCTGTATGCACGATTGCATAGCTGAGGAGGACCCAGCTTGATCGCTGGGTCAGCACGGGGTAGACCGTGTCGACGAACTGGCTGCCATTGACATCTGACAGATCCGTGAACGCGAAGATGTTCGCTGTCGTCCCGCCTAGCGGCGCCTGCAGGCCCGTCGGAACGACTCCCGGCTTTCCCTCAAGCCAGTCGACTGCGGCCAGATCCTGAGGGTGGACGTAGTAGATGTCATAGTATTGCCCGCTGTTGTTAAGGCTGAGCTGCGCGGGATAGCCGCCGAGCACTTGCGGCATCAGCCCAGTGGTGGAGATAAATATTCCGAGAGCGACCGCTGCGGCGATGCGCATGCTCCACTTCTGCCCGAATGGCCAGAACGCTGCAACCGAGCCGATGACAAGGATGGGCGCCGCCAGAATCAGGGCTTCCTGGAACGCGCGAAGGACCCCGTAGTCAACCGATAGGTTCGGGAATACCGCGAACACTGCGACCATGGCCACGGCTCCGACGCACAGGTAGAGCAACTCCTGGCTGATGCGCTCGCGCAGACGGCGCGAGAAGATAAAGACGGCAAAGCCGACAGCCACGAAGAGCTGCTCGTCCTTTGCCGCTCCCTGGCGGACGTCGGTGTTTAGGGTTTCAATCGGGACGCCGATGCGGGAGAGCAGGCGGCCAAGGCTCGTCAAGGGCAATGCGGGTTCATTGGCCAGCGGCGTGGCGTACTGGTCGACCGTGGACAACGGCAAATAGAGAGTGTCGTGAGTGGCCGCGTTCTGCTTGGCATTTTGCTGCAGCGCCGAACTCCTGTATTCGTCCAGAACCTGCTGCGGACTCAGGGTCGTCCGGGACAGCAGGCTGTACGGGGTGGCGCTGCTCGACTTTCCGAGCTGGGAGATCGCATTCGCGACGTCGGTCAGAAAGGGTCCAGCCGTCTGGGTCGCCAAGCCGCCCCACAGAACCAGCATGGCGGCCAAAACGAGCACCGAACCGAGACCGACGGTCCGGCGAGTGTCTGACCAAGGCCTCTCCTGGATGGCCCGAGCACCCTTGGCGGAGTGCCGCCGCCACCAGCCGAGGACCACGCCAATAAGCCATCCGACGACCATCATGCCGAGGAAGAGGTACATGGTCGAGTAGTGCGATAGCTCTACGCCGAGCGCCGCACCGAACAGGACGATGCGCCGCACGCGCTGCGGCCAGCGGCTGTTGGTAACGGCCAGCACTCCCGCGCAGACGAAAAGGAAGGCCACCTCCTGCCGGTTGAGGAATGGCATGTCCCCGAAGAACGTGGGGAATCCGATGAAGTAGATGGCGGCCAGCAGCGCGATGGCCTTCGGCGCGTAGCGGCGGCAGAGAGCGTAGCCAAGGACGGGGCAGAGGGCAAAAAGGACCTGGAAGAAGACCTTATACACATACGGATGATCGACGTTTACGACGTTCGCGATCTCTGTCGGCAGAATCGTAATGCTCAGGCACGCGTTGTAAGCCGAGTGAAAGTCGGAGATGTTCCATCGCCCATGTGCAGCGGTCAGCTGGAAGACGCGGTACTCCGTCTGTATGTCGTGTCCGGTGACCGACCATCCGCGCAGCGAAGTCATCAGCAAGAGCGCCAGCGATATGAGATAAAGCGTGGCGCCGATCACCGGCTCGGTCAGCCGCTTGTGCCAGCCGAGCAGGAAGAACAGTGTGACCACCATGACGACCAAGGCAGCAAGGCTGAGCTGGTCCCCGGCACCGTTATTCAGGCGATTCGCGCCGAGGACGGCCAGCGGCGTGCACATGGCGGCGGCGACGAGAAGACGCGTCTCGTACGGGCGAAGACCAGCGAGGCCGGCTCGCCACCTGACCGTGAGGGGTCGCCGGCGACGGAACGCGTACAGAGACGCGTTGATGACATCGCCAAGGATCACGACTGGCAGGGGGTCGAGCGGGCGCGCTACGCCGAGTGGAGGCAGGAGCGTGTTGATGGCTAGTCCGCCGAGCATGAGCAGCAGCAGGACCGCCGCGACGCTATAACCGAGCCGCTCCAGTGCCGGAGACCCATTCCAGATATCGGTCGTGTACACCAAGTACGCAGGAAAGACAGCGATGAACCAGAACCCGATGGCCGGCCCGAGGAAGGGCAGCCGGAAGTCGCCGAGGACGAGCGCATTCGCGCCAGCGGCAAGTACCGCGGCTCCGGCTAGCGGGAGCCACGAACGGCGCGCGGGCTCGGAGGCGGCCTTGTGATCGGGGTCGGCTGGCTGGGCGCCTAGCCTGCGGTCGGGCCTGGCGGCCTCGGCCGGCAACGCTGGACGGCTTCGATGGCGGCCTTGTGCGTGTTTTGCGGTCGTCATCGGGTCAGCTGCCACTGGGCCGACCGGCGGTCCGATGGTCGCGAACGGCCGATAGAGGCGTGGCGTGTGCTGTGGCAGCCCGGCAACAGGACGACTGATCGCGCCATATGCGACCTATCCGGCCTTGAGCGTGACGATGAAGTCGATTATCTCGGGATGTCCGGGTAGCGCGACCTCGATCCGGCATGGCGAACTCGCGCACGAAGGGCGGATCGGCGTCGAGACCGTCCATGTTGCCCCCGCGCCTACCATGCTTGCCGACTCAGCCAGAACCTGGGAGTTTCCGCCCCACTGCTCCGTGAGCACGTAACGGTACCTGATAGCGCGACCCTGATGGTTGCCGACACTGAAAGACACCGTGACCGGCCGTCCCGGCACGACGGCAGTGGGTAGCGCCCATGCTTGGTTGAAGGACAGTGCCGTGTAGTACGTCGGCTGGCGGAAGAGCGACAGCGCCCACTGATGGCGGGCCGCCGGCAGCAACAGGCTTATTCCTATTGCTACGGCCGCGACAGGGGCCAGAACAGGCCACCATCGCCGTCGGCGGGACTGTTCAGTCAAGCCCTCTCTCCATGCGGTGGTCGGCTTCGTCAGGCTTCCGCCACGAAGATCGTGCGGCTCTTGCACCCAGGACAACCAAGGAGGACTGAGGTAGCGTGGTTCGAATAGGTCCTTTGCACGCTAAGTCGTCCGGAGAGCCTGGCCGCTGATCCATCTCCTATCTCCCGCTACAGTACTGTGTCCGTGTCTCTGCCGCTCAGCCACGATAAGACGGATAAAGCCATCGGTGGCAGCGGACGCCAGCACGGGTTCGGGCAGCTCGCTAGGTCAAGCGCGGCGCCTCCCGCGCCAGGCCCACGGTCACTGCTCTGAAGATACCGGTGAGCGGCAAAGAATCGGGCTAAAGCGGTGCAACTCGTGCGCCTCGGCGAGACCGAGGCGAAGCGTCGTAGGCACGTCGGAGAAGCGCCGCCGTCTCGCCCGCCCTGGCTACGTATCCGGGCATGACCTCACGCAGAATCCGCAAGTAGGCGTCATGATCTCGAACGAGATCATCAAATAGCTCGGCCAGCCTGTCGGCCGTCACGTCTTCCATTGGGAGGACCCATTGCCCTAGCCCCAGATCCTGCATTATGCCGCTGGTCTTGTGCTCATATTCGATGGCGAGTGTCGGCACACCGGAGGTCAACGCGAAGATGACTGAGTGGAACCGAGTGCCGATGAGGTAGTCGAGAGCCGCGTATACCGACTTTATCTCATAGTGACTGAACTGCCTTTCCAGGAATACGACATTGTCTCGCGACCCGAGCATGTCCTGGATACGCTGCCCGACTAGGCGGTCATCGTCTCCTTGCTCCGTGGCGGTTACCTGCGCGATCACAACCACTCGGAAGCCGTCTCGTTGACTCAGCCGGTCGATGAACTGCGCGATCGAGCGTTCGTACTCGCGTTGCGCTTCAGGCGGCAGCCAGGCGCGCGCCGTCAGGCCGACTACTTGCTCTCCGGCTCGATCAGTGCCGATCACTTCGGTCAGCCTGCCGGGCGTGAGATCCGGCTGGAACGCGAAGGCGCTGTCCGCGACCGGCACGACGCGGTCGCCGTCGACTCCCATGTCGCCGAGCAGGGCCAGCGACTTAGCCTCGCGGACAAGGATCAGGTCAGCGCGTCGCAGACTGGTCGCGGCGATTCGCATCTGTATTTTCTGCGGGTAAGGGCCAAACGACTGGGAGTAGAGATATACCGGCTTTCCGAGTACTTTGGCCAGCCACACCTGGTGAAAGAGCAGCAGCAGGAGAATGGTGCTGACAGCTCCCTTCTTCGCGCGCAGATATCCACCCCCGACGCACACCTGCACGTCGGCGCCGGCAAGTACCCGCATAGGCTCCCGCCACGCGCGGGGCAGGGGTAGGGCCACGTGGCTCACGCGGAAAGTTGCTGCCCAAACGGTGGTGTAGATGATCATGGCAACGGCGAGAATAACCTTCTTTATTCGGCCGTTAGCCGGGGACACCGAGCCGAACATTACAGCATTGACGACCTGAATCCCATCGAACTGATACCCGTCTTCGATGGGTTCAAGCGAGAGAATGTGGATCTGCGGATGCTGGAAGGCGCGCCGGAGCATGGCTATCTGAGCCGACAAGATCGCCGCATCGCCGTTGTTGTGCTTGGAGTATACGTGCGATATCACGATCTTCATCGGTGGCTCCTCTATTCCAGTAGGAGCGCGCCTGGTCGGCTCGTTCGGTCCTCTAGACCAGCGAATCGTCCCGAAGCTGGCCAGGCCGCAGGGCGGTCGTACCTGGAGGGTCTGCTGAGCGCGCTGGTCCCCGGTGCTGGGTCAGCTGATATACTGATCAGGCCTGATTATGCACTAATGAGTATAGATGAGTTCGTAAGCGCCGACGATCTTACCAGAGGGCTACCCACGGTCTCTTCTCCACGAAGGGTGTGAGGCCGGATTTAGCATTGAGTCACCTGACCCCACGGAGGGGAGCTCGACCCTCACGGTGCTTCGCGAAGCTATGGACGGCGGTCCCGATCAGCCTGCCAGCCCGGCCAAGGCAGTCCTAAGCGGGCGAGCAGAAGAGCCGTACCGGCTAGGACTCGCGGGCGCGGGGGACGTGAATGATCGGCCTCAGGCTGGGCGTCGAGGGGATTCGGGCGATGGCCAGGGGATTGCCGCGGGGACCGGCAAGCGTGGGACTTGCACCGCGAGTTCGTGCCAATGCTCTGACCCGGCACTCTGCTCAGCTCTGAGCGACGAAGCCTGGCGCATGCGGCAGCAGACGGGCCTCGCAGTCCTCATCGGGATCGCGACGCAAACGTCGCTCGCGATGTCGGAAGCAGCGACCGCGATTATCCCAGCGATACCCGACTGGCTGGGGGATCCAGGGGTCATCGAGCATCCGCCTCCGGGTCTGGCTGACGGCGGCGAGCGCGACCTCGGAACCCCGGGCAGCAGGCTGGCGGCGCTGCTAGCGCGACTCAAGAGCGACCACCTGGTTCGTAACTCGCTGTACCTCATGCTCAGCTCCGGAATCCAGGCCGCGTTGGGCTTCGCCTTCTGGATCATCATGGCTCGCCTGTTCAGCCCCGGCGATGTGGGCACGGCGAGTTCGCTGATCTCAGCGATCGCGCTGATCGCGTACTTCGCACTCTTCGGCCTGAACAGCACCCTGGTTCGCTTCCTGCCTACCGCGGCCGAGCGTAACGCGCTGATTACCTCGGCACTCGCCCTCGTAGCAGCATGCGGTGCCGCGATCGGCCTAATCTATATCCTGCTGACGCCGATCCTGGCTCCGCGGCTTGCCTTCGTCGCGCACGAGCCGGTCTTCGCGGGCGGGTTTGCCCTGCTGGCCGCGGCCTCAGCGGTCAACCTTCTGACCGACTCCGTTTTCATAGCCTCCCGCAAGGCCGCCTACTGCGCTCTGACTGACGGTGTCGTCGGTGGGCTCAGCAAGATCATCGCTGGTATTGCCCTAGTCGGCACCGGCGCTTACGGACTCTTCTGTGCCTCCGCAGGCGGCTTTGCGGCAGCCGCGCTCATGAGCATTGTCCTCATGATCGCCTTCATGGGCTGGCGGCCGTCACTGCGACAGCCGGTGCGGACGCTCCGCCCGCTCCTAAAGTTCTCAGGGGCGAACTACCTGGCGAACGCGCTGATCCTGCTGCCGACCGTAGTCGTGCCGGTTATCGCGCTGGACCGACTCGGGCCGCAGTCCGCTGCCTACTACTTTGTGGCATTCCAGATGGCTTCGCTGCTGTACGCGACGATCTACGCTACGGAGCAGGCGTTTCTGGCGGAGGGGTCGCATGCGGACGCAAACTGGCGGGAGATACGCCGCCGGAGCCGACGTCTCGCCATCATATTGTTCCTGCCCGGTTGCGTCGTCCTGGCGCTCGGCGCCCACTGGGTCCTGCTGGCCTTCGGCCCGGCGTACAGCCTGCACGGAACCGGCAGCCTGGAGCTGCTCGCCGTCGCGGTCATCCCTATAGCCGCCTGCAACTGGTCATGGACGGTGCTCCGGCTGGCGAGCCGTCTTGGCCCGCTGGTCTTCAGCAGTGCCGTCTACTCGGCCGCCATCTGCGCTGCGGCCTGGATTCTCGCTCCGCACGGCCTCACGGCGCTAACCGTCGCCTGGCCGATTGGCAGCTCGCTCGGCGCCGCCGTGGCTGCAGCGGCGACGGCCGTCGCCGTGAGAAAGCCTCCGGCCCGTCATCGCCGGACCGCAGGGTCGCGGCCCGCCCTGACCCGGACGCGGTGAGCTCAGGCAGCGCAGGGTTGCTGCCGCGCGCTGTGGCCGAGCCGCTGGCTTGCCCTCTGGCCAGCTGGCTACGCGGAGCCGGCAAGGACAGCGCACCCGTCGGCCGCGTGTGTCGCTGCTTTCAGTCGGCCCGCACCTGCCGACCGCCAGCCATTCACCTGGACCAAGGGCGCCGACGCATGCTTGGCGAGAGTCAGATCGGCAGCGAACACGGCACGCGACGGTGGTGGATCGGGGTCATGTTGGTGACGGCCCAGCTAGGTGGGCTTGTGGAGGAATGTGGTCTCTCGCAATTCCATCGTTGACTTGAAGCCGGTCAGGCTGACCACCCGCCAGCCTGGCAGTTGCCTCTTGACTGAGGTGAAGCAGCTCATGTCCGTGTCGTCGACGATGAGCAGGCCACCGGGCCGCACCTTCGGCGCAGCGCGCCCGGCGCAGGCGAGTCGGCTCATACCGTCGACGATTACGACGTCCAGGCTGCCATCATCCATCTCGTCAATCGCGGCGACGTAGTCATCGAAGAAATGCACGCTGTCGCCAGTCGGGGGCTCGGACCTGAGCTGACCGTGCGCCGTGCCTTGGATGAGGGTGATGTTCGCCGCCGGACAGCGCGCCAGCACCTTCGCCTTCCAACCTGGGTCGTGCTCGACCGAAGTGACTTCTGCGCCATGGCTTATCAACCATGCCGTCGATCCGCCCGACCCCCATTCGAAGACCTTGTCGCCGGACCGCAGGTGCTGACTTAGGTACCGGGTCGCGCGTTCATTCCACCACGGGATACCCGCTGCGTCTCGGCCGTTCCGCTGGAGCAGGACCCTCGTGGTGGTGAGTGCGCTGGGATGCGCGATTAGCCGTTGGGCGATGTCGAGCTTGGAGAGCAGCTTCATCTGGCGGCCGGTCTGATGCTGAGGTTGTCGGAGCCGCGGACGGGCGTGAGGGCGTCGCCGGTGAGCGTGATGGGGGCGGCAGTCCACGCTGCTGCGAGGTGTGCGGTTGACCAACAACGAACGAGCACGTCAGCGAACTGCAGGAGTGGAGGCCAGATCGTGACCGAACGGAGAGCTTACGCGGGCTCGCATCGGCCGTTCTGGCCACTTCACGATCGGCTTTGGCCTCGTGCTCCCCAAGCTTGCCCGGCGGAACCTAACTCGGATCGCGGCAAGACTCGGGCTCACGACTTGGCCCAGTCTCTGGTAAGCGGCAGCCCCGCAATTCGCTTCGACCTGAGAGATCGCCGGACGTCGGCCCTTAGCCCGAGGGTGACGAGGCCGACGCATGTGCCACAGGTCCAAGTAACGTTCTTGACGACCCAAGCCGGAAACGTAAGCGCCGCGACGCGCAACGGGCAGCGCTGGTACACGATGACGAACGCAGCTTCGAGCAGCGAGAGCACGATGACGAGCGTCAGCGGCCACCACGTCCAAATGGCCAGGCTGGTGGCCACGCCGCAAAGGATTAGGATCAGCGGCACGAAATCGAGCCAGCGGTATGAGCGCGATCTGAAGGCAAAGAGTTGCTTCATGAACCCGTAGCGATACATCTGAACCGAGTACTGACCGAGCGTGTCCCGGCTGAAATGGTTGATCTTCATCTCCGGCACGTGCCGCCAGCGATTGACGCCTGCGAACCTTGTGATCAGGTCAAGATCCTCTGCGAAACGGAAGTCTTCGTCGAAGCGGGTATCGGCGTCAACCGTGCGGTTGATCGCGCTGTTTCCTCCCGAAATCAAGGCATGGCCACCGAAACAACGGCGGACAGCATCGTCGTTGAGTGCGATAGCATGCCCGGTTGCTGTACGATACGCCAGGTGAAGATCACCGGAAATGCATGCGATACTCGCATCAGCTTGGAATGCCTGGACTATTACTCTCGTCCAGTCAGGCAGCGCACTATCATCCGAGTCTAGAAATGCGACGATCGCCGTCCTGGCCTGAGCAAGCCCGATATTGCGCCCGCGAGGAATGCTGTGTGATCCGTTCCTGGTAATCCTCGTCCGCAACCTTGGCGAGAAGGCGGATACGATTTCCAGGGTGTCGTCTTCTGAATCGTCGTCGACGACAAGGACTTCGAAGTCCTTGAATTCCTGGCCGACCAGGGATGCGAGGCATGGGCCGATGGTCGCGCGACTGTTATAGGTCAGTACGACAACGGTAAGACCAGGAGCGTAGGAGGTCGGATCCACCGCCTGACTCTCCAGTTGCACCTCGACCTGGTCATGTTCCCTAAAGATCACGGAGACGTCCGATCGCGCCGCAGCCGACCATGATCCGCCTCATTTAACCTACCAAGCTCTACGTAAGGTGCATCAGCGAACAGCCCGCCCGACAGCGGCAGATACCTGCTGATGCTGTGGCGAGTGTCATCATAGCCGCCTGCTGGGTGCCACGACTGCACACTTCCAGACTGGCGAGGAGCGTGTCGGTTTTAGTCCACTTTGGGGAGGTTGCCGACCGCGCCTCGGTGATCGCGCGAGACGCTTCGTTGCGTTGCGCTCGGCACCGGGTTAGCTGGGCCGCCTGGCGAGCCACCGTCACGGGCCACAGCGATGCCTGACGAGGGGACGGCAACCTGACGTGCAGCGCACTGTACAGTACCTGCGTGCATCAGCTCTCGGCATTGCATAGTCGTATGGCCGGTTGCCGGCCTGCTGAGGAGTTGCACGTCCGTCGAGGGCGGCGTTTATGCAGGCGCCCGCGGGCACGCATGTCGTGCACGTGACCGCACACTACCCGCCGTTCCTCGGCGGGCTTGAGAAGGTCGTCGAATCCCTGGTTCTCGATCAGAGGAAACGCGGTCTTCACGTCCAGGTTCTCACATCCCTGGACGGCCAGCCGAAGGACGACGGCTCGGGAGGTACCGAACTCATCCGCCGGTTTCGATCATGGACTGTCGCCAATACGCCGATCATTCCCGGGTTGCCCGGCGCGCTCCTCAAGCTGCCCAAGGGAGCGATCGTTCATCTTCATGTAGCACACGCCTTCGTCCCCGAGGCTGTCTGGCTCGGGCACGCAGTCCGGGGGCTCCGCTACGTTGCGCATGTACATATAGATGTTGGCCCATCCGGCTGGGCTGGTTTCATGCTTCGCATATGGAAACCGTTGGTTCTCGGGCCGGTCCTTCGGAGATCGGAGGCGGTCGTCGTGTTCACCGAGGAGCAGCGAAATACGATGGTGCGGAAGTACAGGATAGATCCCGAACGGGTCGCGGTTATACCGAACGGGGTGGACGAGAATTTCTTCCATTCCGATGACCGCATTCTGCACCCAAGGCCTCGCCTGCTGTTCGTTGGCCGACTCTCGGTCCAGAAGAACCTGTCCTTCCTGCTTCAGGCCCTGGCGGGTGTGTCCGAGCAGTTCGAAACCATTCTCGTTGGCGACGGGGAGCTCGGGAGCGACCTCCGAAGCACCGCTACGAGCCTCGGGTTGCAGAATGTGCGATTTCACGGCCGCGCGGATGGCGCGGAGCTGCTAGAGCTGTATCGAAACGCCGATGTGTTCGTCCTGCCCTCGGAACGAGAAGGCATGCCGCTTGTTCTGCTTGAGGCGATGGCGATGGGCCTGCCCATCGTCGCGACCGACATTGCGGGCAATCGCGACATCGTCAGGCCGCACGAGAATGGCATCCTGGTGCCGCTCGGCAATGTGGTGGCTCTGCGTAGCGCCCTGCAGGCGGTCAGCTCGGATCCGGAGGTATACCGGCAGATGAGCGCGACCGCCCGGAGCATGGCCAGCCAGTACTCCTGGGAGACGGTCGGGACGCAGTTCGAGCGCCTGTATGCCAGAGTGTCGCGGAGCTGAAACAAGGCCGCTACGCTCAAGCGCCGCTGGCGGCGTAGTAGAACTCACCGCCCTCGAGGCCCAATTTCCTGACCTCGGCCACGGGTCGCGACCTGTGCTCCAGAAGGTCGGGCAGTAGCGACAGGCGAAGGCCTGCGTCTTCGAGCGCGACCATGCACTCGTCCAGGGCTGAGGGTGCGCACTCAAAGACGACGACGGGCTTGTGCCGGCGAAGCAGCCGGACTGCTCCGCGGAGGATCGCGGCTTCACCACCTTCGGTGTCTATCTTGATGAAGGCGATAGGGACTTCCTCGGGTATGACGTCGTCCAGTCGGCGGACGTCAACTCGGATCAGCTGAACGTCCTTCCCGGCCTCAACTTCCGGCCTGCTCAGGAGGCTGCTGTAGGCCGAGGCCGCCGGCAGGAAATGAAAATCAGCGATCCCCGTATGGTCAGACAGCGCTACTTGCTCGACTGTGACTTGTCGATATCGCCGGCGGAGCTGGGCAGCGAGATTCGGGATCGGCTCGAAGGCCCAATGCATGCCCCTGGGGGAAAGTTTGACGAGAGCGTTGAGGATGGTGCCGCAGTTCGCGCCGACGTCGATGCTATTCCCGCCGCCCCCGAACAGGGCCATTCTGGCGATCGCGATGGTCTGACGGTCGTAAACCCTGGCCCTTGCCGCGTCAGCCGAGAGGCAGGCGGCTGGGAGCCGATCACGCCAGGAGTTGTACGCGCTCCGAGCGACTCGCTCGAACTTGGTGCCGCTCAGCAGCAGCACGGCTTCCCGCCTGAGCGTCATATCCCCAGCGCCATGCGGACCTTTGTCACTGTCGCGTCCCAGGAATACTCGTCCAACCAGGTCTCCTGGTCGGGAGTGTCGGGATATGGAGTGCTCAGCAGGCCCTTAACCGCGTCGGCAAGAGCCTGGGCGGAGGCGTCGCACACGACGCCGCGAGAGGACCTCGCGACAAGGTGCTGGGCCAGGTTGTCGGGGTCCGACGTCGTCACCACTGGCAGGCCGCACGCAATCGCTTCCAGAACGGCAATACCGAAGCCTTCCCTGGCGGATGGAGATACGAACACCCTGGCCGCCTTTAGCAGGCCATAGAGTTGCCGGTGATCGCCGACATCATGCCGAAAGTCGACCGCATCGGTGATGTCCAGAGCCTCTGCGCGATCGTGTAGCAACTGGCGCTCAGGTCCGTCTCCGATGATCCGGCAGGTCACCGGATGACCATCGGCGCGCAGCAGTGCTACCGAATCGAGCAGCATGTCGACTCGCTTGTGCGGCAGCAGCCTGCCGACGACGACGATATCCGCCGGGTTTGCGTTCCTGATGGCCTCCTCCGCGACGCGCATGTCGATGCCGTTGGGCGCGATCGTGATCTTGGCCGGGGTCCGGAGAGCTATCCGGAGTCGCTCGGCGGTTTGCGGCGACGCGGCGATGATGTGATCTGGCAGGCGCATCGCGCACCACTCCATTAGCCAGGCCGCCAGGCCGACTCGGCCCAGGTACTCGCGCCAGTACCGGGAGCCCCAGACCTCGTGCCAGGTAACGATCAGTCCCTTGCGCCTGACTGTCGCCACGAGCCGGAGACATGGGATCTGGAGGTACGGCATGTGGTCCGCCTCCAGCACGTCAAAACGCGCGCACAGGAGACGGAGGCAGCCGAGCGCGAAGAACAACGCCTGCGAAATCGACCGGCGTTCGCCCGCATAAAGAGGCCGGTATCGGCACAGTGCGTGATAGGTGACACCGTCTTCGCGGATCGTCCGCGGACCCTGCCACCAGTTCATCGTGTAAACATGGACGTCTGCCTGTGCCGCCAGCCGGTGAGTAAGCTCGTGATAGCGAATTTCCTTGCCGCCGCGATGGTAGGGGTGAATTGCATCGGTGACCAGCGCGACAACTGGTCGATTGACTGCAGCCGACGTGTCCGGCTTGCTTCCTGTGAAGCGCCGGATAACTGGCGCGTTCCGTGGGTTAGCCTGCCACCGCATCGAAGTACTCACCAGTGTCGCGAGAGGCACGGGTCTGCGCGCCCGCGCCGGCGGCGCGGTCAATGACGACTCCGCAGGCCGTCTGGGCATCGGTGGTCACCAATGCCTGTCGCTGCGGCTGCGGGCGGAACCGGACGCGGAAGAGAATCCACACGCACTTCGCCGCATCCCGCCAGCTGATCTTCTTGCCCTCGGCATGCGAGCGGCCGAAGTAGCTGACCGGTACCTCGAAGGGGCGCACCCCCCGGCGTAGGAGCGATGCCGTGATCTCCGTGTCGAGCCCGAATCCACTTTCGCGCAGGACGAGACTCCCGAACATAGGCGTCGGAATGAGCTTCAGGCAGGTATGCAGGTCGCTCAGGCAGGCGTCGTAGAGAATATTTGCCATCCGGGTCAACGTCTTATTGCCGATCGCATACCTATAAGACCGGTAGCAAGTGTTGTAGCCGAATAGGCGCACTCCGTATACGACGCTGCAACGGCCCTTCAGCACGGGATCTATCAGCCGATTCACGTCTTCAGCGACGTATTCCAAGTCCGCGTCGAACGGCAGAATATAAGACCCTGTGGCCAACGCTGAGGCCGAGAGCAGAGCCGCTCCCTTTCCCTTGTTGGTTTCATGCCGATATACGACTACCCGTGGATCCGTAACGGCCGCTAGCAGCTTGCCAGTATCGTCTGTGCTGCCATCGTCTATTACGAGTAGCTCAATGTCGCAGGGATAGTCATTCTGCAGTACTCCCTCGACGGCCTTGATGATCGTCCGCTCTTCGTTGAACGCGGCCATGATGATCGAGAGTCTCATCGGCGTCCGCTCGCCGGACTCGTACTGCCGTAGCTCGCAGTGAGCGGGGCGGGAGAACGCCCCAAGTTCTACCTGCTGAGGTCCTCGCCCGTCCGTCCGTCCAGCCGCCTCGATATGCTCCGTCCTGCTTGACGGGCTTGCCGGGCGGGGAACGGACTCGCCGACGGTTTCAGCGGCCACCGAGGACCCCCCTTCTGCTGGTCGTGCGGTACGCGTGCGACTCGCCCGTACCATCTCATATTGGCAGGCAGCGGATAAGTCTGGCTGCACGGGCCTAGTATGAACTTATCGACTAAAGAACTCTTCCAGAACAAATCATCAGTTAGCCCGCGTATGCCGTCAAGGTCACAAGCATTCACGTGATTTCTCCGCGCTCGCAGTGAGGCGCGGTTGTGGTGACTGCGGCTGGGGTCATCTGACGGAAAGCGCCCGCCACCTCGCGCTGCGTCGGGCAGTTCGTCCTTATCCCGCGCATAGTCCGCCGTACGGATCCGCTGGAGCATCAGAGGTCCTCGTCCGGTGCAGCGCACGCTCAGTAGGCGAGCGTCACTCATCAGCGTTTGACGCGTGCCCGGCGTGCCGCCCCGCACAGCTCCCACCGTCCAACCCTCGAACTGGTCCAACTTGATCTGGGCAGCGCAGCGCTCTGCCCGGCCGGGCGAGCGTATCGCAAATGTGCAGATGACTACGCTAGATAGGAAAAAGATCATGTAGGTACCTTCAGCGAGCTTAGGGTGGAGAAGTCGCATCAGGAGGGCTAGCTGCAGAAACACTCGCCCCACCAGCCAGGGAAGTGATGACCCGAGTCATGCTGGCTGACAGTGACATCGCGCCCCGCAGCTTGCTGATCGCTGCGAGTACGCCAGGTCCGGGCACCGGCTGTGGGCGACTGGGCCTGACCTAACTCTCAAGTCAGCACCGGCAGACCCAGTCGTTAAAGGCATGGTTTCTTGGCATTGCGCCAGACACGACCAGGCATCCTGTTACGCTTCCGTCGGATTCGGCCGTAACGGGGGACACGGAGGCAGCGAGATCATGACGTGGCCAAGGCTCGCAGTGGGCGTACCACTCGTATTCGCGACCATCCTCTGGGGCATCGGGACGTCTGTCGCATCGTCATCGAGTGGGCGGGCTGCGTCGGCTGAAGTCGCCAGCCCGGCAGGGTCGGCCGCGGCTACCCCCAAGGGCAAGCCGGCGTTCGATGCCACGTTCACCGGGAAGAAGCTCGACACCAAGACCTGGGATACCTGCTATCCGCTCATGCCCTCTTATCACTCGGGCTGCAAGAACTGGGGGAACCCTGAGGAGGCGGAGTGGTACCTGCCATCGCAGGCTGTCGTCTACCGCGGCGAATTGCACCTTGTCGCCCAGCGTGAGCGGACGGCCGGATACACCGCCACTGGGAACAGGTTCATCTACGGTTGCCGGTCGGGGATGGTGACCAGTTACCCGAGCTTCAGGTTCGAGTACGGTTTCGTCCAGGTCGTGGCCGATATCCCGCACGGATCAGGACTGTGGCCCGCGCTCTGGCTGGCTGCCACGAATGGCAAGTACCCGCCTGAGATCGACATCCTTGAGAGCTGGGGAGTAAAGCGCCAGACGGGGGTATTCTTCCACCCGCTAAATGGTCCGCACGTCATAAGGAAGTTGCTCTCGCCTGACGTTACAAAGGGCTGGAAAGTCTACTCGCTATCGTGGACAAAGTCGAAGCTAGTTTTTTATATAGGCAACAAGGCTGTCCTCACTGTTACCAAGTACATTCCGCACCAGGCAATGTATTTCCTCGCCGATCTCGCGGAGTATGTGCAGCCGCGGCCCGGATACTGCAGCGGTCAGCTGCTCATCAAGTCCGTCAAGATCTGGAAGGGCTGAGGCCGGGGCCGCGCCGCTAATGGCACATTCTGTGGCGTAGCCCTAGCGGTAGGGACACTTCCTCGCCAGGATGTGCTTGGGTACTGGAGGCGCTTGGAGCCCTCGGCCCGCTACGGGAGGAACAAGTCATGGCGATGCGCAATGTCATCAGCACCCTGAACACCAACGACGGCACAGAGACCATGGGCCCCGGCATCCTGATGTGGCACTATCCCGGCGCCGACATCATGAACGGCAGCTTGCTCACGGTGGAGAGCAACCATTTCTGCGTGCTCAAGTCCCGCGGCGCCATCCTGAACGTATACGAGACCGGCCAGTACCCGGTTGAGACGCCGCAGCGGCCGCTGCTTGGCAGCTTCCAGCAGGCCTTCTATGGCGGCCAGTCGCCATGGCAGTACGAGGCGCTGTTCGTGGCCAGGGCCAAGAGCGTGGTCAAGGCGCAGGGGGTAGCGCTGTCGGCTGAGCTCGCCGAGCTTGTCTACGACGTCGACTACTACGTGCACGTCGACACCAAGGAAGACGCGGTCAAGCTGGTCACGCACATGCCGTACCAGGGTCACTACCTGACCGCCGATGCACTGAACGCCTACGCCGGACCTGTGGTCGAGCAGGCCGTCAACCAGCTGGTCCAGGTAACGCCGCTGGAGAAGGTGAACGAGAAAATTCACGAGATCACCGAGCTGGTCCGCGGCCACCTGCAGGATTTCCTGTCCATATACGGCGTCACGCTGAACGACGTCAAGGTGCTGATGCGGCCCAGGGACGAGCGGATGCGCGAGCTGATCTCGCTGCGCGCGTTCGGCCTGTCCGAGCTGGAAGCGGTCAGGTATTACGTGGCGATGAAGATGGCCGAGCGCGGGCTCGTGTCGGCGCCGAACATGGCTGTCGGCGAGTCGTTCAACATCGGCATCACCGCCCAGACCAGCCCGGTCGCCAGTATGCCGTCGCTGGCGGAGATCAACGGCGGGGGAGCGCCGGCGCCCGCCCCGGCCGCGCACCAGGCGACCTGACCGGTGGCCGACCTCGCCGACCGGCTGCGCGGGCTGCTTGCCTCCGACGTCTACACCGACAAGGGCAGGCTCAGGGCCGATGACCTGCTCGTGCGCGAGCGGGTAGGCCACGAGCTCGGCGCGGCGGCGGCCAGCGTCCGGCAGCTGATCAGCCAGTGGCGGGCCGACCGGGTCCCGCCGTCAACCAGGGAGCAGCCGTTCCCGCCGGCGGAGGTGATGGAGCCGATTCGCCGGGCCGAGCGCTTCGTGCGGGCCATCGAGGACACCTCGGCCGCGGTCCGCGGGCTGCCAGTCCTGAACCAGGACAAGGTCTGGAACCGGGTCAGGTCGGCCGGGCTGGACGAGCTCATGCAGTTTGACTGGACCATGGTGGTCGAGGCGGACTCGCTGGCGGCCGACGCCCAGCGCGCGCCCGCGCTCGACGAGCTTGACGTTGCGGCCCTGGAGTTGAGGCTGCGCAAGGTCCGTGAGGTCATGGCCGACCGGCAG